>DASRRM010000330.1:0-8780 GCA_035695715.1 Tepidisphaeraceae bacterium
CGCGATGGCGCGAAGACAAACGCGAAGATCGGACGCCGGGCGATTTGAGGCGATTCCGTAAAACTTGAAAGCACTCTTCGCGGCTTTCTTCGCGCCATCGCGCCTTCGCGAGCGCATTTTGGTTGCGGCCAGCGGCCGCGCTGAGAAGTACCTCAGAACCGGCGTGTCGGGGCAACGGGCTTGCGACGTCTATCGAGAAAATTTGTATAGGTTACCTTCGGGCCTCTTTGCTAAGAAAGTCGACCAGCGCGGAGAAGGCGGTGGACACAAAACGATCATCAGGCGACATTCCTTGTCAGGGAATGTCGTTGGCAGGTTGTGTTTGTGCCCCGCATTCTGCCGCGCGGCGGTGGTAATGCCGTACAGCAAATCCCGGCGCACCTTTTGCGACGTGAAGCCCGAGAATTGGGAATGATCCGGGATATCTCGCGATTGGATTGCGGTCTCGCATATTCGCGAGGGCTTGCGTGTGTGATGCATTGAAGTGGTTGGCGGAGGTCATGACCGTAAATGAGCGAATCGCGAAATCGCAAGCGACGTCGCGGCGTCATCGGCGAACGATCGTTATACATTCATGGGAGCATCAAAACCCCTAACGTGGCACCGGCGATCCGCCCGTGTCTTTGAACTCCAAAACACAGCCGGGCCGTCCGTGCCACGTAAAAATGCTCATAAGTAAACCGTGATCCGCGCCAATGTCCAACTTCCGCCCGGCAAACCGCTTCGCGTGGCGCTGATCTCGCCCAAGGGGCCGCTGTATCGCCATCGCGGGGGAATCTTTCGCAAGTCGCTGCGATATCAGCCGCTGACATTGACGACGCTGGCCGCATTAATCCCAAAAGAGTTGAACATCGAACTGACGCTGATCGATGAGGGAATCGCGGACGTGCCGGGGAATCTGGACGTCGACCTGGTCGGCCTCACCGCTATCACCGGCACCGCGCCGCGTGCGTACGAATTATCCCGGCAATTTCGCGAGCGTGGAATCGCAACGGTCATCGGCGGGCCGCATGTGACGCTGATACCCGAGGATGCCCAGCCGCACGCCGATGCCATCGTCGTCGGCTATGCCGAGGACACCTGGCCCCGGCTTTTGCGTGATTTTGCTTCGGGGTGCATGCAGCCGCGTTACGATCAGGCTGCGGATCTCTGTCTGGCTGATCGCCCTTTTCCGCGGCGCGATCTGTTGCCCAGCCGGCGATTTTTAACGTCCAATGTTTTTGAAGCCACGCGCGGGTGCGTTCATGATTGCGATTTTTGCGTGGTTCCGTCGGCGTGGGGGCGAAAGCCGTTGCAAAAACCGGTGGAGGACATTGTTGCCGACATTCGCCAGCATGGCGCGAAGAAGCTGATCTTCGTCGATCTCAATTTGATCGCCAATCGCGAATACGCCCGCCAACTTTTTCGCGCGCTGATTCCGCTTGGCGTGCAATGGTATGGCCTGGCGACGGTGCTGCTCGGAAACGATGAAGAGCTTCTGGCGCTGGCGGCTGAAAGCGGGTGCCGGGGATTGCTCATGGGGCTGGAATCGATTTCGCCGGAAAATCTGCGCGCCAGCCGAAAGGGATTCAATTCGCCGGACCGATTCGTGCGCTTGGTGGAGCAGCTTCACGCCCATCGCATCGCGCTGCAGGGTTGTTTTGTGTTCGGGTTAGATGGCGATGAGCCGGATGTTTTTCTGAAGACGGCCCAGTTTGCGGTGGACGCGAAAATCGACCTGCCGCGATTTGCCATCGTCACGCCATTTCCCAACACCGGGTTATACCGACGGCTGCAAAGCGAAGGGCGAATTCTTACGCGCAAGTGGGAGCTTTACGATGGGCAGCACGTCGTGTTCCAGCCGAAGCGATTGAGCATCCGCGAATTGGAAGCAGGCACCGAGGCGGCCTGGAAGCATGCCTACAGCATGAGATCGATCCTGAGCCGATTGCGCCATTCGCCGGCGCCGTGGGGCGTGAGGCTGGCGACGAATCTCGGTTATCGCTTCTATGCGCATCACCTCAATCGCTTTTACAATTGCGACTGGATCATCGGCCGCGCCGATAATCAGCCGGGCGATGCACATGTCCCGGTTTCTTTAACGATCGGCGGAGTCGACTTGTAGGGTGGGCGTACTCGCCCACCGTCGTATTCGCCAATGACCGCCACGGTGGGCGAGTACGCCCACCCTACGCTTACCGTAAGATGAGATGCTCTGAAAATCGGCCATGAAACTCACCATCATCCATCCGTGCATCGGCCGCCATGCCGGCGATCGGACATACATCCGCACCTGGCAGATGGAGCCTTTGCCGGCGGCGGCTATCGCCGGCTTGACGCCGGCGGATGTGGACCGGCGATTTTACGATGACCGGATGGAGGAAATCCCCTTCGATGAGCCGACCGATCTGGTTGCCATCAGCGTGGAAACCTACACGGCCAAGCGCGCCTATCAGATCGCCAGCGAATATCGCAAGCGGAAGGTTCCCGTGGTGATGGGCGGGTTTCATGCTTCACTGATGCCGGATGAAGTGGCGGAATATGCCGACGCCGTGGTGGTCGGCGAGGCGGAAAATATCTGGGCGACCGTCATTGACGATGCCCGGCATCACACGCTGCAAAAGTTTTATCGCCAGGGCGGGCGGCCTTCGCTGGCGGGGCTGAAAGCCGACCGGTCGATTTTTCGCGGCAAGCGATATCTGCCCATCGGCCTGGTCGAAGCGGGGCGGGGGTGTCATTTCAAATGCGAATTCTGCGCCGTGCAGACGGTTTTCAACGCCAGCCAGACGCGAAGGCCTGTCGATGATATTTTGCGGGAAATTTCGCTGGTCAAAAACGAGAAAAAACTCTTCTTCTTCGTCGACGACAACATCACTTCCAACCTGGCACAGGCCAAGGAATTCTTTCGCGCGCTGATTCCGCTGAAAATAAGGTGGGTGAGCCAGTCGAGCATCAACGCCGCCCATGACGATGAATTTCTTTCTCTGCTGGTGCAGAGCGGGTGCATGGGCGTGTTAATAGGCTTTGAAAGCCTGAGCCCCGCCAACCTGAAGGACATGAACAAATCCTTCAACACCATGCGCGGCGGATTCGCCAACGCACTGAAGAACCTCCGCAAGCACCGCGTTCGCGTGTATGGCACTTTTATCTTCGGCTACGATCGCGACACGCCGGCCAGCTTCCCCGAAACGGTGCAGTTTGCCCGCGAAAATGCGATGTACATCGCGGCGTTTAATCACCTCACGCCATTTCCCGGAACGCCGCTCTATAATCGGTTGAAGACCGAAGGCCGATTGCTGTATGAGGCGTGGTGGCTGGATGATCGATATCGCTACAATCACATTCCCTTCACGCCGGCGGGGATGAGCCCGCGCGAATTGCAGCGCTGCTGCCTGGGAGCCCGGCGGGAATTTTATTCCTGGCGAAGCATCGTCCGCCGCGGGTTTGACGCGGTGAACCGGGCCGATGGATTCATGTGGCGGAATTTTTACTTGATCAACGCCATGCATCGCGGCGACGTGAGCATGCGCGATGAATATCCGCTGGGAGACGAGGCTTGGACGGGAACGCTGCTGCGGGCAGATTAGGGAATTTTTCAGTTTGGTCGCGCCTCTGCGAACTGGTCATCCTGAGGTACTCCGAAGGATCTTGCCGGTGCGCGAAGGCGAATCAGATCCTTCGGAGTACCTCAGGATGACGGTCGGCCGCTACACCAAAATGAGGAACGTTGTAGCTATCCCTCCCGATGCGACGCATCGTGGCATGGGCGGCCCGCCCATGTCCGCGCCCGCACACGTCCCGACCGCCCGTGCCACCAGCCGCGTGCAGTTTCGCATCGCCACGCGCGGCGATGATGCCGCCCTGCGGCAGTTGCTGCGCGATAATCCCATGCCCGGGCGGATCAGCCTGTCGCTACAGCGCGAGCCGGATTATTTCGCGGCGGCGGCGATCGAAGGACCCGATCATCGCACCATCATCGCCGAGGAAAACGGCCGGGTGATCTGTGCCGGCAGTATTTCCACCCGCCTGCGCTATATCAACGGCGAAAAAATGCGCGTGGGATATCTCGGCGGCCTTAGGCTCGATTCCTCCTGCCGGGGCCGCACCGGGATCATCATTCGCGGCTACCAGTTTTTCCGCGAAATGCACGAGCACGGCGGGCCGCTTATCTATCTCACCAGCATCGTCGGCGACAATCTTCCCGCCCGGCGGCTTCTGGAAAAAGGCGTGCGCGGGATGCCGTCGTATCGATTTGTGGGAGAGCTGGTGACGCTGGTGATTCCATGCCGGCATGCCGGGGGCGGTCGACATCCGGCTCCCTCGCCCCCGTACTCGGGGGAGAGGGCTGCGGGGAGAGGCGGTTTGGCGACAGACGCGATCCACGACGCAAACGCCGACCGCGCGAATGTCCCCTCGCCCCAACCCTCTCCCCAGAGGGAGCAAGGCGCGGCGCCAACGGCGGCTCAATCGCGATTCAGCGCTTCGGTTTTCGTAGGGTCCGCACCGCGGACCGGGTTTTCCCTCTCAAACCCAATGGTCCGCGGTGCGGACCCCACACCAATCGCGCAGGGTCCTTTTGAGCTTCTCAACCGGGAACAAGATCGTTATCAATTCGCGCCGGCGTGGTGTGCCGGGGATTTTGACCAGGACGGCCAAATGCCCGGATTGTCACGAGACGATTTTTACATCCTCAATTCGCCAACCGGCGATCCGATCGCCTGCGCCGCGATCTGGGACCAGCGGGCGATAAAACAGACCGTCATTCGCGGATATTCGCCGGCGCTGCGGCGGCTGCGCCCGGCGTATAACGCGATCGCGACGTTGTTCAGAAAGCCGTTGCTTCCAGCAGTGGGCGAAGCTGTGTCGCATGCGTTTATTTCACATCTGGCAACCGCCGCCGATCGGCCGGGCGACGTCCGGCCGCTGGTTAATCAACTGCAGAAAGCCGCCTCGCGACGCGGTATCGATTATCTCACGCTGGGGCTGGATGCCCGCGATCCGCGGGTGAAAATCCTGCGGCGGTTCTTGCGGCCGCGCGAATATCTCAGCCGGCTTTATGCCGTCCATTGGGACGATGGCGCGGAACTTGCCCGCTCGTTGGATGATCGACTCCTCGCTCCCGAACTGGCGCTGCTATGACCGAAACAATCGTTGCAAATACCACCGCAAGACTCATTGCTCGCTCCACGCTGACGGAGGCCGATCTGGCTGGAATGCATCAACTGTTGTCGCATCATTTCGATGGCGTGACGCGCGGGCAGTTTGAAGCCGACTTGATGGAGAAGAATTGGGTCATCCTGATCGAGCGCGGCGACGAAGTGGTTGGATTTACCACAATCCTCACCTATGAAACCACCTTCTCCGGCGGCCCGGTGAGCGTGGTCTATTCGGGGGATACGATCGTGTCCCCCAGCGCGTGGAATTCTTCATCCCTGCCGCGGGCGTGGATCGAATCGGTTGCCAGCCTGCGAAAGTTGCATCCGCGCGGGCCTTATGTCTGGCTGCTGATCACATCGGGCTTTCGCACCTATCGCTTTTTGCCGGTCTTCTGGCGCGAATTTTTCCCGCGCTACGACATGCCCACGCCGGCGCACTGGAAGGCGATGATGGATCACATCGCCATGGAGCGGTTTGGGTCACAATATGATCCACAGAGCGGAATCGTGCGGCTGAAAAATCCGCAGCGGCTTGCCGAATCGTTGGCCGTCGTTCCCCAGGGCCGGCTCGATGATCCGCATATCGCATTTTTTACCGCGCGAAATCCCGGGCATGCCGACGGCGATGAGCTGGTCTGCCTGGCTGATCTTTCGCCGGTGCAATTGACGCCGGCGGGCCAAAGGATGGCCGCCGCAACGCCACAATGGTGAAGACCGCCCTGGCAAATTCGCTCTGGTGGCTGGGCAGCAGCCCATCGGCGGCGGCGTTCGATGCGGCCCTGCAAAACCCCGCTGCTGCGCAGCGGCAAATCCTTCGCCAATTCCTGCGCGACAACGCCGACACGGCTCTCGGCCGCGAATATCGATTCTCCGAGCTTCGCACATATGCGGAATTTGCCCGGCGCGTGCCGCCGCGCGATTACGATGACTTGCGTCCCTATATCGAGCGAATCGGCAGGGGAGAAAAAAACGTTCTCACGCGCGAGCCGGTTCGGCGGCTGGTGCCGACCAGCGGTTCGGTGGCCGGACGAAAGCTCATTCCCTACACCGCCGCATTGCAGGCGGAGATTAATCGCGCTGTTACGCCGTGGATCAATGGCCTCTATCGCCTGCGCCCGCACATCGCGCGGGGAACATGGTATTGGTCGATCTCCGCCGTCGGCGAAGATCAACCGATTGACGACAGCCCTTCCGCAATCCCCATCGGCTTCGAGGACGACGCCGCGTATCTCGGCGGCTGGCGGCAACGTGCGATCGACGCGCTGCTGGCGGTAAGCGGCGGGGTTCGCCATATTTCATCGATTGCCGCGTGGCGCTACGCCACCGCATTGCTGCTTCTCCGCCGCGCCGATCTGGCCGTGATGTCGATCTGGCATCCGTCTTTCCTGGAATTGCTTCTGGGCGCGATGCGCGAGCGATGGACCGACTTGGTGCGCGATGTCGCGGATGGATCGTGCGCCGTTTTGAATGATGTGCCGGGCAGTCTTGCGAATCTATTGCGAGCCGATCCATCGCGGCCCCGCGCCGCCCGCCTCGCATCTGCCGGGCCGGATGACCTGCGCGCCATCTGGCCCAACCTGGCGATCCTCAGTTGCTGGGGCGATGGCCACGCGACCGCCGCTGCCGCGGCATTGCAAAAGCGCTTTCCCGGCGTGCTGCTGCAAAGCAAGGGCTTGCTGGCAACCGAAGGCGTGATCTCAATTCCCCACGCCGGGAAACACCCGCTGGCGATCCGTTCGCACTTTCTGGAATTCGAGGCGCCCGATGGCAGAATCCTGCTCGCCGCCGATCTTGAGCAAAGCCAGACCTACAACGTCCTGCTGACGACGGCGGGCGGCCTGATTCGTTACCGCCTGCACGATCTGGTCGAGGTAAATGGCCGGGTCGGACAAACGCCATCGGTGCGTTTCCTCGGGAAATCCGGCCTGGTTTCCGATCGGCGGGGGGAAAAGCTGACCGATGGTTTCGTGGCCGCCGTTCTGGCCCGGCTGTTCGAGCAATTCCCGCCAGCGCCGTCATTTGCCATGCTGGCGCCGGATGAGGATTCGGCGGGTTTGCGATATTCGCTCTATATGAATCGTGAGATTCCCGGAGGATTCGACGCCACGCTCGACGAGCTTCTCTGCGAAAATCCCCAATACGCCTATTGCCGCCGGCTGGGCCAATTGCTTCCGGCCTGTGCGGTATCGATCGCGGGAGATGCCTATGAGCGCTTTAGCGATCGCCTGCGGCAATCTGGTCAACGGTTGGGAGACATCAAACCGGCGGCGCTTAGCAAGCTGGATGGGTGGTCGGGATATTTCACCCAACCAGGCTTAGGATTATGATGTAGGGTGATGTGCGATGTTCGTAAATGTCAGCCATGATCGGTCAAGCATGAAACGCGGCATATTTGGTGTATTGTTGCTCGCAGTTGGACTGGGATACGTTGCTGTCGCGGTTGCTCACTACGAATTGGGTAAGCCGATCAGGGCTGAACTTTTTTTCTTGAATTTTGCAGCGTTAGCGCTGAATGTGTGGCAGTACTTCGACAGGAGGGCGGCGACAAATCGACTACGCAATCGTCAAAAGGCGGGGCAATGCATCGAGTGTGGTTACGATCTTCGCGCCACCCCGGGGCGGTGCCCAGAATGTGGATCCAAAGCGTCCTCAGTCGGTGGTCGGCATTTGCTTTTGCGGAAGCCGGGGCATGAGGCTGGAAACGGAAACGGGCGAGTCGATTGAGATCGGAGCGATTGCATCACCCGGTTTTAAAACTTGAATCTGTGCGTAACGAAACTTAAATCGGCCTGCGGGGTTCGGGACCGGATCGCGATGAACCTCCAGTTGCCGCTCGACGAGATTCACGATCCAGTAATCCGCGATTGCGTGTTTCGCATACAGCGCCGCCTTGCGGCCGCGGTCGTATCGAAGGCTGCTGTCGCTTACCTCGACGACCAAGAGGGCCGTACTGGGCGTGCCAATATCGATGTAGTCGCCCTCATTTCCAGGAACCACGGCCACGTCCGGCTCGGGCTTTGAACGGCTTCCGAACCGCAACGGATTCTGCCGCCGTACCCAATATCCGCCGCCAAACGCGCTTTCCAGAACCTTTCCCGCCAGACTGACCCCCGCCACGTGCGGCTCAAGTTGCGCAGCCATTTGGATGATCCTCCCCTCGATCAGTTCAACGCGGGCCTGATTAAAAAGCCCGGCGGCGGCCATGCGGTCGTATGCGTCGACCGTCCAGCGCAACGGTTTGGGATCAGATGAGAATGGAAGTTGTGCCAGGGTCATAGGCGCATTTGCTGCCTTATTTACTATAGCAGATGGTGCCAGGCGCACGATGGAAATTTTCATCGACGCGATTCAGCAACTCAGCAGTCAAACAAGGGAGCCGCGCACGGAGGGTACTCCCGAAGTAAGCGGGTTTCGCGGATCCGCTTACTCCGGGAGTCCCGCCGTGCGCGGCTCTCTTGTTTAATAAGTGCTGAGTCGCTGAATCGCGTCGATGAAAATTTCCATCGTGCCCCTGGCACCATCTGCTATAGTAATTAAGGCAGTAAATGCGCCTATGACCCTGGCACAACTCCCATTCTCATCTGACCCCAAACCGTTGCGCTGGACGGTCGACGCATACGACCGCATGGCCGCCGCCGGGCTTTT
>DASRRM010000331.1:0-5869 GCA_035695715.1 Tepidisphaeraceae bacterium
CGCGATGGCGCGAAGACAAACGCGAAGATCGGACGCCGGGCGATTTGAGGCGATTCCGTAAAACTTGAAAGCACTCTTCGCGGCTTTCTTCGCGCCATCGCGCCTTCGCGAGCGCATTTTGGTTGCGGCCAGCGGCCGCGCAGAGGAGTACCTCAGACAGCGGCGTGAGCGTTAAGACATCCGTGAATTAAGACAACAGCAATTCCAAATCCTCTTTCCCCAGCTTCCCGATCACGCTGTTCTCCGCGTTGATGATCGCATCCGCCAGCTCGCGCTTGGAGCTTTGCAGTTGCAGGACTTTTTCCTCCACCGTGTCCTTCGCGATCAGGCGATAGGCGAAAACCTGGCGGCTTTGGCCGATGCGGTGGGCGCGGTCAATCGCCTGCGCTTCAACCGCCGGGTTCCACCACGGATCGAGCAGGAAGACATACTCGGCGGCGGTCAAATTCAAGCCAACGCCGCCGGCTTTCAGGCTGATCAGGAAAATCCGGCAGTCGGGATCGGTCTGGAATTCCTCCACGACCTGCTGGCGGTCGCGGGTCTTGCCGTCGAGGTAGGTGTAGCGGATTTTTTCCTTGTCGAGCCGGCTGCGCACGATCGCCAGCATGCTGGTGAACTGCGAAAAGACCAGCGCCTTGTGCCCGCCGTCAATCACCTCTGCCAATTGCGGCAGCAGCGCATCAAGCTTGGCGCTGGTTTGGTTTACCTTTGATTTGTCGATCAGACCGGGATGACACGCCGCCTGCCGCAGGCGAAGCAGCGCCTCCAAAACCTGAATCTTGTTCTTGTTGATTCCCTCGGCGGCGATCTTGGTCAGCAGCGACTGGCGGTAGTGTTCCTTCAGGTCGTTGTATTGCTTGCGCTGGGCGGCATCGAGCTCGCAGTGAATCGTCTGCTCGAGCCGCTGCGGCAATTCGGTGGCCACCTGCGCCTTGGTGCGGCGAAGAATAAAGGGACGCAGCGCCCGGGAAAGAAGCAGCCGGGCCGATTCATCGACGGATCGTCCGCCGGCTCCCGATGCCTGGAACGCGCTGGCCACGCCCAGCATTCCCGGGTTGAGAAATTCGAACAGGCTCCAAAGCTCGCCAAGATGATTCTGCACCGGCGTGCCGCTCAGCGCCAGGCGGTGCTCGCCGCCGAGCAGCCGGGCGGCCTTGGCCGATTCGCTGGCGGAATTTTTCACCGCCTGGGCCTCGTCAAGGACCACATAGTCGAATTTCACGTCCTTGAGGAATGCGATGTCATTGCGCATGGTGCCGTAGGTGGTGAGAATCAGGTCGTAGTTGTCAAACGCCGCGGCGGATTTGGCGCGGCCGATGCCGGTGTGATCCAGCACGCGAAGTTGCGGCGCGAATCGCCCGGCTTCCTCGTTCCAGTTGAAGACGAGCGATTTGGGGGCGACGACGAGCGTTGGGCCGGGCCTTTGGGAGGCAGTTGAAGAGGACGCGGGGCCGCGGAGACGCGGCGACGCGGGGACGGACGGCGCGGAGGCGGGAGAGTCAGACGACGCGGCCGCGCTGTTCTTGTCTTTTCCGCGCGTCCCCGTGTCTCTGCGTCCCCGCGTCTTTCCCTCTTGCTCCGTGTCGCCGCCTCCCCGTGTCTCTTCCTGAATCTGAGTGCCATTCATTCGCATCAGCCGTCGTTCTTCCAATAGCGCCAGCACTTGCACGGTTTTTCCCAGCCCCATGTCGTCGGCCAGGCATCCGCCGAAGCCGAATCGGCGGAGGAATTCCAGCCAGCCCAGGCCTTCGCGCTGATAGGGGCGGAGGGTGCCGACGAAGGTGGGCGGGGCCTCGGCGGTTTTCACGCCGGTGAACTCGGCGAGGTTTTTCCGAGCCTCCAGGAAAATCTCGTCGAACTTCACCTCCGGCTGCGCCATCAGCATGGCATCCAGCAGGCCGACCTGCGATTTTTTAAATCGCACATGGTCTTCCTCCTCCTTGCCCATGCCCGCCAGCAGGCCGAATTTCGCGAGCCATTGCTCCGGCAGCACGCCGAAGGTGCCATCATCCAGGCGGACGGTTTTTTCACCTCGCCGCAATGCGCGCAGCAACTCGGGAAGCGCGACGACCTGCCCGTCAAAGTCGACATTCCCGTGCAGCTCAAACCAGTCGATGCCGCTGCTCACCTCCATCTTGAATTCGCCCGGCTGGCGGTAAAGCTGCCCGTCGGCTTCGACGTACCAGTTCTCGCCGAGCAGCGTGCGGATGATGCCGGGCAGATGGCTTGGGGCCAGCTCCAGGTAATTGGCGGCTTCCTCGTAATAGCTCGATCGCGGCTCGCGAAAGCCAAGCATCAGCAGATGATCCCGTGCCGAGCGCTCCAGCGACTGATCGCGCAAAATCACCCGGCGAAGCTGCGGCTGATAGATGCCAAGGCCCTCCTCGCTGGCCGGGACGATGTGCCCGTCATATTCGAACGACAATTCGCCCTGCAGCTTTGGCTTGCCGTAAAAGTTGGCCCGGGTTGGCGGCTTTTTCACGCGAAGCCGGGGTTTGGGAATGACGGCAACGCGCTCGACCTGCAATTCCTGCGGCAACTCCAGCCGCGGCAGCTCCGGCAGCGTCAGCAACTGCTTGAGCAATTCTTCACCCTCGGCAATCGGCACGGAAATCTCGCCTTGCTTGCGCAACAGGCTGATCCAGGCAAACGCGCCGTTGTGATCGAGGCGGGCGGCGTGCGTTTTGGTCAGCAGCATGCCGCCGTGCAATAAAACGGCCGGCTCGGTCATGCTCATGCGCATTTCGCCGTTGCGCAATTCGCCGCTCAGGACGAATTTCCCGGCTGCTTCATCGCGCTTGCCGGTCAGCCAGAATTCCCAGATGGCATCGTCCCAGGCCAGCGTCTCCAGCGCATCACTATGCTGGTTAAGGCGCAGGCGGCATCGGCCGGTGTCGCAGGCGCGGCGCATGACGTTGACGTATTGCACCTCAGGAACGCGATAGCGCGAGGAGCGCTCGTGGGAGTTGTAGTAATAGCCGTAGGTGTCGCGCTGAGCGCCGCCGAGCAGGGCGACGATCTCGGCATCGGTGCGATCGGGAAGCCGGTCGGCGTCTTCAGAGCCAAGGGATTCATGCCGGGGCTTGCTCCAGCCGCCATCTTTTTTCAGATCCTGGCTCATCAGTTCCAGCATGAGTCCCGAGCGCAGGGTGTTGTGCAAATCGATGACGTAAAGCAGTTGCCGCGACGTCGGCCAGGCGTGATTGGTTGTTGGCTTGATGCGGAGCGATTGGCGCAGGGCCTGAAAATCCTTGCGCCAGTCATCGGACACTTCCGGCGCTGGTGCAGGGCGGGCGGGCTTCAGCAGCGTCGACAGCACCGATTTCGGATCAAACGCGATCGGCACCGAGCCGTCGACGTCATCCTCCTCGACGATTGTTTCATCATCGATCGGCGTCATGTCAATCGGCCCGGGCAGTTCCCAGGGGATCAAATAGCCGAGCGTGTCGGCCTGCAACAGCGCCGCCCACACGTGCTCGCAGGGCAGGCGTTCCTCTGTGTAAGTCTTGCACTGGCAGGCAAATTTGAGAGATCCCGGCTCGCGCGAGAGGTTGACGATAAAGCGCCCGCCGCACTCGATGGTGGCGTCGATATATTGCTCGTCATGTTCGGTGATGAGGACATTTCCGGTTCCCCTGCATTTAACGCCCTTTTGCCGGGCTTCGATGGTAATTCGATCGATGATTTTCTGCAGCAACGACATTTAAGCCAAGCCTCTTACCAGACCCGCATTCTCACTCCGCCGCGCAAACTGAAGCGCGCGCCAAACCGCCTATCCTACACTCTATTTCGAATCGGTGCGATGGGGTTTGGGAGGAGTTGTTAAGATTTAAGGTTGCTCAGCACCGGCGCCCGCGTTTTTCAGCTCGTCGGCGGAGTGGTTGTCGGGATGGCGGAGGCAAGGCGCATGCGCGTGAATAGAATTCTCTGAACCGTGCACAAGGCCGTCAAGACTTGCCTGACGCCTTAAGCGTCGCGGGCGCTCCAGCCCGCGAGTCCTCGGAGCGAAAGATGTGCACACTTCAGAGAATTCTATTCACGCGCATGCGCTTGCGCGATGCTACGCCAAGTCTCAGAAGGATGACGGTCACGGAGACGCGCCACCAGGCGGATTTCCAAGCCCCGCTTACTGCGGGAGTACCCGGAGTACCCTTCGTGCGCGGCTCTTTTTACCACGTCAGCGTCACCGTCAGCGTGTCTCCCTTTCCCGAGAAAAACGCGGCTTGCTCGCTGGAGTCGTCGTAGCAAAACCCGTAACACTTGTGGTCGATGGCGTGCTCGTGCAGGAACTTCGAGTACCAGTTGCACGGCTCGGCCTGATAAAACCTGGCGGGGGAATTCCAATCGGCCGGGTCGGCGGCAACGTGGCGGTTAAAGGCGGCGCAAAATGCCGGGTTGCGGCCCAAAACGCCTTCACCAAGGAGAATATCCTGCGTGGTCGGCTTGCGGTCGCAGGTGAAGGATTTGCCTTTGCCGACGGGTGAAAAGGTCAGCGCGCCGGCGGCGACTTTGCCGAGATATTTTCCGCTGGGCGTCGGCTTTTCCCGGGCATATTCGTTCCAGATTTCATCGACATAGCGATCGAAATAATCGCCGTGCGGGCCGCCCTTGCGAAACCCGGCCCGGGCCGGGGAAACGATCCAGAAATCTCCCTTCACGCAGTCTTTGAAGGCGGCGGGGCAATCTTTGCGGAATGCTTCAAACAGTTTCGCGCGCGACTCGACAATTCCCACCTTCTTCCCGCCCATAGAGATGGTCAGGGGAATGCAAAACGCGTCGACCTGCGTGGTGTTGCCGTTCCAGGTTCCGTTGCCGTAGGCGTATTCGATGAAATCCCAGTAGGCCGAGCGATCGTCGAAATTCCGCGGCGATTCGCCGAGGCGAAAATAGACCCGGCCATTGCCGGTGGGACAGGGGGTGGTCGGCTCCTTTGCAAACGAGTGCCATTCCTTCCCGCCGTCCAGGCTCCAGAAGCACTGGTCATCGGCCCATTTGCCGGCGGTGTGGTTGACGAACACATAATTCAGCCGGCCGGAATCCGCGGGCTTTTTTTTGCCATCCGCGAGCAAAGTCGGCGCAAATGCCAGTGCCGCGGTTGCGGTGGAAGTTGCGTGCAGAAAACCGCGGCGGGAAATCAGGCAGGCGGAAGTTTCCATGGTGAATCCTCGTGGATCAAAAGAATCGCCGCGAGCAAACCGCTGCGCCGCGTCTCTTCGATGTGATGGGAATTATCCTGCATGAGCATGCCTTAGTCCACGAAAACGGCTGCGATAAAACGTGGCGCTGCGCGATGGGCACCTTATAGCGTTTCTCAGGTTGGTGGCGCGTTCCCACGACCGTCATCCTGAGGTACTCCGAAGGATCTGGCCGGTGCGCGAAGGCGAGCAAGATCCTTCGGAGTACCTCAGGATGACAATTGCCCGCTCGATCAACCTGAAACATGCTCCAGCTTAGAGCTCCTAACAAAATGGGTTGAACGCCAAGACGCTAAATACTCAAACTGAGCGGTTTTTGCGGAGAATGCCTCCACGCCGGGGCAAGCGGCGCGCGAAACGCTTCATCTTGAAAATAGCTTTATCGCCGCGCCGAGATCGGATTTAGGAGCGCTGCGTAAATCCGGGGCGGCGCGGCGATTGCATTGTTTTCGCGAACCACCGTTATTGGCGCCGCTTGCCCCGGCGTGAAGGCTTGCTCGACTTTTGCGGCCCAATTTCATTTAGGGTACTTCAAAGCGATCAGAAACCGCTCAGTTTGAGTAAATAACCCTGCGCAATCATGCGCTGCCAAAGCAAGGAAGCGTCATCCCGAGCCATGCGGCTGCGCCGCGCTCGCTACGCATGAGATTCACGTAGGGCGGGCACTGCCCGCC
>DASRRM010000332.1:0-12834 GCA_035695715.1 Tepidisphaeraceae bacterium
CTCCGCGTTAGATCGAACCTTCGCGCAACGACGCAACGAGTTTTCTTCTTGGCGCTCTTGGCCACTTGGCGGTCTTGGCGCGAAATTCTTGTCAGGAAAACAAGATTTAGCAGGATAGCCTTGAAGAGCCGGGTGGTTCGCGCGGGTGACCCGGCTCTTCGGAGTACCTCAGAGACCGGCGTTGCTGAGCTGGGAAGCAACGTTCCTCCACCGCATCGGGATCGCGCGGTTACCCCGCGCCCTCCGATTTTCATCTTCGCACTGGACGTGATTCATCATCCCCGTTGCAATGGCAAGCATGCCGGCCAGCCCGCAAGTGACAGTCCGCATCGATCTGGAAAAAGTGCGTGACAACGCGCGTTCCATCAAGTCCCTCACCGGGGTCGAGCTAATGGCTGTCGTCAAGGCTGACGCCTACGGGCTCGGTGCGGAAAAGATCACCGCGGCGCTGGCGGACGTCGCCGACGGATTTTGCGTGCTCAATCTTTCCGAAGCCATCGCCGCCGATATCTGGCGGCGGACGGACAAGCCTTCCATTGCGCTGGGCCCTGATGACGACGCCGGCCCCGATGACTATCTCGCCCAGCACGTTCGCCCGGGAGTGTGGGATGTGAATCGCGCCGCTGCACTGGGCCGGGCGCGACCGATTCTCTCCGTCGACACCGGCATGCAACGCTTCGCCTGCCCGGCGGGGCAGATCGAATCGGTCTTGAAATGCGCCGACTTCGACGAAGCGTTCACGCACGCCACCAGCCTCGATCGCGTGAAACTGCTGCTGCAGCGCGTCGGGAATCGCGGCTTTAAGCTTCACGCCGCCGGATCGTCGCTGCTTGGCGAGCCCGCCGCCCGGCTTGACGCAGTTCGCCCGGGTTTGGCGCTCTATGAATCGGCCGTGCGCGTTTCAACCCGCCTGATCGAAGCACGGAAATCCGATGGCCCGATCGGTTACAGCGGGTTCACAAGTGCCTATCACGGCGTCATTCCCATCGGTTATTCCCAAGGCCTGCGGCCCGGCCCCTGCCTGATTAACAACCGCAATGCCCGCATCCTCGAAGTCGGCATGCAAACCGCCTTCTGCGAAATCGCCGGAAGCGACAAGGTTGGGGAAGAAGTGGTACTGCTGGGAGATTCGCTAAAATTGCAGGATATTGCGGTGGCGTGGAAGAGCAGCCCACACGAAGTGCTGACGAGAATGTGCGGGGCCTTCGCGCGCCGGCAAGATCCTTCGGTACCTGCTCTGAAAATATTTCCGTAGGGTCCGCCTTGGCGGACGCGTTTATAGCGGTTCATTTTTGGGCGGAAGTAAACCCGAAGAATTACATCGTCCCCAACCCGTCCGCCAAGGCGGACCCTACAATTCGCCATGTTTCATCGGGCGTAGCCGCGTGAGGACAAATGAACCTGAAAACGCCAGGAGAGCTTTGGCTCTCCCAGCGCTTTTTACATATCAAAGCATCACTTTAATTCACCGTCACCTTCCGCGGCTTGCTCTCCTCGCGTTTGTTCAGCGTGATTTTCAGCACGCCATCCGATAGCTTCGCGTCGACGGTCTTTTCATCAACGGTCGGCGGCAACGTAAAGCTGCGGAGAAATTCGCTGTACCGGCGTTCGTGCAACAGCAGGTCGCCTTTTTCCTCCTTTTCCTCCTGACGCCGGGCGGAAATGGTCAATGTCTGGTTTTCCAGGGTGATGTCCACGTCCTCCTTTCGGAAACCGGGCAGCTCGGCATCGACATAAAGGTGGTCGGCGTCTTCGCGAACATCGACGCCGTAAGGGGCCAAACGGCCCCCGTCCTGTTGCGGCCCGAGGAATCGGTTGAGCATGGTGGCAAAATCGCGCTGGGCGGATTCGACTGGATCGATGTAACCTTGTAACACGCGTGTGGGCAGAGCCATGATGATATCTCCTCTTAATACAATGTTTGATGCACCGGCAGTCCCTCCTGCCAGGTGCACCGTACTAATTCAAAGCTCGTGCCACGTGCATTTGGGACGCGGCATTCACGTAAGCGGTCAAAATATCTCGATTTAGCGGCGGCGTGCGGATGAGGCTGTTTTTGCGGGGTTTCTGCAGTTTTGGCAGGCGGTGCTCACCATGGCAGTTGTCGGTAAATTGCTCGTCATTCTCGGACCCACCGCCTCGGGAAAATCGGATCTGGCTGTGGCCCTGGCGCAGGCAGCCGGGGCGGAAATCCTGAGCGTCGATTCGATGCAGGTCTATCGCGGGATGGATATCGGGACGGCCAAGCCCGGCCCGGCCGACCAGGCCGCCGTGCGGCATCATCTGATCGATCTCGTCGAACCCAGCGAGCCATTCACCGTGGCACGCTATGTTGCGGCAGCGGATGCGGTAATTGTTGACGCCGCCGGCCGGGGAGTTCCGCTGATCGCAACTGGGGGCACGCCTCTCTATTTCAAGTCGCTCTTCGAGGGGCTGTTCGAAGGTCCAGGCGCGGACCCAGAAATTCGCGCCCGACTTGGCGCGCTGGGCGCGGATGGACTCGCCGCGCGCCTAAGGGCTGTGGATCCAGCCGCGGCGGATCGGATTCACGGCAACGATATTCGGCGGATGGTTCGCGCGCTGGAAGTTTACGAGCTAACCGGAAAGCGGATCTCATCGCTGCAGACCGAATGGGCCGCCGCCCAGCCGCGCCATGCGGCCACGTGGGTCGGGCTGCATTGGGATCGCGAGATCCTCAATCGGCGGATCAACGCGCGTTTCAAGGCGATGCTCGCCGCCGGGTGGCTCGAGGAAACCCGGGCGCTTTTGGCGCGTTACGGCGATTTTTCGCTGACTGCCGGGGAGGCCACCGGGTATCAGGAGCTGATCGAGCATCTTCAAGGAAAAACAACCCTCGAAGAGGCGGGCGAGCAAATCAAAATCGCCACGCGCCAGCTTGCCCGGCGGCAGATGAAATGGTTCCGGCGCTTTGCGAATGTGAAATGGATTGCCGGCGAAAAGCCGCTGGAAGAGCTGACGCGTGAGGTGATGGATTACTGGATGAAGGATGGCGCCGCGATTTGAGTCATCCGACATCGCTTCCGTCAAATAAAACCCCGAGGCTCGCGAAGGCGCGAAGTTGCGAAGACAGACGCGAAGAAGAGATGTTTGCACTTCAGCACGATACGAATGCGAGCGCCATGCGTCCGTTGCAGCTTGTCTCTCTCAATCACAACTTCCTCATAATAGCGAGGGCGGAAGCCCATGGACGGTTGCGGGATGAAGAGGGCAAATGCGCACGCGAGAAATCCCAGAGCTTCCGCGCGGGGCTATCAAAATCAAAGGTCGTTGCGCGGTCCGAATGCTTCGATCTTCGTAGGGGCCGCACTGCGGACCGTGTCTTCCGTCTCAAACGTAATGGTCCGCGGCGCGGACCCTACACGAGTCGTGCAAAGTCAATTAGATCCCCCGCCTCATGCATCTCCCCCACCCGCGCCGCCTTTCACAAATTCCACGAATTCGCGCGCCGCGTCGGAGATGAGCTCGCCCCGCCGCGTGAGGATGCCCGACTGAATCGGGCGGATTTTTTCCACCAGCGGCCTCACGCCGACCTTTTTCCCGCGCGTCACCACCCCGCTGTTCAATAAGGGGACAATCGCCACGCCGAACCCGGCTTCCACCATCCGCACCACGGTTTCGGTCGTCGTGGTTTCCATGCCGATGCGCGGAACCAGGCCATGGGCGGCGAAAGCGTCGAGAATATGCTGGCGGCCCGTTGAGCCACGCTCGAAGAGGATGAGCGATTCGCCCGCCACATCGCGCAGCCGCACCCGCAAATTGCGCAAAAGTGGATGCCGCGGCGGGGCGATCACGCTCCAGTCCATCGAGAAGATATGCTGATACTGCAATTCCGACGCCGGCTCATACGGCGCGGCAACGCCAAGGGTGACGGCGGGATCGCTCAGCAGCACCTGCTCGATTTCGCGTTCGCTGTGCGTGCTGAGGCGGATGCGCAGCAGCGGATGCGTCTTGTGAAACCGCCGGACGGCGTCGATCAGCACATAGGTCAGCAGATACTGGCTGGCCGCAACGTGAACCTCGCGCGGGGCGCGCGCACCGGAAAATAGCTCGCCCAGCTCGCGGGCCCGTTCGAGAAACGCCTGCGCCGGCGGCAAAAACTCCTGCCCGGCGGGCGTCAAGGGCGTGGCGCGGCGCGGGCCGCGGCTTTTGCGATAAAGCTCTGCCCCCAGCCGCTGTTCCAGCGCGAGCAGCCGGTTTCGCACGCCTTGCTCGGAGATATGCATCGCTTCAGCTGCGAGGCGCAGGCTCCCACAGCGCGCCAATTCCGCGAACGCGATGATTTGGTCGGTAGAGATCGAAGGAATTTCGCGAGGCATTTCCGATACATATACAGTTATTCAGGTGATGAATTCAATAATAAACAACATAAATCTGCGGAAGCAAGGTGATATGAATAGTCGTGCGAAAAGCATGGGCGGGACGCCCATGTCACGGCCAGCACCCCGTTTTCCCACGGGAGTGCGCGTAGGACCATCACGTTCGTGGCGAAACAGAGGGCCCGCGGTGCGGACCCTACGAAGATTGGAGGCGCCAGATCGCGCAAGACCCCGCATGTCGTGTCCGGCATCGGAGTCCGCGTAGGGTCCGCACTGCGGACCGTCACGTTTGTGGCGGAAAACACGGTCCGCGGTGCGGACCCTACGAAGATTCGACGTGCCAAATCGCGAAAGAGGACGCGCCGGACGCCCCGGTATCACGCTCGGCATCCGAGTTTTTTCCATAGGAGAATCCCATGTCTTCCCGCTCAGCCACTTGGCGTATCATCTCGGTCATCGGCTTGACGTTCGCCGTTTTCTATTTCGGCTGGCCCGGTGCGGCGCAAGCTGATGACGATGAGCCATTGATCGTTCACGAATGGGGCACGTTTACCGCCCTTCAAGATGAGCACGGCAACGCCCTGCCCGGCATCAACATCGACGATGAGCCGCTCCCGGCTTTTTGCCACAACCTCAGCCCCTGGGCCATCGAGCGCCCGCACGGCATGCCGAGGGTGATGATGAAAGGCGTGCCCGAGCGGCATCCCTACGTCACGCTGCGCCTGGAAACGCCGGTGCTTTATTTCCATCCGCCGAAGTCGGAGAAGCTTCCGTTCTCGGTCGATGTGGACGTGAAATTTCACGGCGGCTGGTTGACCGAGTTTTACCCGCAGGCCGAACCCCAAGCGCCGGGGTTGAAGGACAATGAGTTTAAGTTCGGCCCCATTACGCCTGACACGCTAGGCGGCCTGACCTGGCACAGCGTGCAGGTGGGCGGCGGCGGAAGGATTCCCGAGACCGACCGTCACATCTGGCTGCCGCCGCGCGAGGTGAACGCTGCCCTGGTTTCCGTCGGCCCGCAGACCAGCCGCGATTCGGAAGCGGAGAGCGAAAAGTTTCTTTTTTATCGTGGCGTTGCCAATCGGCCGGTGCCGCTGCGCGTCACGCGCGATGAGCCGAATCATTGGTTTGAGATTCACGGCCAATGCGCCGATGTTTTGTCCGCCGGCCAAAGCGCCAAGATCGAAAAGCTCTGGATGGTTCATATTCGCAAGGATGGCGCGGTCGCCTGGCGCGCGATCGACCCGATCACCGTTTCCCACGACACCGCCGCCACGCTGGCGACGGTAAGCGAAAAGTTCCCCGACAGCGGCTATTCCCCCGCTCATCTCGATTCGCTTCGGGATGACATGCACAAGGCCCTGACGGCAGCCGGCCTGTACGACGACGAAGCCACCGCCATGCTGGAAACGTGGAAGCATGCGTATTTCCAAAGCCCCGGCCTTCGGCTGTTTTACCTGGTGCCGCGGGTTTGGACCGATGCAGTGCTGCCTCTAAAACTTTCGCGGCCGGCCCAGATCACGCGCGTGATGATGGGCCGCCTGGAATTGATCAGCCCCGAGCAGCGCGCGCTTCTGAAGAAACTCTCGACGATTGCGCTGTCCGATCCGAAGTGGATGTTCACGATTCCGCAATCGGCAAGCTCGCAAAAGTTTTTTGAGGGCCGGAGCGATTTCGGCGATCTTGGCGTGGCCATTCCGGCGGACTATCAAACTTATCTCGACCTGGGCCGTTTCCGAAATGCGCTGATCGTGGCCGAGCAAAAAGCGCGTCCGACGCAGGAATTGCAGAGCTTTATCAATGTGTATGGATTGGGGCCGTATGAGTTGGAGTGATTCTTACATTACAATCAACCGGTAATGCATCGCCGGCTTTTCACCTTCGCCAGTTTGCTGTCCATGGTGCTATGCGCCGCCAGCGGGTGGGAATGGGGGCGGAGCTATCACCGGCTCGATTTTGGATCGCACCTTCTGGCCGGCCAAACCGTCGAATGGCTCTCCGATGCCGGATCGATCGCGGTCGTTACGTTGAGGGATTTGCGCGATCATTCGACGGATGATGCCGATGCTTATCCGCTGCGCAAAAGAGATACCGGGTACATCCTTGCGTTTGGGCCGTCAGACAATCGGCAAACCATCCGCGGCCTGAAACATTTTGCGGTTGGGCTGACCCGAAAGTCCCGATGGCACGATGCCCTGTGCGTCGTCGATCAGATTCTGCAACTCGATCCCGTCGACGATTATGGGCTTGGAGTCAAGCCGATTCTTGAGGACCACTGGGCGTTTCAGATGGCTTTTCCCGGTAAAGCTTTTCCGCGTAATTACTACGATTTGTGGCCCGGTCCGTGGCAATATCCGGAACAAGCCTCGATACCGTCCTGGACCAATTGGCGACGGGAATTCGCCGATCGTTCCGACGCTTCCGATGCCGGCTATCTGCGACAAATCCGATCAACCGATCGCCGATGGCTCGGATTTCATTACGCGAAAGAAGATATACCGGCATTTCATGGCCGCGGGCTGGTTTTTTCGCACTGGCTGCTGGTGGCGATTTTCGCAATTCTCCCCGCGACATTCGTCTACCTGTCTTGCCGCCGCATGATGCGCGCACGAGCCGGTCGATGCGCGGACTGTGGTTACGACCTGCGCGCGACACCGACCCGGTGCCCGGAATGTGGGAGCGTGCGAAAGGAACGATATTCCGCACAAGCCGGTATGACGCACGTGGGCGAAGGAACCAAAATAATCCCCGCACACCTGCCGCATGAAAATGTCGGAAATGGGCGGCCGTCATCCTGATAACACCCGCCGCTTAAGAATGGCGGGGCCGAGGCAACTAATGAGCCGCGCACGAAGGGTACCCCGGGTACCCCCGCAGTAAGCGGTCCCAAAACCACTTACTTCGGGAGTACCCTTCGTGCGCGGCTCATTGCGCCCTGGGCACGGAACAGACAACTTCATGCGGCGGATGTATCGAACCTCGCTCACACATCCAGATTCTTCACCTCCAGCGCATGGTCCTCAATAAACTGCCGGCGGCGCTCGACATCTTCGCCCATAAGGATGCTGAAAAGCCGCTCGGCTTCCGATGCCTCGCTCAACGTCACGCGCATCAGCGTGCGGACCGTTGGGTCGAGCGTGGTTTCCCACAATTGCTCGGCATTCATCTCGCCCAACCCTTTAAATCGCTTCACTTCCATGCCACGCTTGGCGATCTTCAGCACCTCCGGCAGAATCTGGCTGACGCCGGCCACATCGTGCGTGGTTTCTTCGCTCACCAGGGCATAGCGCGTGGCGAGCTTTTCGCCGCTGACGGATTCTTCCTGGGTCAGGTAGTAATCATCGATCGAAAGGCCGAAGTCGATCAGCTGGGCGAAAAGACGTTCCAGTTCCTTCACCTCGTGAAGCTCGTGATTCTTCTGCAATCGCCGGGCGCGGTCGTCGGCTTTGCCGTTCGATGACGTTTTGCCGTTGGTGGCGGCAGGTGGAACGACGGGCTGGCCGTCAACCGGAAGCGGCGCGAGCTCGGCGGTAGCCGTCGGCTGCACTTCGAGCAGGTTGTTTTGCAGCAAGAATTCGCTTCGCTCGGCTGCCGTGCGGAAATAATGCTCCTTGCCGTCGACCACCACGCGATAAGCGGGCAGATGCCCCGCGGCATCGCGCTGGCCGAGGAAATCGGCAAAGTCGATCCCCCGCCGCTGCACCACCGTCACTAATTCTTCTAGCTTGCTGAGGGCATCGATCAGCTTGCGCAATTCCGGCCCGCCCAACCGGCGGGTTTCCAAGTCGTTGTCATCGCGGATAACAAGGACGGTTGAATCCAAGCCACGCTCGGTCAGGACTTCACGATATCGCTTTTCATTGAGCACGTATTCAACATGCTTCCGCCGCGTTACCTGATACAGCGGCGGCTGGGCGACATATACCCGCCCGGCGCGAATAAGCTCTGGCATGTGCCGGAAGAAAAATGTCAGCAGCAGGGTACGGATATGGCTTCCATCGACGTCGGCGTCGGTCATGATGATCAGCTTGCCATACCGGCGTTTTTCGAGATTGAAATCCTCGCGAATGCCGCAGCCCAGAGCGGAAATAATCGTGCGAATTTCCTCGTGCCCCAGCATTTTCACCAAATTGGCCTTTTCGACATTCAGCAGTTTTCCGCGAAGGGCAAGAATCGCCTGCACGTTGGAATCGCGCCCCTGTTTGGCTGAGCCGCCGGCGGAATCTCCTTCGACCAGGAACAGTTCCGTATCTTCGTTGCTGCGACTGCGACAGTCGGCCAGCTTGCCGGGCAGGCTGCCACCTTCGAGCGTATTCTTGCGGCGGGTGAGTTCGCGCGCCCGCCGGGCGGCTTCGCGCGCCTCGGCCGCCAACATTCCTTTCTCAAAAATCGATTTGGCTTCCTTGGGATGCTCCTCGAGAAACTGCCCGAGCTTTTCCGTGACTGCCGACGAAACAAAGCCTTCCACTTCCGGATTCAGCAGCTTGTCCTTGGTCTGGCTTTCAAAGCTGGGCTCCGGCAGCTTGACGCTGACGATGGCGATCAAGCCTTCGCGCAAATCATCGCCGCTGGGGCGGGTTTCCTTGATCCACCCCGCCGCCTCGGCCCGGCGATTGATCGTGCCCGTCAGCGCCGTCTTAAAGCCGCTCAGATGCGTGCCGCCGTCGTGATTGTTGATGTTGTTGGCGAACGTCAGCAGCGTCTCGTTGAAGCCGTCGTTGTATTGCATGGCAATTTCGACATGCAGGCGGCTGTCGGCGTCCTGCTTCTCGAAATAGATCACATCATTGTGGAGGACTTCCTTGCTTTCGTTGAGGTAGCGCACGTAAGCCATCAGGCCATCGTCAAATTTGTAGGTGTCCTGTTTATTGACACGTTCGTCGACGAAAATGATCTCAACGCCGCGGTTGAGATAGGCCAGTTCGCGAAGGCGTTGGGCGAGGGTTTCGTGGACGAAGTTGACATCGGTGAAAAGGGTCGGGTCGGGCTTGAAGGTGACTTTGGTGCCGGTTTTGGGGGCCTTTCCGATGATTTTCAGATCGCTGCTTTTGCGGCCGCGCTCGAACTGCATGTGATAGACGTTGCCATTGCGGCTGACTTCCACTTCAAGGAATTCCGAGACGAAGTTAACGACCGAAGCGCCCACGCCATGCAGGCCGCCGGAGGTTTTGTAGGCGCTGTCGTCATCGTGCTCGAATTTCCCGCCGGTGGCCAGGCTGTCAAAAACCATCTCCACGGCCGGACGCTTGCCTTCCGGATGATAATCGACCGGAATACCGCGGCCATCGTCTGTAATTGTGCAGCTTCCATCCGGGTTGATGCGCACTTCGACGTGGTGCGCGTGTTTGGCCAACACTTCGTCAATTGAGTTATCGACGATTTCGTAGACAAGGTGATGCAGCCCGCGCGGGTTGTAGCCGCCGATGTACATGCCCGGGCGCGTGCGCACGTGGTCGACGTCATCGAGCGACTTGATCATGGAGGCGTTGTAGTCGCCGGACGAGGGGGTGGAATGGTCCTCGTTGGAGCCGGGAACAATTGCTGATTTTTCAGGTTCGGTCGATCCATCATGACCGGCGGATCCGGTCGTCTTTTCATCTGCCATTCGATGCTCCTGTGACAGTCAAAACACGACACCCTCGGCGTAAAATCACGGCGAAAGTTCTTCCCAATCGTCCCCATCCTGGGGTTCATGAGACGTGTGAAAACATTATCGCGAAAGTTGCTATAAATGCTACGTTGAGGAGGGTGAAAAGTTGGGGTTTTTGGAGCGTCAGAAGTACGCAGTATGCGGTAGGCAGTAGGCAGAGAAAAAGCGCCAACTTGCGCGGGAAGTGCATCTCCCCTGAATTTACCAGGCGCTCGTTCTTCGCTGCCTACCGCCTACTGCCCACTGCCTACTTTTCACCCTATAATCCCCCCATGTTCCGACTCACCCGCCAGGTGCGATTTGCTGTGAACCGCCAAGCCGATGGGCAACTTGGCGGCAAGCCGACCAACAGCCATGGCGGGTTTCCGTCGCTGAGGGGATTTGGAATTTATTTAAGCCTGGAAGCCACCCTCCTTGGCGAGCTTGATCCGGCAAGCAATTATCTCGTCAACATCAAACAGATCGATTCAATTATCCGTAAGACCGCCATCCCGTTTATCAGCAAGGCGATCGCGGATGGAAATCAGCAATCGCCGGAGCGGGTTGTGGCGGGCGTATTTCGGCTGCTGGAGAATTCCTGGCAGCCGCTGCGGCTGGATTTGCTGCGGCTGAATTTGTCCCCTTTTCTTTCCATCTCGGCAAAAGCCGGGGAGCTTCCCATGGTGCGCCTCAGCCAGAAATTCGAATTCTCCGCCACCCATCGCCTGCATAACCCCGCCCTTTCGGCCGACGCCAACGTGAAGACCTTCGGCAAATGCAACAACCCGCATGGGCATGGCCATAATTACGAGCTGCAAGTCACTCTCGTCGGCACCCCAAGCGCCGACGGCGTTTTGATCGATGTGCCGGCGTTTGAGTCGATCGTGGCGTCCGCCATCGTCGACCGGTTCGACCACAAGAATCTAAATGTCGAGCTGGAGGAATTCCGTGAGTTGATTCCCACGGTGGAAAACATCGCGCGGGTAATCTACCGCCTGCTGAAGCCGCAGTTTGATGATGCCAATGCGAATCTGGCCACGGTGACGGTGTGGGAAACGCCAAAGACGTGGTGTGAATATGGAGTTGGCGACGATTAGATCACTGAAGAATCCACCCCCATTAATTCTGCCGTACCCTCATCGCAATCAACGTCTAAAAGAATATTCAGCCCAAGGTAGTCGTCAGGTTTGTGGCGTGTCGGACAGATTCCGATACAACGGGCCATGACCCACAGGTGGAACAGTTTGTACGTCGCGCCGGGTGCCCGGTCCTCATCTCCGATATAGTAGTCGCCAGTCAGCATTTCCCGGGCGGGGAATCCATCCGATTCGCGGTCGAAGACCAAATTCACGTCGTCGATATACCCTTGAACAGCATCCTGCACCGCGCTCAAGACGAGCGACCGCATCGCGTCAAGTTGTTTGTTTCCCCGGTCATTCACGTCCTTGGAGTCCACCACCGGAGGACGTGCCCAAGGCGGGAGGTTGATTCGACGCATACGGAGCATCCGTAACAGGGTAACTCGCGCAAGCTTGAAATGCATTCCGCGTTATAAAAATGTCGCCGATTTGATACCGCTAACCCCGGGCTGCCGACGGTGTCAAATTAACCGTAACGTCCGGTGCGGTGTCACCGGCTTTTAATCGGAGTTTCAGCCATGAACGCGATCGTCAATACTCTCGGCGGAATGTTTCGCAATACCACGGGCCGGCTGCTTCTCGGAGCGGCTTTGGCCGGCGCAGGAACCGCATCGACCGCTCACGCGCACGATGACATCCACCTCGACTTGGACCTTCGCCACGGCCACGCCGTCATCGAGCAGCGGCACTTCGTGCCGGGCGCTTTCGAGGAACGCCAGACGCGCGTCTGGGTTGAGCCGGTCTATCAAACGGTTCCCGGCCCGCGCGTTTGGGTTGAGCCGGTCTATCAAACCGTCGTCGACCATGTTTGGCGCGAAGCGGTAACGCAGGACAATCCCGTGCAGGTTTTAATTCCCGATACTGTCGAAGTGCGCGATGTGGTTCATGGCCATCACGTTCATCGCGAACGCGTATTGGTGCCGGCCCACTATGTCACGCAGATTCAGCAGGTCGTTGTTACCCCGGCCCATTTCGAAGATGTCGCGCGGCAGGAACTGGTTTCCGAAGGGCAGTGGCAGAGCAACGATCAGCAGGTTTTGGCAACGCCGGGCCATTTTGAAGTGCGCATCGAGCGCGTTCCGGTTGTCGATCCGCATTGGGTTGAGCGTCCGCTGGTTCGGATTCATTAAACGCAGATCGGTCTTCGAGTATTCCACCCGCCCACTGCTTTCGTCGCCCGACGGCTCGGTGGGCGGGTACACACGGCCGCCTTTAGAGAATGCCTGACACGAAGGCGCGAAGAAGACGAAGGAGACGAAGATCAGGCAATCGAGTCCGGCTTAAATGCGCCGACCGTACGCTCTCCATTCGCCGGCTCGCTGACGACTTCACCGCGCCCCAAAATGCAACACTTTTGAATATTGAGTGTTGCGCAACACCCCCGATGTCTCGAAATGTCCCAGTTTTTACGTTTTTTCGTTAAAAATGGGACATGCCTTTCTTTTTCAGAATCACAACCCATTGCCGCACAGTTTCTTACGCCAGTTCCCATAAAATCCCCGCGCCGAATCGATGGGACATTTGGGGCATTCGTGGGACAAAAAATGTCCCATTGGTGTCCCATCGGTTTTCGCGTGGGATATTCCCCCCTTCGCACGCCGGGTCTGACAACACCCGCCGCATGATGTTGTCCGTTTCGTACGCAGTGTGGAATGAGCCGCGCACGGAGGGTACTCCCGAAGTAAGCGGTTTCGCCGAAACCGCTTACTCCGGGAGTACCCTCCGTACG
>DASRRM010000333.1:0-14251 GCA_035695715.1 Tepidisphaeraceae bacterium
GTACTCCCGGAGTAAGCGGATCCCCGAAACCGCTTACTTCGGGAGTACCCTCCGTGCGCGGCTCATTCCGCCCTGCTTACGAAGGCGTCATCCAGCACCAAATCCGCCACCTCCAATATTTCCTCGTCCTGGTTGCGGAAAAGACCGCGCAAGCGCGCCTTCACCGAAGCCGCGGCGCGATGGCAGTAGGCTTTGCCAATCTTCAAATCGCGCTTGATCTGGGCGTCGTGGCCGTTGCCCATGGGCGTGGTATCGAGCATCTTTTGCAGGCGGCTGATCACCGCGGCCGATGCATATAACTCGGCGGCGGACCACGCCAGGCGGTCTTGCAGCATCTGATAATCCAGGATCGTTTCCTTGTATTTGGCCAGCAGGCGGGTGATGTCGCGGGCGAATTGCGTGGTCAGGCTGGCGAGCATTTTTCCCTCGTCGGCCAGCTCGGCGTGAAGGCCGGGAAAGCCGTGGCCCCACATCACATCGTGGAACTCCGTGCCGGCAAACCGCGCCAGCCGGCCGAAATTGCCGATGGGATGTTTGGCGGCGCGCATGACGGATTCGAATTCCTCGCCGACGCCCTTCATTCCGGCCAGGGCGATGAAAGCGCTCATCACTTCTGTTGCGCCCTCGACGATGCGGTTGATGCGGGCATCGCGCACCATGCGCTCGATGCCGTTGCTGCGCATGTATCCTTCGCCGCCCCAGATTTGCAGGCAATCATCGCTGACCTGCCACAGCGCTTCGGAGCAAAACAGCTTGGAGATGGCGGTTTCGAGCATGATATCGCCTTCATGACGATCGACCAGGCCCGCGCACAGATATGTCAGCGATTCAACCGCGAAAAGCGTCTGGGCCATGTTGGCGATCTTCTGCTTTACCAGATGAAATTCGCAAAGCTTGCGGCTGAACTGCGTGCGCGATTTGGCGCGCTGCAGGGCGAGCTCCAGCGCCCGCTTCGCCCCGCCAACGCAGCCGGCGCTTAGCGTGCAGCGGCCATAATTCAACACGCCCAGCGCAACCTTCAGGCCTTTGCCGACTTCGCCCAAAACCCGGTCTTTCGGCACGGGCATATCGGTGAATTTCAGCACCCCCTGCCATGAGCCGCGAACGCCCATCTTGCTGCGGTTACTTTTCACGATCTCGAAACCGGGAAGGTCAGGCGTGACGAGAAACGCCGTCACCTTTTCGCGCGTCTTTCCATTTTCAATGACGGGCGTTCGCGCCATCACCGTCAGCATTCCCGCGATGGCGGCATTCGTCGCGAACTTCTTTTCGCCCGTGATGAGGTAATGCGTTCCTTCGTCATTCAGCACGGCGCGGGTTTGCACATTGGCGGCATCGGAGCCGACCTCCGGCTCGCTCAGGCAAAACGCCGCCAGCTTCCGCCCGGCGGCCAGATCGGGAAGGAACGTGCGCTTTTGCTCTTCGGTGCCCATGAGCATGAGGGCCTTGAGGCCGATGGATTGATGCGCGCCGACGAGAACCGCGGTGGACGCATCAAACTGGCTGATGTGTTCCAGCACCCGGCAATAAGCAGTGTGCGTAAACCCACCGCCCCCGTATTCGGTGGGCACAGTCATTCCCAGCACGCCCATCTGCGCCAGGCCATCGATCACGTCCTGCGGGATGCGTTCCTCGGCGTCGATCTTGTCGGCGTCGACGTGTTCTTTCAGGAAAGGAGTCAGGCGCGCGATGAGTTCATCCGTCCGCCGGGCCTCGCCCGGATCCTGCGTCGGATACGGCATGACGGAATCGAGCTTCAACCGCCCGAAAAACAGCGATTTCACAAACCCCATCTCGGCCGGCGCGCCTTCGAGAAGGTCCTTGGCTTTTTCCATCTCTTCCAGATCGCGTTTCTTGAAAGTGGGCATTTGGTTTCTCCTTGGGACGAACTATATTTTCACGTCATCGCACTCCGGAACGACCGCTTCTATCGCAGGAATCCGCGTAGCGGTCGGACCGAAGGTCCACTCTTTCGCGTGGGTCGGACGAAGATTCATATTTCCGCATAGAGTTTGGACTCTTGCTGAACAAAAGTGGACCTTCGGTCCAACCGCTACGCAAAAACCGGTGGAGCATCTTTCGTTCTCGCTCCGGTCACACCGTCGCGTGAGCATCATGATGCTCCATCTTCGCAAAATCGCGCATCGATAAATGCTGCGCCACGAGATCGCGCAGCAACGGCGCGGGCACGAATCGCGGACCCTGTTTGTCGGCAAGCGCTTGCATCTCGCCCACAATTTTTTCGACACCCACGGCATCCACAAATTGCACCAATCCGCCGCGGAATGGGGCAAAACCGGTGCCCAGCACCATTGCCAAGTCAACCGCGTCGGTGCTTTCCACGACGCCCTCGGCCAGCAGCCGGGCGGCTTCGTTCACCATGGGAAGGACTAATCGCCACGCAATTGTATTAGCGTCCAATGGCACGCCCGTGGCGCTCGAGTTCGTGTTGCAGAACGACGCCATTTCCATGTTGAGCGTCGGCGGCTGTTTTTTCTTTGCCTTGTCGTTGGCATAAATATAGAAGCCGGTCCCGCTTTTCTTCCCGAGCCAGCCGCGTTCCAGGGCTTTGTCGACGATCGGCGAAGTGGGAATGCGGTCGCTTCCGATCTGGCTGCCGAGGCTTTTCAGCACGTGGGCCGACACGTCCAGACCGATTTCATCGAGCAGCTCGAAGGGTCCCATCGGCATTCCCCATTTCTTCATCGCCGTATCGGTGTCGACGATGGAGATGCCCTCGCCGGCCATCGCCACCGCCTCAGCCAGATACGGAATGAGAATGCGATTCACCAGGAAGCCCGGTGAATCTTTCACCATCACCGCGGTTTTGCCGATCTTTGCCGCAAGGCCCGCGGCCGTGGCCAGCGATTGCTCGTCGCTGCTGGCAGTTCGCACGACTTCCACCAGCGGCATCTTCGGCACCGGGTTGAAAAAATGCAGGCCCACCACGCGATGGGGATGCTCGGTTGCCTCGGCCATTTCGCTGACGCTGAGCGAGCTGGTGTTCGTGGCGAGGACGCAATCAGGCCGGACGAGCCGATCGAGCTTCGCGAAAACTTCGCGCTTCAGCGGCATCTTTTCCACCACCGCCTCGATGACGATGTCCGCCAGGTGAAGCCCGGTCCATTGCGTGGTCGGCACGACGCGGTTCATTGCATGTTTCGCGTCCAGCGCGCTCAATCGGCCCGATTTGACGTCATCGTCGAAACTCTTTCGCACGCGCACCAGGCCCGCCGACACGGCTTTGGGGTCGACTTCGATCAGCCGAACTTCGATCCCTGCCCGGGCCAGGGAATAGACGATTCCCGCGCCCATGGTTCCTCCGCCGACGACGGCGGCGTATTTCACGTCGGCCGGTTTGGCATGAACCTGTTCGGCAATCGCCTTCTTCGCCCCCTGCTTCAGGAAAAACAGCCTGATTAGATTTCGCGAAACATCCGTGTCGATCAATTCGACCAGCGCCTTGCGCTCGGCGTCGAACCCGGCCTGCGGGCCATTTTCCCAGCCGGCTTTGGCGACTTCGATCAGGCGCATGGGCGCGGGATAATTGCCGTGGGTTTGCTCCAGGGTTTTGTCGCGGCCCGCCTGGAATATTTTGTCGCGCGTAAAGCGCATGGCGGTGGCGGCGCGATGCAGAAGCGGCGCGGGACGGTGTTCGGGAGGTTTTTTCACAAGCCGCCGGGCGGCGGCGGGCAATGCCTCGGGGCGGACCACATCATCGATCATCCGTGCGCGTTTCGCCTTGGCCGGCGGCAAGGTTTTGCCCGCCAGCAGTAGCGGCAGCGCCTCGGCCAGGCCGATCAATCGCGGCAGGCGGCCGGTGCCGCCCCATCCGGGGAGGATTCCCAGCTTCACTTCGGGCAGGCCGATATTGATGGAAGAATCATCCGCCGCCACGCGGGCCCGGCAGGCCAGGGCCAGCTCAAAGCCACCGCCCAGGCAATCGCCACTGATGGCGGCCACGGTCGGGCATGGCAACTTCTCGATACGCGTAAAAAGCGTCTGCCCATCGGCCAGATATTTGGTTGCCTGCTCGGGCGACATCTTCTTGATCTCGAACAAATCCGCCCCGGCAATAAACGACCGCTTCTTCGCCGACGCGAAAATAACGCCCTTTGGCGGATCAGCCTCGACGCGAGAAAGGGCGTCGCCCAGCTCGGCCAGCATGAGCTGCGAGAGGGTGTTGACGGATTTTCCCGGGGCGTCAAGAACAATGGTGACGATGCCGTCGCCGTCCTTGGTCGTGCGAAGGGTTTGCAGGACGACATCGGCATTCGCGGGCTTCACATTCGTTGTTTCAATTGTGTTCGCCATAATGTTTACTCGTTTATAGACGCATTTAACGCTGACGGTCCTTGTAGGGTCCGCACCGCGGGCCGCCTCTTTCGACGATGCAAAAATGGTCCGCAGTGCGGACCCTACACGAGCTTGCACGGATACGCGCATCGGCTGCATGAGCGTCATCCTGAGGTACTCCGAAGGATCTCGCTGATACGCTCTAACGGCAAGATCCTTCGGAGTACCTCAGGATGACATTTCCCGCCTTGCGATCATCACCTAACCGCGCGAGGTTATTTGCTTCCCCGCGCGCGTCCGACATTTTACGCTACCTCCATTCCGATCGTCTCTCCAATAACATCGCCGCTCCCTGCCCGCCGCCGACACACAAGGCGGCCAACCCCAGATTCAAATTTCGGCGTTTCATTTCCATCAGCAGCGTCAGCACGATCCGCGCGCCGGTTGCTCCGACCGGATGGCCCAACGCAATCGCCCCGCCGTTGACGTTGAGCTTTTCCGGATCGATTTCGCCCAGCGCCGAGTCGCGGCCCAGTTGCTCGCGGCAAAATTGCGCGGAATTCATCGCCTTCAAACAGGCGAGCACCTGGCCGGCGAACGCTTCGTTAATCTCAAACAGCGGAATATCGGCAAGCGACATTCCCGTTTGCCGAAGCAATTGATCGATGGCAAATACCGGCCCAAGCCCCATGCGCGCGGGGTCCAGCGCCGCATAAGCATATCCCCGCACGTATCCCAGCGGCTCCATTCCCTCGGCCCGGGCGAGATTGGCATCGGCCATCAGTACCGTTGCCGCGCCGTCGGTGATCTGGCAGGAATTGCCGACCGTCACGCTGCCGTCCTTTCGGTCGAACAGGGGTTTTAGTTTTCCGAGCGACTCCATCGTCGTATTGGCACGCGGGCCGTTGTCGCGCGTGACCGGCTCATAACGTTCTCCGGCGTAAACGGGGACAATTTCCTCGTCGAAGAAGCCGGCGTTGGTCGCGTGCACCGCTTTTTCGTGGGAGTGCAGGGCGTATGCATCCTGCTCGGTCCGCGAGATGCCGAATTCCTGTACCAATACCTCGGCGGTTTTGCCCATGATCATGTTCACCGTCGGATCGGTCAGGCCAAGCTCCAGGCCCGCCGTCGGCTTGAAATGCCGCGGCCGCAGCGCCGCGGCAGCCTTGGTTTTCTGCCATGTGCTTTTGGCGCGGGCCAGTTGCCCGACCGGCTCCAATGTTTCCATTGGAAAGAGCAACGGGACATTGCTCATCGACTCGCATCCCCCGGCCATGATGATCCGCCCCATGCCGGCGCGAATGCGCATGCATGCTTCGTTGATCGCCTCCATTCCCGAGGCGCAGTTGCGCTGCACCGTCAGCCCCGGCACATTTCGCGGCACGCCCGCCCAAAGTGCCGCCACCCGCGCCACGTTGGCCGCGTCGGCGGGCATCACCACGTTGCCCAGGATGACTTCATCCAGCCGATCCGCCCCCATCGCGGCGCGATACAGCGTCTCCTGGATCGCCACCTTCGCCAGATCCTCGGCATGCATCGATTTGAGCACCGTTCCCGCCTTGCCCAGTGGCGTGCGAGCCCCGGCGACGATCGCGATTCCGGCTTCAGTTGTGTTCCAGGCGACCATATTCGTAACCTCGTCAAAATTCTCTTTCCGCTTGCGGCTTCGCGAAACAAAAGCCGCGGTTGCCGCAGTTGGACGGCGACCTCGTTTACGGGACAAATGTTTTTCCGCGAACGGCGCTTCTCCAGTTCCAGGATCGCTGACACATGGTCTTTGATCCTCGAAGCGACGTCGTATTATGCACGCGTCCGCCAATGGCGCTTCTGCAATTTTCACGCCGGCGAAACGCGGTTATTGATCCGCGAAGCCGCAAGCGGCTGAATCACGTCATTCCTTCACGTGCTTCCCGTTTCCGTTTCCATTAGCTGCGCCGTTTATCCTTCTGATCCCCTCCTTCGGTGGCGCGGCGGTCGGAAACGGTTCAACATCGTCCTCCAGACTTAAATCCTTAAATCGCCCGCCCACCGAATCCGGCACTTTCGCGGGAGGAACCTCGGGCGCCCGGGCCGCTCCTCCGCGCGGAATCGCGCCCGCCGGATCCGGCAAGACCGCAGGTTCGCCGGCGGGAATTTCACCCTTGCGCAGCTCGCGCTTCAAAAGCTTGCCCAGCGCCGATCGCGGCAATGCCGGGACAAATTCGATAACCTGCGGCACTTCATACGGCGCCAGATGCTGGCGGCATAGCAACCGCAATTCCGCCGCCAGTTTCTCCCGCTCGTGCATCGGCGGCTGCGGCGAAATCACCGCGACCACTGCTTCGGTATGAACCGGATCGGGCCGGCCGATGACGGCAACATCCTGCACCTGCTTATGCGTCCGCAAGACGCGCTCCACCTTGATCGGGAAAACCTTCATTCCCGCGCGGATGATCATGTCCTTCTTGCGATCGAGGAGATAGAAAAACCCGTCGCTATCCATCCGCGCCACATCGCCGGTGCGAAGCCAGATATCGCCATGGGCATCGGTAAACAACACCCTGCGGGTCTGCTCGGGATTCGCGAAGTAGCCGGTCATGATCTGCGGGCCGTTGATAAGCAATTCGCCCGGCTCGCCGGGCGCGACATCGCGGGTCGGGTCGTCGAGATCGGCGATGCGGGCGCGGGTATCGGGCAACGGAACGCCGATGGAACCCGGCCGCACATCATTATTGGGAAGCCCGGCGTGCGTGACCGGCGATGCCTCGGTCAGGCCGTAGCCTTCAATCACCGTTGCGCCGGTCAGGTCGTGGAATCTGTCGGCGGTTTCGCGCGTTAGCGGCGCGGCCCCGCTGATGCATAGCCGCAATCCCGCCGGCAGGCGGCCTTTTGCCGGGTCCTCGGCGCGTTCCTTTTCCAGCAGGGCGCTGATGCCATCGCAAATGGCCGGCACGATCGGGCAAATGGTCGGCCGATGCTTGCGAATCAATTCGAGCATTTCCTCGGCGCTGAATCGCGTCATCATGATGATTGTGCTGGCGTTGAAGATCGCCGTCAGCAGGCAGAGCGTCAGGCCGTAGACGTGGAACATCGGCAGCACCGCAAAGACGCGCTCCTGCCCGGGCCGGGCGCTTTCCAGCGCCGTCACCTGCATGACGTTGGCCAGCAGCGTGCGATGGGTAAGCTGGGCCAGTTTCAGCGTGCCGGTGGTTCCACCGGTGGCTTGCAAAACGGCAGTCGAATTAGGATCGGGTTCCACTGTCGGCGGGCGCGCCGGGGCGCGCTCCAACAGATCGTTCAACAGCACGTGCTGCACGCTGCCGGCGGCGGGATCTCGATGTTGCCAAAGCTTGATCTGATAGCCCAGCCGTTTTAATACCGGCTGATAGGTTTGCAATGAAACATACACCAGATGCTCGATGGTCGATCCGGCGCAAGCCGAGTGCAGCGTGGCCGCCTGCAAATCCAGCCCCACCGCCACGCGCGGATTGGTCATGCCGATGACAGTTTGCAGATCATCGCGGCCCATAAGCGGCCCGGCATTCACCACCACCGCGCCCAGTTTCTGAATCGCAAAAAATGCGATGACGAATTCGGGACAGTTGGGCAATACCAGCAGCACGCGCTCGCCCCGCCGCACGCCCAGGTGGGCAAAAGCGCCCGCCATGCGGTTGACTGATGCCAGAAGCTCGCGATAGGTCCAGCGGTGATGGTTGTAGAGAATGGCTTCGGCATCGCCGAAGCGGTCGGCGGATTGGTCGAGAATGCGGCCCAGCGTTGTGGCGGGGTAAACCAGATGGCGCGGGATGCTCGCCGCGTCGAGATGACTGAGCCAGGGCGCCTCTTTTGACGGCGCATGCGCCTCGGGAGTCTCCGCCGGATGCGGCTCGGCGGGCGTGCGCTCGCCATTCCACCATTTCCGCCAGACTGTATCGAACGAAAGCAGCATGGGCTATTCTCCTGCGTTCGCTCAGCACATTAGTCGGTCACATTCGATCGGCTTGTGCCGGAACGCTTACGCTTCCGTCACCTCCCTGGACAAACCTCCATTGCGGCGTTTTAAACGCCGCCCAAATGAGGCGCGTATCTCTCCATCGCGCCTCGCCACACGTTTGTTTCCTCACGCTGATGCGACTCTTGCAAAAACTCAACGACGCGCGGGATAACCGCCTGTGGATGGTCCACCAGCGGATTGTGTCCCGCGCCGCGAACGAGGAAATACTCACTTGCGGGAATCTTGTCGGCCATCTGTTTCGAGTAGCAACTGGGAATGATCGGATCAAATTCCCCAGCCACCACCAGTGTCGGCGCCGTTATCTTAAAATATCCCGCCGGTACTTCGCTGGCCGCCAGGCAGCGCAATTGATTTCCCACCGCCCGCGCCGAAACGTGCGACCCGGACTTGGTTTTCACGCGCTCTTCCACCAGATCGGTGTTGGCGTCAAGGAATTCAGGTGCGGTGGCCAGCAGTTCCATGGTGCGTACGAACATCTCCCGCGGAAAACGTCGCAAAGTGTGCGCCAAAAGCAGCGACATCTGCCGAAGGTAAGGTGAAAACGTATCGGCACACGACACCAGCACGAGCCGATCCACCCGCGAGGGATGATCGATCGCAACGCGCTGGGCGATCACGCCGCCCAGCGAAACGCCAAGCACGTGAACGCGGTCGAGCTGCAGATGATCGAGTAACTCGACAATGTCGCTCGCCAGGTCGGCTAATGTAGTCGGCTTGCGGAGGGCGATCGATCGGCCCATGCCGCGATTGTCGAAAAGGATGACCGAAAAGAATTGTCCCAGATCCCCGGCGACCGGGTCCCACATTCGCGTGGTTGCGGCAAGGCCGGGAATCAGAATAAGCGGCTCGCCGGTTCCGAGCACCTCGTAATAGCATCGGCAGTCAGATAACTCTGCCCAGGCCATACAACACGCTCCTGACAACTGAATTGTAGGAGCCATTCAACGGCCCGGTCTATAAGGAAATACGCCGATCGGCCGCTGAATACGCCAAAAAACGTGGATTAGCGCAGATATGACGCCTAAGCGGTGTGGACCAGCTCAAAGGTGACGCGCCAGTGATTTGGACGACGGTAACACGCTCTTGGCGAGGGCAAGCTCCGGCTTGGCGGATCTTACGTGGGCGGCGCCGAACAGGTTCGTGCTCTCCTCTACCACGTGCTCGCGCGCTAAATGGCCTTGCGCGATTCGTGTAGGGTCCGCACCGCAGACCATTACGTTTGAGATGGAAAAACACGCCTCCGCGGTGCATACCCTACGAAGATTCGAAGCGCCTAATCGCGCAATGTCATTTAGGGGACGGGAGCCTTCAAGGAGTCACGTAACTCATCACTCCCCCACCACCGGCAACGCGACTCCGCTCGCAATCATGGCCGGCCCTTCAGCCGTTGCTTCTTCCAATTTCTTGCGGCGTAATTGTCCACAGGCGGCGTCAATGTCGCGGCCGCGGCTCTTTCGGACGTGGGCGTTGACGCCGGCATTGCGCAGGACCTCCTGGAAGCGCATCACATCGTCGCCGTTGGGGCGCTGGAATGGCAGGCCGGTTACCTCGTTGTAGCGAATCAGGTTCACGTTGGCGCGCAGCGTCTTGCAGAGACGCGCCAACTCGCGGGCATGCTGCGGCTGATCGTTTACGCCGGACAACAGGATGTATTCCAAGGTCACCTCGCGGCCGGTTCGATCGAAGTAGTGCCGGGCCGCTTCGAGGATATCCTCCAGGGCGAAATGTTCGGCCCACGGTATCAATTGCTTGCGAAGCTCCTCATTGGGCGCGTGCAGTGAAATGGCAAGATTGAGAGGCAGATCTTCATTGGCCAGCGCCCGCATTTTCTGCGGAACGCCAACCGTTGAAATCGTGATCTTCCGCGCCCCGATGTTGAACCCCTGCAAATCGTGCAGGACGCGAATGGCTTGAATGACGTTGGCGTAATTGGCCAGCGGCTCGCCCATCCCCATGAAAACCACGTGGTTGATTCGTTCTTTTTTCGGGGCAAGCAATTCATTGAGTCGGAAAATCTGCTCGACGATCTGGGCGGCGGCAAGATTTCCCTTGACGCCATTTACACCGCTCGCGCAAAACTTACATCCAACGGGGCAGCCGACCTGCGAACTGACGCAGGCCGTTCGCCGTGGGCCGTCGGGAATGAGAACGGTTTCGGCGTTGGCGCCGTTTTCCCAGGTTAGAAGCAGCTTTTGTGTGCCGTCATTACTGGATTGGTGGCTGGTGACGGTGGACGTGGCGAACGAGGCGCGGGCGGCGAGGAACTCCTGGTCGAGCCGCGACAGGTTGGACATGGCGGCGGGATTGGCGACGGCCTTCCTGTAGACCCAGTCGCGGACCTGTTGGCCGCGGAATTTGGGCCAGCCCCATTCGCGCACGCGGCTGTCAAACTGTTCGGCGGTTTCGCCAAAAAATTGGAATGGGGCCGGATCAGCGGCTTGAGCGGGCATATGATTTGTTACGTTGAAGGAAGTCATCTGGTTGTGCAAAGGAGTGCGAATAGGTTGTTTTGGCATTGACGGACGGCACGGTTGGTGGTCTGCTAATCGAGTGCCATGAAGACCCAGAAACGCGCAACCAGAACCGCCTTACAGTCTCCGCCAGGCGGCGGCGATGTCAAGCGGCACAAAGGTGTGAACGGAGGGCGCATTAATATGCTGCATAATGGCAAATCAACTGATGTCGAAGCGCCGGTTTCTTCACCTCCCCGGCACTACCCAGTGGCAGTCGGCGCCGACGCCCGCCCCGATGAGCAACTTCTCGATGAATACAGCCGCGGCGAAAGTGCCGCGTTCGCCCAGCTTGTGAATCGATATCAGCGAGAGCTTTACCATTTTCTGGTTCGTTTTCTGGGAAATCGCGCCAGTGCCGAGGATGTGTTCCAGGAAACGTTTTTGCAGGTGCATCAGTCAGCCGAGCAGTTCGATCCGCAGCGTCGGTTCCGCCCCTGGCTATTCACGATCGCCGCCAACAAGGCGCGCGATCTGATTCGTTCCCAGGCGCGCCGCCCGACCAATCCACTTCAGGCTTCCATCAGCCCCGGCGATGACGAGAGCGGCGAATTCATCGACCTGATGAAGTCGGCGGCGGAACTGCCCAGCGAGCCGATGGAGAAACGCGAGCTGCAGCAACTGGTGCATAACACCGTGACGACAATGCCGGAGCATCTGCGGGAAATTCTCCTTTTGTCGTACTTCCATCAATTCCCCTACAAGCAAATCAGCGAAATTCTTGATATTCCGTTGGGGACGGTTAAATCGCGCCTGCATGCGGCAGTTGCGCATTTCGCCGACCGCTGGAAGGCAACCAACGATAAAAAGCCGTCGAACCGCAGCAAATCGACGTCGTAGGCAATGGTAGATCAATGTGATCGGCTTGAAAGCAGTTCCCATCAAACAGGCCTTTCACGAGGAAGAGCAGCGTCTGGCACGTAACGCCAGGCATATCTGGCCGGGCCTTTGCAAGGTCAGCCGGTTGACAACATTCGCGCGTTGAATTCACGCCTCGTGGCGTGGCCATCATCAGCCGTTGAAACGGCTGAACTTGGTGATGGTATTGCATGGGAAGCGAGCGAGCTTTTTTGGTCGCCGATAATCGGGTCGGCCACCTGAAGAACCGTGAGGCTGTTATGAAACTGAAAATGCGTGAAGACGACCGCCGGGCGATGGACGTGCTGATGGATCGGGCCGTGACGGCGTTGGGCAAGCCAAACGGGACCATTTACGCCGCCGTTGACGGCCGGCTGCGCGAGCGGGTTTCGCAGGTGGAAAAGGTGCTGGGGATTCTGGACAACATGCCCGCCGCGGATCCGCCGCGAAATCTCCTTGCCAAAACCCTGCGCTTCGTCGAAAGCTCGACGGGCGAGAATTTAACGCGAAACCGGCCATCGGCCCCCGGAATTTATAACAATCACCAATCGCATCTGGCGTGAGCCGCAATCGCATCTGGCGTAAGCCGAAAGCCGTTAATCGGAGGTTGGTAACTTTGCGCGCACAGTCTCGGGACGCATTCTTTATTGCAGAAACCATTCAGTTTCAGGATCCAGCCAAGTTCCTGATCGCTCCAATCAGTTGATCGACCTCCTCATCCGTATGTTCGCTGCTGAGCGTCACGCGCAGGCGGCTGCTGCCGCGCGCAACGGTTGGCGGTCGGACGGGCATCACCAGCATTCCAGCCTCCAGCAATTGCGCCGCCGCCGTCAGCGCGGATTGTTCGCTCCCCAGGATAATCGGAATGATCGGTGAGTCACCCGCCGGGACGGCAAAGCGCAAAGCGGCAATCTCTTCGCGAACGCGCCGAGCGAGGGCGCGAACCCGCATTTGCCGGCCCGGCTCTTCGTGCAGCACTTGCACCGCCGCCTCGCCCGCCGCCGCCACACAGGCGGGAATTGCGGTTGAAAACAGATATCCCCGCCCATGATTCATTATCGCATCGCGAAAAATCTCTGATGTGCAAACCGCGCCGCCAATTCCGCCCAGTGCCTTTGAGAGCGTGATCACACTGACATCGACCATATCGCGCAACGACATCTCGGCGGCCAATCCGGCGCCCGCTGGTCCGTATACGCCGGTGGCATGGGCCTCATCGAGCAGCAGAAAAAATCCGTGCTGGTCCTTAAGCTTCGCGATCGCGGCCAGGTCGGCGGCGTCGCCGTCCATGCTGAAGATGCTCTCGGTCACGACGACCTGCAATTGATCCGCCGGTGCATCGTCGAGCAATCGCGCCAGCTTGGCGATTCCGTTGTGAGGAAACACGCGGAACATTTCGCCGCTGCCGCGAATGGCGTCGATCAGCGAAGCATGGGCAAGCTTATCGACGAGGAACCGCACGCCCTGGGATAATTTCCCGATGGCGGCGATGGTCTGAATCGCGGCAAGGTTGGCCTGATAGCCGCTGGGAAAAAGAACGGCGGTTTCGCTTCCCTTCCAGCGCGCGATTGCCTGTTCGGCGCAATGGTGGGCCCGCGAGTAGCCCGTGATCAGCGGCGCTGCTCCGCTGCCGAATCCATCGCGCGCCAGGGCGCTTGCCGCTGCCGCGACGACTTTGGGATGATGGGTCAATCCCAAATAATTATTGGAAGAAAAATTGACCAGCCGACGACCATTACTTTGGACATGGGTTGCGTCGATCGGAATGACGATGCTGCGCGCGCGAAAAAGATGTGTTTGGCGCAAGTGGTTAAGATGGGCGGCAACGGCACAGTTCCAGCGCGGCACGGCTTCAGACATATCTAGATTATCTTACGCGTGCATCTGATCGCCCGTGCTCGATTCCTCCGCCTCATCATCGTCGGCGTCGTGGTTGTCGTGCATTTCGGCGATGTCGGTGGCTTCATCGTCGATGGCCGCCCCGGTCAGTTCGCCCAGCTTCTGCTTCATGAGCCGGCCCACCTTGAATTTCACCGTTCGCTTTTCCGGCACGGCGACGGGCTCAAGAGTTTTAGGGTTTTGGGCTTTTCGCGCCTTGCGGATTTTGGTTTCAAACACGCCAAAATCACGGAACTCCAGGCGATTGCCTTTTCCCAGTTCGTTAACGATTTCATCCAGGAACTGTTGTATCACTATCTTCACCTGCACGCGCCGGTGCCCCGCTGTTTCGGCGATGCGGTCGATGAGTTCCTTTTTCGTGATGGTGGCCATAAGGCTCCTTGAACGTGCTTAACACGCGACAGGAAACAGACTTATTACATTATGACCGAGGAGGGCGGAGAATTTCAACTGTTTAATTTGATATCTGAACTATCTGGGTTCGAAGTGATTGCAGGAATCGAACGCGCCGCCACCATTTCCGACGATGTGTTTCTCCAACCGCGAGAGCGAACTTGATCGCGCAATTCGCCCGTTCGGTCTCAGTAAAAATCGGGCACAGAGCGTTTTCCGGAGTGATGTGGTACGCGCGTGATTTTGCCCGTTTGGTTGCGCAACGGACGTAATGAGCCGCGCACGGAGGGTACTCCCGCAG
>DASRRM010000334.1:0-6316 GCA_035695715.1 Tepidisphaeraceae bacterium
CGCCTCATCGCCGGGGTCGCTTCGGCCCCAACGCGCGATCGGCGGAAAGTACACGGAAGTTGGCAAATCAGGACTGTCCCAAGACCGTCCCTTTATGTTCGGCCACTTACGTTCGGCCGATAAAAGCCGCGACATTGGGGCAGAGCCCCAAGTTGCCGGTTTCGCCTGGAATTAGGAATGTCCCTTTTTGTTTTTCCCGGTGTTGCGGAGAAACACGTGGTCGCGAAAACCGTCGTTATCAGGATGGCGATGCAGCCCAAATGGCTTGCCGCGATCAGCGGCGTGAAACTTCCACGGCTCTTTCGCGTCACTTGAATGGGAAATCTGTCGTCGCGCAACGCAAGTTGAGGATATATGCTCATGTTTAAGCCAACCCTTCTGTCGCGGATTCTAGTCATTGTAATCGCTGGTGCGATGGTTCTTTCCATCAATTTGGCTGCGCGCGGCGACGTTCCGCGGCCGCCGAAACCTGCGCCGGCCGATGACTCTTCAAAGCCGGCTAAGGCCGACCCGCAATTGCAGATTACGCTGGAAAAAGACGGCAAGACAGCCCATTTGCGATTGCCGCGAAGCGTGGTGCAGGCGTTGTCGGCATCGGGCCATCCGGCGCGGGCGGATTCGGGAATCTCGCCCGCGCGGACGGCGGTGGCGGGGATTGCCCTGGCATCGGCACTGGCCGTTGGCGGGTTGTTTCTGGCGCGCGGGCGGCTTGGCCGGGGACGGAATCTGATGGTCATCGCGATGGCTGGCGGCGTTGGGTTGTTGACGACATTCTCGCTGGCTGATCTTCCGCCGTTCAATCCCAATGCGCCGCGCTGGCATCGGCTTGTGCCGCCGGCCCCGGCGGAGAATGCGGTGATGCCGGTTGTTATCGATACAGTCGACGAGGGTCCGATCCAGTTGACGCTTCCCGCCGATCAGGCCGCGAAGATTGCGCAATTGCCGACGACGCGCCCGGCGGAATCGACGGGGCGATGATTGTTACAAACGCCATCGGCTCCCGCTTCCCCGACGGAACCATCCACCGGAAAATGATATGTCCCAGGCCATCGCCGCCCATTTACCGTTCTCCCGCCGACGCGGCATCTACACCGGCGACGGCGCGGCGCTATTCGCCGCGACCGCAATAGCGGTAATGATCGCAGCGGCATTGCTGGCTGGCGCCGTTCCGATCAGCTTTTCCATCGTCACCGTTTTCCTGTTCGCCGGGCCGCATAATTGGGTGGAGTTTCGCTACTTCCTCTCGAAGATGCCGGCCCATTGGGGACCGCTTCGCGGGTTTTTCGTCACGGCCATCGTTGGCGTCGTCGGCCTGAGCGCGCTCTTCGCCGCCATTCCGTTCATCGGACAAGCCGGCCATTGGAACGCCGAAATGTGGGGGATGGCGTCGGCGGTTTGGAATAGCCTGTTGCTGATCTGGATCGCGACGCTGGCGGTGATGCGCGGAAGGCAGTTGAACTCGAGTGCGCGCCGAAGCCGCGTGACGCAGCCGGGCGCAAACGCGAACGCCGCGGGGAAATGGGCCTGGGCAATTCCCGTTGCGCTGGCCCTGATCGCGCTGGTATGGATGGTGCCGCAGGCGTGGGATGTGGGTCTGGTTTATTTGCATCCGCTGGTGGCCCTGGTTTTTCTCGATCGCGAGCTGGGCCGGCGAAAGCCGCAGTGGCGCTGGGCTTGGCGCGGGTGCATGGCATGCCTGCCGATGGCATTGGGGATTTTATGGTGGCGTCTGGCGGACAGCGCGCCGCTGGCCGGGCAGGACATGCTTACCATGCGCATCACCCGCCACGCCGGGGCTGATTTCCTCAGCGGCGTTTCATCGCATTTGCTGGTATCGACACACACGTTCCTGGAAATGCTGCATTATGGCGTATGGCTGGTGGCGATGCCTTTGATTGCTTTGCGCGCCGCGCCCTGGAAGTTGCAATCGGTGCCGCTGGCGCGGCGCTCGCGCCCGTGGCGCGGCGGGGTGATCGCGATCGTCGCGCTTGGCGGGCTGGCCGTGATCGCGCTATGGGGATGTTTTCTGGGAAACTACGCTGCCACCCGCGATGTCTACTTCACGCTGGCCATCGCCCATGTGCTGGCGGAGGTGCCGTTTTTATTGCGGACTTTTTAGGGCTCGCCCGCGCCAACCGTGCTGGAAATGCAATTTGCGACGGGGAATCCGGTGTAGGGTGGGCGTACTCGCCCACCATCTCGGTTGAGGCGCACAGACGGTGGGCGAGTACGCCCACCCTACGAATTACTTTCGGTGTGAAAAATATTTTAGTTCCCATGAACCCGCTCACCCCATCGCAGCTCTGGCACTTTTTGCCCCGCGGCTACCTGCTCAGCATCGCCGTCGAAACGCCGGTATTGCTGATCGGCCTTTCGCGGCGGCATGGCCTGGGCCGGCGGCTGTTTGCCGGCGTCTGGCTGACGGCTTGCAGCTATCCGATCGTGGTGCTGGTGATGCCGATCCTATTCGCTTCCAGCTCCTACGGACTGTATCTGCTCGTGGCGGAAACCTTCGCGCCGGTTTCGGAATGTGCCCTCTTCGCCGCCGCCTTTTACCGCCGCGGCGATCCATCCGGCGCGCGACGGATTCAGGATATGATCGTCATCATCCTCGCCAACCTCGCCTCCTTCGGCTTCGGCGTGCTGGCGGAGCTGATGCACTGGAAGTGGGTGCAAGGGTCAATGTAAGTCGCGTGGATGGTCATGATGATATTCTCCTATGGTCGCGAAGCCATTGCCCATGGGATTTCGGTTTTTCGTCTTTAATGGAAGTAATATATTGCTGATGAACATGTCGCAGACATCATTACGGCGCCCCGCATTTTTCCGCGTTTTCGGCCTCTTCTTACTGCTTTGCGTTGGCACTGCGACTTCCATCGCCGCGGATGCTCTGCACGACGAACACCTAAAAGAAGACCGCGCCCATGCCGATCGGCTGACGGCTTATCTCGGCGAAAAATTCCCCGGCGGCATTTCTTCCATCTCGCTCGATGCCGGGCGCATTCATTTGCAGGGGAACATGCCCGCCAATCCGGCGGCGGAGTTGGCGGAGGTGCCGATGTGGGAGGATGTCACCGCGCTGAAATCGCCGGTGACGTTGTTGCCGATTCATACTGATGCGGCGGGGCGTTTCGCCGTCGATGTTGATCGCGTGACAGCCGACGGGCGCGATCGGCTTTTGTCGGCGTGGGCCGTCGTCCGGAAAGTTGCCGATGGATATGAGCCTTTGTCGGCGCTGCATTACATCGACAGCGAAAAGCCGCGTGCGGATTTGCCGGCGGCAAAGCCGCGATCGATCAAGGGAATGGGCGGCTGCCCGTTCGATCATCCGGACATGGAGGCGCTGGGCATTTCGTCCGTCACGCTCAACATCGTTTTGAACGACATCATCGTTTCGCAGCCGGGCAGGGGGGTGACGCCTTACACGTATGCGGGCCGGCAATGGTATGTGCGCGACGGCGTGGTGGCCCGGCTTGATCGGGATATGAAAATCGCCGCCGAGCATCAGTGGATGGTGTCGGCGATTATTTTGCTTCGTCCGGCGCGAAACAATCCGGCTGGATCATGGACGCGCGAAGCGGCCCATCCCGACGCCCAACCGCCCGCGCCGTATGCCATGCCGAACTTCACTTCGCGCGCCGGAGCGGAAGCGTACGCGGCGGCGATGAATTTTCTTGCCGAGCGTTATAGCCGGCCTGATGGGCAGTTCGGCCGCATTCACGATTGGATCATGCATAACGAGATCAGTGCCGGGTTCTATTGGACCAACGCCGGGGATAAAACGCTCGTCACCTATCTCGAGATGTATCAGAAATCGATGCGGACGATTTACCTGCTGGCCCGGCAATACGATCCGCACGCCAAGCCGCTGATTTCGCTGGACCATTGCTGGACGGTCAAGAGCGATCCGCGGGCGTATACCGATCGCGACCTGCTGGAAAAGCTGCTGGAATTCAGCCGGGTGGAAGGTGATTTTGAATGGGGGATCGCGTTTCATCCTTATGCGCAGGATTTGTTCAATCCGCGCACGTGGGAAGATCACGATGCGACGTTTAGCTTCAATACGAAGTTCATCACTTTCAAGAATCTGGAGGTTTTGGATGCCTGGGCACGCCAGCCGATGGCGTGTTATCACGGCCAGCCGCGTGAGATTCAGTTAAGCGAGCAGGGTTTGAATTCGCGGGATTATTCGGAAAAAGCGCTGACCGAGCAGGCCGCCGGGCTGGCGTATGCGTGGAAGAAAATCGAGCCGCTGAAAACGATCACGGCTTTCCAATATCACAACTGGTGCGACGCCCGCGAAGAAGGCGGCCTGCGTCTTGGCATCCGCAAATTCGGCAACGAGAGCGGAGATCCCTTGGGCAAAAAGCCGGCGTGGGATGTTTTCAAGGCGATGGGAACGGAGGATTGGAAAAAGGCCAGCGCGTTTGCGAAACTGATCGTGGGGATCAAGGATTGGAACGAAGTGCATTACTCGGGAAAGATTGAATGAAGCGATCGAGTTTAGGATGACTGACGGCGTTGCTTTCGCGGACTGTTGTTTCGCGAGAGAAGGAGGTTTGACCACGGATTGCACGGATGCGCACGGATGAGAAAACGCGATGATTTCGTTCCCATCCGGGTTATCCGTGAAATCCGTGGTCAAACCTCTGTGCGTTTGCGGTCAATGGGGTGCGAGCGTTCTTGATTCCGGCAGGGGCCACGATAAGAAGCACCTATTCTGAAAATGTTGGTCCAACCGCTCGATTTTCGTAGGGTGGGCGTACTCGCCCACCACGTTTGCGTCGCGGGCGAGGAAACGTTGCGCGAGCACCTATTCCTCAGCATTTTCGTTTCCTTCCGGCTGTTATTGCTCCAGCTTGCCGGCTTGCGGAGGGTTGCCCATCAGGCTGCGGATGATCTTGGCAGCGGACTATCATACATCCGGGCGATCTGGTCTTCACGCCGCCAACCCCACTGGTTCTATCCCTCCTCGGCCGCTACAATCTTTCGCTTTCCCGAAAGTGGACGCTTTTTTGCTGGAGGTGCTGATGGCTTTGCGTGAAGTGGATCCTCAAATCGCCGATCTGATCGCCAAAGAGGAACATCGGCAGGCTTCGACGCTGGAGCTGATTGCCAGCGAGAACCATGTCTCCAAGGCCGTCATGGAGGCGGCGGGGACGGTGCTGACCAACAAGTATGCCGAGGGGTATCCGGGGAAGCGATACTACGGCGGGTGCGAGTTTTACGACCAGATCGAAACCGTCGCCCAGGACCGCGCCAAGCAGCTTTTTGGGTGCAAATACGCCAATGTTCAGCCGCATAGCGGGGCGAATGCGAACCTGGCCGCGTTCATGGCGATGATGCAGCCGGGGGATCCATATATCTCGCTGAACCTGGCCAGCGGCGGGCATCTGAGCCATGGCATGCGGCTCAATACTTCGGCGATTTTCTATAAGCCAAGCCACTACGAACTCGATCCGAAAACCGAGATGATCGATTTCAACTCAGTGCGCGCCAAGGCGAAGGAGATCAAGCCGAAGATGATCCTGTGCGGCTATAGCGCCTATGCGCGAACGATCGACTTCGCGAAGTTTCGCGAGATCGCCGATGAAGTGGGGGCGCTGGTGATGGCGGATATCGCCCACATCGCCGGGCTGGTGGCGGCGGGGGCGCATCCTTCGCCGTTTCCGCATGCACATGTGGTGACCACCACCACGCACAAGACGCTTCGCGGGCCGCGCGGCGGATTAATACTTACCAATGACGAAGAGCTGAGCAAAGCCATCAACCGCAGCGTCTTCCCCGGAACGCAGGGTGGGCCGCTGATGCATATCATCGCCGCCAAGGCGGTGGCGTTTGGCGAAGACCTGAAGCCGGAGTTCAAGCAATACGCCCAGCAGATCGTGAAGAACGCCAAGGCACTGGCGGCGGCGCTGACGGCCAAGGGCTATCGACTGGTGAGCGGCGGCACGGATAATCACCTGATGCTGGTCGACCTTCGCGCCCGCTCGGCCGACCTGACCGGCAACGAGGTGGAAAAAGTGCTGGAAAAAGCGGGGATCATCTCGAATAAGAATGGCGTTCCCAATGATCCGCGCCCGCCGACCGTCACCAGCGGCCTTCGCCTGGGAACGCCGGCCGTGACAACCCGCGGGCTGAAGGAAAACGACCTGACGGCGGTGGCGGATTTTATCGACCGGGCGGTGCAGGCGCGTGCTGATGATGGGGCGCTGGCGAAAATCCGAAGCGAGGTGGCGGCGTTTTGCGAGAAGTTTCCAATGCCGCATTGAACGATGTATTTCCTGCGATCACGCCGTGGACGAGCGTTAGCGAG
>DASRRM010000335.1:0-19888 GCA_035695715.1 Tepidisphaeraceae bacterium
CCGGAATCCGCTTACTTCGGGAGTACCCTTCGTGCGCGGCTCATTTGTTGCTGCCGACCGGACATTCTTAAATGGTGTGTGTGTCAGTTACCGTAGCGGCCGCCTTGGCGGACGCGTTTATAGCGGTTCATCTGGGCGGAAGGTAAACCGCAGGAATTAAATCATCTTGAACTGAGCGGTTCCAACTTGCCGACGAAAACGCGGGAAATGTCGGTGATTTCGCCGGTTTTTCGTGACACGGGCGTCTCGCCCGTGCCAGCGGCGCAACGCAAGAATGAATCACGCGTTATCAGATGCCCTCATCATATTCAAATTGAAAGCACGGCCGAGACGGCCGTGTCACGATGAGCGATTTTGAAAACCGCCCAGTTCGAGCATTCATATTTCCCGCGACAAGTTCAAGCCGGCTTGAGCGCCAGCTTTCCCAGATAGTGTTCGTTGAGCGCTTTGAGAGCCTCGGCCACCTGGTTCAGCGGAAAGGTGCGGGCGACGTGGACCTCGAAAGGCTTGTCGCCGATCAGTTGATTCAGGCGCGCAATGTTTTGCGATCCGGTTCCGCCGTCGTAATTGCGGATCTTGATGCCGGGGCGCGCTTTGGGGGCCGGCTCGACGCCGTTGGGGTAGGCGACGCGCCCGCCGTCTCGAAGGCATTCAATCGCGTGGTCGGCCTGTTTTCCGCCGGCGGTGAGGAGCGCGCAATCGATGCCGCCGGCCGCGAATTGGCGGGCGGCGGCGACGACGTCCTGTTGATGTCCGTCGACGGCAACATCGGCTCCCAGGCGTTTTGCCAAAGCAACCCCATCGTTTCCAGATGCGACGGCAAAAACGCGAGCGCCCATTCGCTTGGCCAGTTGCACCGCCAGGTGTCCAATACCACCGCTGGCGCCAAAAACCAAAACCGTCTCTCCCGATCGCAACCCCAATATGTCGTCCAATCCGGTCAGGGCGGTCATGGCGTCAACCGGCATGACGCCCGCCTGCTCGATCGTTAAGCCGCCCGGAATCAGCGAGGCGTTTTCGGCCTTCACCGCGGCATATTCGGCGTAAAAACCGCCTTTGGGATTCGCAAGCGCAAGGGCATAAACCCGGTCGCCTTTCTTGAAGGCGCGAACCTGTGGGCCGGCGTCCACCACGGTGCCGGCTCCTTCGGAGCCGAGCACATAGGGAAAGGTCGGTTTGCCTCCCATCATCTTTGCGAATCCGCCTTGCTGCTCGAAGGGATCCCATGCACCCACCCCGGCAGATTCGACCCGAATGAGAACTTCACCCGGCCCGGGTTGCGGGACCGGAAGCATATGAGGCACAACCGCGCCGCCAAATGCGTCAATGGCAGCGGCATTCATGGTGTGTTGAGTTTGCGATGTCATATTGGTCTCCAAAAACCAAAGAACAGTGTTCCGCCCATCGTTCAACAAAAGGCGTGTCACCGAAGACTATTAACCACAACGCAGGCTCGCGCGCAATACCTAGTTTCGGCAACCCTGAAAAGCCGCCAAGGGCGACTATTTTTCGACTCCCCACGAATGCTCGCATGAGTTCGGTCGTTTGGTTCTCACCGCTCATCACAGGCTTGCTTCGATTGCCCCATTCGTCCAAAGCCATTCCCGGAGCACTCCCGTCGGCGCGGCGCTTTCTTCGAAGTGGAGCACAATCCAGTATTCAAAGCACTGCGTTGAAATCGCCAGCTCAATGCCATTTGCTTGCGCGCAAGCGCGGGCGTTATTTATCCGGGTTCCGTAGTCGCCATCTATCACGCACCAGACGCTATCGAAAGGCGCGTCCTCATCTGCCGCTGATTGCTTCCGCTGGCGGGCGCGTTCGACGACCTGAATTGGCTGTGAAAAGTGGCCGCTGCCGACAATTGTTGCAGAAAGGCGGAATTCGCGCTTCAAGGCATGGAAGTAGTTCGGCGACGATTTTTCATCTTCGCAGACAATGAGAACGCGCGGGGCCAGGTCTCGAATGCCCGATTTGCGGCGCAACGATTCCAGCAGTCTTTTGGTGGCCTTGGAAACGGGCCTTTTAGGATGGCGCGGCTTGCTCATAGCGTAAGCTTCTCCACGAGGGGAATTGCGCCATAAAGCCCCTCCATATATCGCTTTCGCAGGTTGTGGTTCGGCCGGGCGTTGTCCTTGAACTCGGCAAGTGAATAAAGTTCCGACATTCCTTCTGTCCCCTTTTTTGTGAAATAGACCTGATCGCGACGAAGGGCCGGCGGAAGACCGTCGCGTCCTTCCAAAAGGCTGGTATCGTGAGTCGCAAAAATCAATTGCGACTGGATCCGTTGCGAATCCGGCTCGTTAATCGCGCGAACCAGCACATCCAACAGCCTGGGGTGCAAGCTGGCGCTTAGCTCGTCGGCGAAGGTTGCGACGGATTCATGCGCCAAGATCCAAAGTTCTTCGGAGATATTCAGCAGTTTTCGCGTACCCGCCGATTCCGCGGAGTATTCGATGGCCTGGCGGTCTTTCCCGCGATGGATGAACGACAACAGCAGTTGCTTATCCGGAAGCACAAAATCTGGTGTTTGCGGCAGCGATTTTCTCATCGCTTCAGGATATTCGATATCATCGATTCGAGTGTGCATTTCTTCGATTCCCAAATCGGCAGGTCTGATCAAATGCCGCATGATCCAATTTTGGTAATCTGCGTCTTGCGCCAATCGTTGATCAGGGGGCGCCATATTGCCCATTGCAGACGATGAAAATTCCTTCCACCTGGTCGCAGCCAGAATCGCTTTGTAATACGGTTGGACGGAATCTCTTCCCTTGGATGGACCATGCTGGGCCAGCTTTGATAACACCGCCACATTCGGCTGCATTTCCTTTACGTACAGGCGATTCGATTCGCTTGCCGCGATTAAACTGCCTTGAACTTCGCCAGATTGGGGTCTGTATATCAGAACAATCCGTTGTGTCCGAAAATTCCGACCGTGCGAAGCAGCCGTAGTGGGACGTCACTGCCGGCCAAATCGACGGTGATGACGCCTCTGTCGCAGTCTTCCGGGCGGGTGAGATCGGCAGCGACCATCGAAAGCTCAAAGTCTCCCTTCAATGAGCGAAAGTTGCTTCCAAAAAGGCGAACCAACATGATTACTCCCGATTTGATCTCTGAAACAAGATTCCACCGATCGCGCAGGAATCCTGCGCGATGATAGCCAGAGGCCGCCGGTGTGGCCGTTTTTTTTGGCACCGTCGTGACACGGCCGTCTCCGCCGTGCCTCATGCTTTCGGCGTAAATAGCACCAAGCACGGGCGGGACGCCCGTGTCACGAATGACCGTGCCAAAAAAGACGGCCACACCCGTCACGCACCCTGTCGCGCGTGACCCTCATCATGTTTCTGCGGGTCAAATGTCTCCCAATGATATTTCCCACACCGCACCCCGCGCTTCAGCGACTGGCTGATATTCGCCGGCGACTTGTCGACGAATTTCGCCGCCTCGGTCAATGACCGGAATCGACGGCGAAGCTCCACGCACCACACCGCCCGGCGGCGGCCCATCTGCGGGGGCGAGGAACCGGCGGGCGACTTCTTCGCGCGTGAATAGCGGCGAATATGCGCGTCGGTTCGCTGGCCCAGGGCCGCGATCTGGGCGCGGCGCTGAGCGCGCCAGGCGGCGTTGGCCGCACGCCAAGGCTCCATGATCGGCCGCTCGTCGGCGACGAACAGGCCCAGCTTTTTGAAAAACGCCGCCGGGTCGATGCGCGGACTCGGCGTCTGATGCTTTGCGATCACCATCATTCGATTCCCCGAATTGTGTTGACTGAAACTTCGCCAAGCCGGGTCGAGCGGCGGTTGCCCAATCGCCCGAACGTCTTCTGGACCGGCTGGTAACACGACTAAATCGCGCTACCGAACATATACCTAACATTCTCTGCCTATATTAGCATCAGAATAGTATTATTCAAGTATATTTTCTTTGATTTTGTGCTAGAATTTGGCGGAGGCGTCCGGTAGAGATAGGAGGTACGAAATGGGACAGCGTGTAATCATTCTCGGCAGGCGTTTGGCGGCACTGCGCCGCGAGCGGTACCTCACGCAGGAGGAATTCGCCCAGCGCCTGGAGATGTCGCCGGCCAATGTGCGGCGGCTGGAACAATCGCAAAGCGGAGGGATGCAGGTGAAAAATTTCCGTCGGCTCGCGACCTTATTAAATGTGTCGCCGGACGATCTCAAGCGCCAGATCGGGGCCGTGGATCATCCCGGATCAGACCTATCTCACGGTGCGACGGCCACCGACGAGCCGCCCATCACCGGCGCGGATTTTCCCGCATCGGTCAAACGGGCGACCCGCCGCGATGTGGTCGAGGTGTCTCATTTTCATGGCGTATCCGCCGCCCGCGTGGAAAGCCGGACGGATGCCAACCGCGGAACATCCAGCGTTCCTGCCGGCAGCCAGCGCCGATTCAGCGTGACCGTTGACGGCGACTGCATGGAGCCGAAATATCGCGATGGGGACGTGGTGGTTTTCTCCGTGGATGCCGCCGAGCGCGAAGGGATTGTGGAAGGGAAGAATTACTTTATTCAATTCGCCGGGGAGGAAAACACGTTCAAGCGCATTTTCCTCGATCCGGAAAATCGCGAGCTGCTGATATTGAAATGCTGGAACGAGCGATATCCGCCGCGGATTGTGGAGCGGTCGAAGATCAAGCTGTTGGCGCGGGCGATATATCGGCTGACGCCGGACGAATAGGGCGACAGGTTGCCGGAGACGCCCGCGACGTCGGGTCAGGCGGCGCAAAAGTGCGTGGATGGCGCTCAAGATGCCGACGCCGGGTCAAGCGGCACAAAAGTGCGTGGATTGCGATCAACTCGCGGATGCTGCGCGGGCCCGCGTTCTCATGGCCCCGGGCCGGCCAGGGCTCTCGTCGCGCCGCTTGCCCCAGCGTGGGCGTTTTTTTTCCGCGTCACGCATCATTTTCGAGGCAAGGATGACTGAAATCATTCCAAACGCGCGCGGCGGTGAAGGCTCTTCAAAATTGCGATCCTGGTTCATTCATCGCGCTGCCATCGTCAATCTCGCCTGGCCTTTGGGGGTGGCCGAGGCGGCCTGTATCGAGCCCAATAGGTTGGACGCAATTCTCGCCGATGCGAAACTCGAATACATCGGCCGCAGCGCGCGAAGCTACCTCGCCCGAGCGATGAAAATCAGCGTCCGGGATTTGGAAGCATTATGCGGCGGACGAATCGACTGGATTCCCGACGGGCGAAAAGTCGACTTCGACCGGCTTTCGCCGGTGATCGCGCCGCTGCCGGCAACGAAATACGAGGCCTATATCTGCCGCGCCGGTTTTGGAATCCCCATTCTTGGGCGAATCCTTGAAACTGGCGTTGTCGAGCATTTTGACGACTGGACCAGCGAAGACGGCCCGCGCCTGTCCGTGCGCTACGCCGGGCTTCCCGATGCTTTCGCGCTGGAACTGACCGTCGGCATCGGATCGTGGTTTGCCGGCGAATGCCTGGTTTTCATGGCCATTGTGCCGGGGGAAATCCGTGGCGGCGAAATCACGCTGCTATGCCGCGATTCGTCAGAAGGCCAAAGCGAATTGTGCGTTGTTGAACGAGCAGCGGAGTCATTGTCATGCACGATTCGGCCCGTGGCCGGTTCGCAGCTTCCGCGCATGATCGCGCTGGCGGACATCCTCCGCGCAGCGCGGATTGTGGGAAGTTGGAAACGATGATGGCATGGCGGGCCGTGCGTTTCGGGGAGCAGCTCGTTTCCTTCATCCCAGCGCCCCCGCCTCGGCGCCTTCCGCCCGGCGGGTGAAAAGATAGAACGTCACGATGAATGCGATCAGCAGCACCATTCCCAGGGCCGACCCAAACGGAATATTGCCCGCCTCGCCGAGGAATTGGTCTTCGATCTTATCGCCGATGAGCTGGATCTTCCCGCCGCTCATCACGTGCGTGACGGCAAACATCGCCACCGCCGGCACAAAGACCATCAGTGCACCGGCTGAAATTCCGGGCAACGTCAGCGGCAGAATGACCCGCCGGAACGCCTTCAGCGGCGAAGCGCCCAGATCTGAAGCCGCTTCAATCAGCGATTGATCCAGCTTTTCGACGCTGCCATAAATCGGCAGGATCATGAAAGGCAAATAGGTGTAGACCAGGGCGATCATGACGGCGGAGCGGGAATACAATATTTCAAAATTATTCCCGAGCACGCCGGGAATCAGATGCACGAAGCGCAGGAGTTTATTCAGCACGCCGTTCTGATTGAGGATGGCAACCCAGGCGAAAGTGCGAATCAGAAAGCTGGTGAGAAACGGAATCATCACCAGCATGAGCAGCCGGTTCCGGGTGCCGGGTGACGAGCGGCCGATGAAATACGCCACCGGATAGCCGATCAGCGCGCACAGAATCGTCGTTCCACCCGCGTAGAGCGACGACACGAAAAAGTTGTAGAGATACACGCCCGAGAGTGCGGCACGATAGTGTTCGAGAGTAAAGCCTGGCGTGACCTGGGAATTGCCATCGTAGTGAAAGAAGCTGTAAACGGCGAGAATGAGCGTCGGCGCGACGACAAACAGCAGCAGCCACCCAAGCAGCGGCGAAAACAGCGTCCACACTTTCCACCCCGCTCGGCGCGTGGCGTCGGGAGATGATGTTTTGTCCAGAGCGGGAGTCATGGAGCGAGTCACTGCCGAGCGGATTATTCCGCGCCAAATAAAGCCGCGCGACTACGCGCTGTTTGGAGGCCGACGAATGTCAGCCTAATACATCCGCCGCATGAAGTTGTCCGGTTTCTAAATAACCTTGCGCAATTCGTGTAGGGTCCGCACTGCGGACCATTACATTTGAGGCGGGAATAACGGTCCGCAGTGCGGACCCTACGAAGATTCGAAGCGCCGAATCGCGCAAGGTTATTTAGATTTAGAACTGATGGGTCCGTCATCCTGAGGTACTCCGAAGGATCTTGCTCACCTGCGCGTACCGGCAAGATCCTTCGGAGTACCTCAGGATGACGATTGCTCATTTCGGACATTTTCGTGCGGCGGGCGTATAAGGGCGTACTCGCAACCCCATTTGCCCAAACTGGTCGGCTACTGAGTGCTTTGAATATTCAGCCGCGCAGTTCGGTCATCATCGCCGAAATATCAGCGCTGGCCTTTCCAATATCGTGAAACAGCTCCAGCTTCTCGCCGTTGGGCGGATAGCTTGCCGGGTTGGAAAGCTGGCTTTGGCTCAGCAGCTTGCGCGCCGCGGCGTTTGGATTGGTGTAAGGAAACTTGTCGGAAATTATCTTGCTCACTTCCGGCCGCAATGTGTAGTTGATGAACTTCTCAGCCGCGGCCTTGTTCTTGGAGCCGGCGGGAATGCAGAGGTTATCAATGAAACGATGCGCTCCCTCGACGGGCAGGATGTAGACGAACTTCTTATCCTGCTCGATCAGCTTGGCGGCGTCGCCGCAGTACACGATTCCGATGTCCACCTCGCCGCGAAGCAGCGGATCTTTGGGATCGTTGGAATCGAAAATCTTGATCATCGGAATCCATTGCTTGATCATCGGCTTCACCCTGGCGAGATTTTCCGGTGTGACATCATTGATGGGAATTCCCGCCGTCGCAAAAGCCCAGGAAACGATCTCGCGGTTGTCGTCCAGCGCGATGATCCGCCGGGAGTATTTCGCCTGAAATACATCCTTGTAGCCGCGGATGGGCTGCTTGATTTTGTCGGTGTTGACAACGATGCCCACGGTTCCGCTCATGTAGGGCACGGAATATTTGTTTCCCGGGTCGTAGGCAAGATGTCGATATTCCGGAAGCAGGTTCGACAGGTTGGAAAGCTTGTCGCTGTCCAGCGGCGCCAGCGCATTGCGCTTCATCAACTGCTCGACGGTGTATTCCGACGGCTGGATCACATCATATTGAGCCGACCCCGGCGCAAGCTTGGCAACCATCGCTTCGTTGGAATCGTACACCTCGTAATCAACCGGAATGCCGGTCTCTTTGGTAAATCCGTCGATGACCTCCTTCGGCACATATTGCGACCAGGCGAACAGATGAAGCTTCTGCACGGCGGATTTATGGCATCCGTCCAAAAGCAGCATGGCCAGCAACGCAATCAACGGAAGTCGAAGGTTTTTCATTGGAGGTTTCAAGGTTGTGAAGAATTTTGCCGCTTGCGGCTTCGCGAATCAATAACCGCCGGAATTAAGTTGGGCATTCTACTCTTTAAACCCCTCCTTTTCACACCTTCGACCCCTCCCGCAGCGCCATCGGCACAAACGCCCGCGGCGCAGGCCCCACATAATCCGCCGTCGGGCGGATCAGCCGGTTATCCCCGCGCTGCTCGAATACATGCGCCGCCCATCCCGTGACGCGCGACACGACAAACAGCGGGGTGAACATCGGCGTTGGGATGCCCATGAAGTGGTAAACCGCCGCGCTGTAAAAATCGAGATTCGGGAAGAGCTTTTTCTCATCCCACATCACTTTTTCGATCCGCTCGGAAACAGGATACAGCCAGCGGTCGCCGGCCTCGTCGGAAAGTTGCTTCGCCCATTTTTTGATCACCTCCGAGCGCGGGTCAGAGGTTCGATAGACCCGATGGCCGAATCCCATGATCAGCGCCTTGTTCGCCAGCATCTGCCGCAGGCCTTTCTCGGCTTCGTCCGGCGTTTTGAATCGCTCGATCAGCTCCATGGCGGCCTCATTCGCGCCGCCATGCAGCGGGCCTTTTAGCGTGCCGATGGCGGCGGTGATGGCCGAGTAAAAATCGGTCAGCGTCGACGTCGCCACGCGGGCGGTGAAAGTCGAAGCGTTGAATTCATGCTCGGCGTACAGAATAAGGGACACGTCCATCGCCCGCCGATGCGATTCGCCCGGCTCTTTTCCGCGCAACAGATGCAGGAAATGCCCGGCGATCGTTGGATCATCGGTCCGCGTGTTTATTTTCTCGCCGCCGTGGCGGTGAAAACGATGCCAGTACGCCAGCATTGACGGAAACGCCGCCAGCAATCGCTCGGCGGCGTGATGCTCGGCCGATGCGCTTTGCTCGGGCTCCAGCGCTCCCAGCATCGAGCAGCCGGTGCGCATGACATCCATCGGATGAGCCGAGGCGGGAATATGCTCCAGGCAATTGCGCAGGGCCGGCGGGAGATCGCGCATGGGAATCAGCCGCTCGCGAAATGCGTCCAATTCCGCAAGAGTGGGCAGCGCGCCGTAGAGGAGCAGGAATGCAACTTCCTCGAAGGTTGCTTGTGCGGCCAGATCGTGGATTTCATATCCGCGGTAGGTGAGGCCGACGCCTTCCTTGCCCACGGTAGACACGGCGGTTTTCCCGGCGACAACCCCGGCCAGGCCTCCGGGTTTTTTTGCTTCGCTCATAAAACGATTCTCCTCGATTATCGAGTGTGTCACGGGTACGGGCATTGTGTCATTCGCATTGCGCTTTCAATCGCATGGCTCGCGGTACCGGTCGTCTCTGCGCTGCCGGATCCGGGCCGGCGCTGCGCTTGACCCGGCTTGGAGGCGTTGTCGCATGCATTGCACGTCAGGCGCGCTATGAATCTTCTTTTGAGAACAGCTCATCCAGTTTCTTTTCATACTCGTGATAACCCAACACGCGGTACAACTCGTCGCGCGATTGCATCGTCGGCAGCATGTCGCGCTGGGTACCGGTGGTGCGGATGGTGCGGTAAATATTCTCAGCCGCGGCGCTCATGGCGCGAAACGCCGACAAGGGATACAGCGCCATGGCGATGCCGGCGTCGCGAAGTTCGGCAAGGGAAAACAGCGGGGTTATTCCGAATTCGGTCAGGTTGGCCAGCACCGGCGCTTTGATCTGCCGGGCGAAATCGCGGTATTCGTCCAGGCTGGTCATTGCCTCGGCGAAAATCATGTCTGCGCCGGCTTCGACGTATTTCGCCGCCCGGTCGACTGCCGCGGGATATCCTTCCACGGAATACGCATCGGTGCGCGCCATGATGACAAACGCCGGATCAGTCCGGGCATCGACGGCGGCCTTCACGCGATCGCACATTTCCTGCGGGCTGACCAGCGCCTTGCCCGGGCGATGCCCGCAGCGCTTGGCCTGCACCTGGTCTTCGATATGAATTGCCGCCGCCCCGGCGGCGATCATCTCGCGCACCGTGCGCGCCACCATAAACGCCCCGCCCCACCCGGTATCCACATCCACCAACAACGGCAGGCCGACCGCGCGCGTGATCCGCCGAACGTCTTCCAGCACATCATTCAGCGTGGTAATGCCCAGGTCCGGCACGCCATACGAGGCATTCGCCACGCCCGCCCCCGAAAGATAAACCGCCTTGAATCCCGCCTGCTGCGCCATCATCGCGCAGTAAGCATTAATCGCCCCGGCAATCTGCAGCGGCTTTTCCGCCCCCAAAGCCAGGCGAAACCGCGCCCCGGCGGATTGATGTTCCATGGAAGAGGGTGCTGACATAATCGTGCGCTCCGCGTGCATGGTGGCGTCCAATGACGCCGGGAATTGATGGATGCTACGCGGGAGGTGCGACGCAGTACACAGCGGCACTTGGATTCGTTAGCGAATCATTCCATCCCGCCGACGAATCGCGCAATGTCATTTAGGAGTGCGGCTGCGTCGTTGGCGGGTTATGCACGGGATGATCGTGATGCGTGTCCTGGTGGTGGTAATGATGATCTGAGCCGCTGCCGACGTCGCCTTCGAGCCAATCCTGGAGATAGCCGAGGGCTGCATACACGGCGAATTCCGCCGCGTCCTGGACCAGGTCGTCGAAGGTTATCGACATCGAGGCATCAGCGGTTTCGTCTTCACTGGGGAGCAGCCAGTAATAATTCCCATCATGCAGCCGCCAGCATATCCCACGTCCAGTCTCACAACGACTTTATCGCCAATGTGTGCGGGAAACGCTTTTTGGCTTTCTATCGGCTGCGCGGGAATGGCGCGAACCACGAAGGTACAATCGTATTCCTGATAACCTGGCTCTTCGCTTTTGATCGCAGTCACGTGGTCGACATCGGCCGCGATGATTCCATATCCCTCCTGAAACTGCACGATCAACGGCTCAGGAATATGGCGCCCAGCCATGATTGGTCTGCATGTAAGCACGCAGGTTGCAAAGATCGCCAATAGCGTCGCGTGGAGTCTAATCCGGGCATTCGCCGATGCGTCTGGGGCTCTCGCAGCGCTTGGCCTTACCTGTAATGGGCAGAAGCGAAAGCGACCTATTGATGTCATCAAAACCTCCGCTAGTGGCCCTTTTAGGCATGGCCTTGGATGGATCATCTGCTGGGGATGGGCCGGCGTCGGCTTCAAATTCCCGGATTTGCCGCCAATCGCAAAGGGATGAGTCGATGATGATCGCCAATGCTCGGCGCGTGCGCGCGTTTTCTTCTTCGGACGGATTGCCGTCGCCGAAATGCGAAACCAGATCGAACAGGTTTGGCGCGATCATTCTTATATTTTAGAGCGCGATCATGAAAGAACCAAGCCAAAACCAGGAAGCGCGTGCATTACACACCTGATCGTCGATGTGTAATCGATCCTGACGGCGTAACCTGCGCACTGCAATGGAAATACGCCAACTCTCAGCAAGAATCTGACAAATTACCCATTTTTCTTCAAAAATGGGTAATTTTGGGTAAAAACTGCTCTGGCGACGCGGAAACGAGGGTGCCGGTTACACATGATTCAAGAAAAACAAAAGGGGACATTCCTATATTCATGCTATCTCCCTTCCCGGCCTTGCCTCGCTTCCAATTCCGAAGGTCAAACCTCCAGCCGCCACAACATATGCTCACAATGCACTCCGCGCTTTCAACGCCGCAAAACCCCACCGCAAAGCTCATCTCCGCCGCCTCATCGCCGGGGTCGCTTCGGCTCCAATGCGCGGTTGGCGGAAAGTACACGGAAGTTGGCAGCAGAGGGAAAAACAAAAGGGGACATTCCTAATTCCAGGCGAAACCGGGAAACAGGATAAGGAGCGAATAAAACGGCGAATAAAACGGGACAGGCGAATAAAACGGGACAGGTTTGAATTAGTTTCGCGTACCGGGTACCGAGTCAAAAACAGGAGCTTATCATGGACGATCGCAATGAATCCAGGAGCAACAATCCTCGGTTGCCAGCGGCGTCGTTTGCATCGGATTGGATGCAATTGATTTGCCGACGGTCATCAGATGGCCATTTAGCCGCAGCACGGCTAAGGTCTTGCCACTCTTGCACTTAAGTCGTCGAATGCGAGATGTTAAATACTTGCTGCGCACGGTCGGAAAAACCGTGCGCTTTCGCGCGCCGAGATGCGTTTTCGGCGTGAAAACACAGATTCAGGCCGGAAATAGTAGAGGACCGTGCGCGCTACGCGTGCGATCAAAAATTAGTTGTACAATTGATCTTGATCGTTTCGCAACTCTGTCCACTCGACGCCGGGTCTGAGGTACTTCGAAGACCCGGATCTTTCCTTGAGGGTGTCATTTCGCCTTTTCCAGTTCGAACGCGTCGTGGACGATTTGCAGGGCCTTGGCGCCTTGGTCCCTGGCGATGATACAGCTGATCTTAATCTCGCTGGTGGTGATGTTCTGGATGTTGATTTTGCCGTCGGCTAACGCCTTGAACATGCGCTGGGCGACGCCGGTGTGGGTGCGCATGCCGACGCCGACAACGCTGACTTTGGCGAGCTCGCCCTGGTAGATGGGGGCGGTTTTGGCGCCCAGTTCCTTGCACAGGCGGTCGACTACGGGCTTGATGTCCTGGAGGTCGCCGTGCTCGACGGTGAAGCTGACGGTGGCGGTGTTGTCGTCGGAGATGGTTTGGATGATGTCGTCGACGACGATGTTGGCGCTGGCGATGTCGCCGAAGATTTTGGCGGCGATGCCGGGGCGGTCGGGGACGCTTTTGATGGTGACGCGGGTGAGGTCCTTCTTCAAAGCCGCCCCGGATACGACGATGTGTTCCATGTTCGGAGTCTCCGCGACAATCCACGTGCCTTCGTTCTCGTTCTGGCTGTTCCGCACGTGCAGGGGAACGTTGTACTTCTTGGCGAATTCCACCGCCCGCGTTTGCAGCACCGAAGCGCCCAGGCCCGAGAGCTCGAGCATCTCATCGTAGCTGATGCGGCCAACCTTGCGGGCGTTGTGCACTACGCGCGGATCGGCGGTGTAGATGCCGTCCACATCCGTGTAGTTTTCGCAGACATCCGCGTTCAACACCGCCCCGATGGCGACCAGGGTGGCGTTGGAGCCGCCCCGGCCCAGGGTGGTGTAATCGCCTTCGAGGGTAACGCCCTGGAACCCGGCGATGATGACGATTTTGCCTGCCGACAACTGTTCGAGGATGCGTTGTTTGTTGATGGACTGGATGCGGGCTTTGGAGAAGGCGTTGTCGGTGACCAGGCCAATCTGTCCGCCGGTGAAGCTGATGGCCTGGTGTCCCTGGGCGTGAATGGCCATGGCCATGAGGGCGATGGTGACCTGTTCGCCGGTGGCCAGAAGCTGGTCCATTTCGCGTTTAGGCGGGTTTTCGCAGACTTTTTTGGCGAGTTGGATGAGGTCGTCGGTGGTATCGCCCATGGCGCTGACGACGACGGCAACCTGGTTGCCCCGCTCCTTGGCGGCAATGGCGCGCTTGGCCGCCCGATGGATTTTCTCTGCATCCGCCACGCTGGAACCGCCGAACTTTTGAACGATCAATCCCATTCTTTTACCTGTGTCGTCCAGTGGAAAGGGGGGGATTATAGGGATCGCGGAAAATTCATCAACGCGCCCGCCATGTTCGCCGCGAACGACGGCGAAGTCCGGGTCTGAAGTGGCGTACCTTCACGGAAACGTTGGTGGCGAAGCCCCGGCGTTATTAGGGAAAGGCAATCCGGGTATCTTCGTAAACCGTGCAATGGCCGAGATTGATGGAGGCCTTGGTGGCTCGGGCGGTGGTGGTGTCGCTGGCGGAGATGGATTCGGGGAAGCCGCTCTTGAGGATGTTCTCGACATGGCCGTCGGCGAATGCAACGTTGGCCGAGCCGCGGTGGCGATAGCCGATGCGGCAGTTGCTTTCGCCATTGGTTACGGATTGGCGGCCCATGTAGACGCCGTCAGCCATGACGACAACGAGTGATGCCTCGGCGAGTTGGCTCATTTTGTGTGGGCGGCAATACTGCCCATTCGGGTCGGGGCCGACGCCAACCGACGTCGTGTAAAAGACGTCGGCGGTGGCAAGGTTTCCCGGCTGTCCGCCGATGGGGTTGTAGGCGTTCATCCAGTAGCTCGTGCGGAGGATTCGATTTCCAAAGGCGGGATCGGCAATTCCCTGCTTCACGCCTCCATCGCCGCCGCCGTTGGGGAAGATCATGGGCCAATCGGTCCAACCCATCATATTGCCGGGGTTGGTGCCGGTTTGTCCCTGGCCGCAGCCGAAGATGTCAACCGTGTCCTGGCAATACAAGACGGTGTTAATGTCCTGGTTTGCGCCTTGGGAGAGGAGGCCGTATTCATCGAGGATAATGGGCCAGCCTTCCATGACCTGGGAGGGCGTCGCGTTGTAGTTTTGTACGCCGGTCGCACCGGGAGGGGTTCCCGGTGGCAGTGGCAGGTTGTAGGCGGGGCAGATATACCCATCATTCCGCGTGCTGTAGGTGACCAGGGCGATCCCGATTTGCCGAAGGTTGGACATGCATTTCAAAGATCGGGCATGTTCCTGAGCGGTACTGAGGACTGGAAGCAGGATTCCAACCAACAACGCGATTATTCCGATCACCACAAGCAATTCGACAAGGGAAAAAGCCCGGCGGCGCGGAGATTGTTCATGTTTGAACGACATTTCTCCTGTGTACCACGACTGGGCCATCACTCCCGAATAGCGCGTCAATATTTCACATTCCAGGACGAATCGGGTAGTGAGTCAGTTTGATTGTGCCCTGATGGATGCGCAGGGAAGTCGGTAATGGATCCAGATTCATCATGCCTGACGGTCTTCCAACTGAAACATCTGCGCCAACCGGCGATTTGTCCTCGCGGCGGGGCTTTGCCGGATCGATTCTGACGGCGAGTGTCGCGATCGCCGCCATTGCAATTTACGCATGGCTTATCTCTGGCGGCACCATCGCCCACTGGCATACCTATACCGATTATTACGACCTTCTCGCCCGCGGTTTTCTACGCGGGCAGACACATCTGGTCGAAGACCCCGCACCGGCGTTATTGAAGTTGGCCGATCCGTACGACCCAAATCTCAATGAAGGCCTTCGGCTTCATGACGCTTCGCTTTACCGCCGACATTATTACCTTTACTGGGGACCTTTCCCCGCACTTCTACTGGCAATCGTCCGCCTGTTTCCATTTTCGTCCGGCACGCAAATCGGCGACCAGTATCTTGTCTTCGCGTTTGCCGCCGGTTTGCTTGCGTTTAATGCGCTGCTCCTGATGCGCATTCGGCGGATTGTTTTCCCCGAGCAGCCGGCCTGGACGGCTGCAATCGCATTGCTGGCGGCGGCGTTTGCCGCGCCGGTGGTTTACATGCTGGGCCATGCCTCCATTTATGAGGCGGCCATTATGGGCGGGCAATGTTTTCTGGTCGGCGGATTCTATTTCGTCTTGCGGGGACTGGAATTTCGCCCGCGCGCCGGCTGGCTGGCGGCGGGGGGATTCGCCTGGGGCTGCGCCATCGCCTGCCGATTCAACCTCATCGCGCCCATCGGCGGGGTCGCGATCCTTGCCCTCTGGCGATTGATCCGGCTTAGCCCGCGCCCGAGGCAGGCTGGCATTCCCGGCGGGCTGTTTATGCTGCCGCTGATTTTATCGTGCGCCGCGTTGTTGTTTTATAACGAGGTGCGCTTCGGCTCGCCCTTGGAATTCGGAACGCGTTATCAACTCACCTGGCTGAACGGTTTCGGCTCGCCGCCGGCCAATGTGCTTTTCTCGGCGAAATATGTGGAACCGAATTTGAACCGAATGTGGCTCGAGCCGATGGACATTGTGCCGGAGTTTCCCTTCCTGCGTTGCGGGAAGGTGAGCCCGAGCCGGATGATTCGTGAATATCATCTTCCGCGCGAATATTTCCCCGAGCCGCTGGCGGGATTCGCCACCAGCCTGCCGTTTGCCTGGCTGGCGCTGATTGCTCCGCTGATGCTGGGATGGCGCATGCTTCGTGGCGCGCCCGGCTCATCGCAATCCAACTGGCTCACGCTCACGTTTCTCATCAGCAGCCTGCTGGCGATGGTCCCCATCCTCTTCGTGCTCGCCTCCACGATGCGATACCTCGCGGATGTCGCGCCATCGCTGATTCTTCTGGCGGCCATGGGCATGTGGCAGGCAAATCAGAGGTCAAAAAGCAAGATTGGCGGCTTGGGAGTCGTGCTCGCCGGCGCGATCGTCCTGGCTGTCGGCGGCGCGCTCATCGGATTGCTCCTGACGTTGTCGCGCGTCCGATGATTCATGACATGCCGTTCGGCTTCTCAGCAGACATTGCAAACCTCGTCCAGCCCGGTATTCTTCTTTTGTACATTTCTTGCTTTGCCGTGGGAGCGCTTCAATGAACGGCGTTGTCGTTCCGCCAAACCGCCTGGACTTCGCCGACAGACGCCCTGCGTCATCGCGCGCATCGCGAAGCAGGCCTGGATTCACCTTGCTTGAAGTACTCGTTGCCACTGGGGTCATCTGCCTGTTGGTTGCCTTGCTGATGCCGATGTTAAGCCTCGCAAGAGAGCATGCCAACGCGGCGAAATGTGCGGCCAATCTTCGGAATATTGGGCAGGCGTTTCGTCTTTATCTGAACGAAAACAACAATTACACCCCGCCGTTCAAGAATAATACGACTTGGATGGATCCAGCACGCCCAACGCAAATCATCAATGCCAACGATCCCAACGCATATTGGGGCATTTATTACGCGGTTGCCGCCGGTTTGACCAAAGACACCTTCACCTGCCCCTCAAATATCCAGAAGAACGACAGTTCTGGTTATCCAAATCAATACACGGCATACGGGTACAACGGATGGGGCGACATCAACAGCGGTTTGAGCGACGCCGACCGGGAGAGATTCTTCGGATCGACAACCAATGTGGCACTGCTTCAGAAGTACGCCGGTGCATGGGACAACGCCATCGGCCAGAACATGGCCAAAGCCAGGTTCCCAACCCAGACCATCGTCGCCCAGGATGCCTGGGAGGCATGTCTTGACGGCGGCACCAACGGCGACACCTTCGCCAGTTCCATCGCGTCGAATCGCGGCCAACTCACCGAATATCCCGGCCACGACATCGAATACCTGCGCCACATGAACACGTCCAATGCGCTGTTCATCGATGGGCACGTTGAGCGGCTGACGAAAGACCAGCAAACCGACGAGCGCTATTACACGGGGAACTGGACCGCCGCCAGGTCATATTAACCCTTCTTGGATGAGCGTCCACGGCGGCGACGGTTTCTCACACCCAATGATCGCGCAGCGCCGTCAGGTGCGCGTAGGCGTCGCTGCTGCACCAATCGGGCCGACCGGCGTGCCCCAGCAACGTCGGGAAAAACAACTCGGCGTCGTTATCGATCGCCTCGCGCGATTCGCCGCTGCGCAATCTTCGCTGGTATTCACCATGCATGGCCCGGCCGAGGCGCAATGCCTCCTGCCCGGCGTGCCTGCGCACCATCTCGGCGAGCTTGTGATAAAATGTCTGCACGCTGTCGTCGGAATCCGGCGGCGTGGCGCAGTATTTCTGCAGGCAGTGCGTGAAACGCTTGAGCTTTTGATCCCAGGGCATCTTCGGGTCGAGTGCCGCCGTCACGTGCTGCCCAACCTTGTGCGCGTCGCGCGCATGGGTGTCGCCGGCCGCCTCGGCCTGCTGAATGTGCTTTACGTAAAATGCCTCGGCATGGCCGATGACCGGCAATGGATGAAAATGCCCCTGTGGCTGAGCAGCGTGAGGCAAAGACCGATGCACTGGAGTTGGGTGATGGGCCGGGGGATGTTGCGCAGTTGACGAGGGCGATTTGGAAGCGCCATGGCCGCTATGGTCCGAATGAGACATGACAGGACCTCAAAATTGGATTATTCGCCGGAGCCCGTGCCGCAGAATGGCGAAAACAGATGTGTGGTGAATACTCCGGCCAGTTACTCTTATATACATGTGAGCGGGTATTCGCCAGCAGATTTCCAGTAATATCCGCGCGCAGTTGGGCCGTCTTTCTTGGCAAACCGTAGGGTGGGCGTACTCGCCCACCATTTTTCACAAGTAACAAACGGTGGGCGAGCGCGCCCTACATCCAGCAACGGATTGCCAAAAAAGCAAGGCTACACCCTCCGCGAAATTTGCCCGGGTCAGAGCATCGCAGCAGGTAGAATCGCGGCTTGTGTTTCTAACCGCCGAAGGATGTCAGCCGGGTTCAAACTCGATACAATCCAGGCCATTCAGCATTATTCTACAAAGCAAGAAATCACCATGACCGAAGCCCTTAAATGTCCCGATTGTTCCGCGCCACTGGATTTCCCCACCAACGGCGGGGGGACCATGCGTTGCCCGTATTGCAACAGTACCGTGATGGTGCCGGGGAATTATCAATCGGCCGGCGGCGAACGCTTCGCGCCGCCTCCTGACGCGGCGATGCAATTTGCCGGGGTGGTGCGTGCGCTGCAGGCGGGAAACAAAATCGAGGCGATTCGGATTTATCGCCAGATTCATGGCGTCGACCTGGTGACGGCGAAAAACGCCGTCGAGAAATACGCCTTCCGAGCCCAGATCGGCGCGGTGGCAACGCCGATGTATGTGTCGCCAATGTCGCTCGCTTCGGGTGCATATGCGGCGAAGGTGGGATTTGGAATCGCGGCTGGAATCATGCTGCTGGTCGGCGCGATCCTGACGTTTACTTTCATGGCAGTACACCGGCAAATTGCCAGGACCAAGCCTCCGCTAACACCGATGCCGTCGTTCACCACGCCAACGCCCAAGCCGTTACTGAACATTCGCACTGCGCCGCCGGAGTCGGCGTTCGCGCACGTGGCGATGGCGTTCGGCAGCGAAGGAATCGGCGCGGGGCGGTTTACCGATGCGCGCAGCATCACCAACGACGGACAGGGGCATATTTTCGTCGGCGAATACTCTGACGGCCGGGTGCAGGAGTTCGATACGAATGGAAAGTTCCTGATCCGGTGGTCGATTCCCAAGGGAACGAGCCTGCTAAACCTGGCCGCAGATCGCAAGGGGACGGTATACGCCATTGTCCCATCCCACATTTACCGATATGAAGCGCTGACCGGCAAACTATTGGGCGAAGTCGACAACGTCGTGGATGGCGAATCGATCTATTATTCGGACGCCTACGCCGCATTGGATGGCGAGTTGTACGCCATCGCCGGCGACCATAGCGTGGTTGACATTGACGCCGACGGGAAGATCAAGCGTACGCTCGACCTGAACGAAAAGGTGGGGGAGCCGGTTTCATTTCATCGCATCACCGTCAACGGCGCCGGCGAGATGTACCTGGTGGAGGAAAATAAAGGGATCTTCAAGTTTGCCCCCGACGGAAGATACATCAACCGTTTCGGCGGCGGCCATGGTCACGGCCCGGGCCGGCTCGGCTGGCCCCACGCCGTGGCCACCGACGGCAAGGGTCGCGTGTTTGTCGCCGACAATTACCGCACCGTGCAGGTTTTTGACGGCGAGGGAGGCTATCTCGACAGCTTCGGCGACAACGAAATCTCGTTCTGCCTGAGCATCACCGATCACGACGAGGTCTACGTCGTAGCGCGAAATCGCTGTTCGGTAAGGAAGTACGTGCTGGATAAGCCTTAAAACAAATTCTTCCGCTGAAAGATGTTGTAACGCAGTGAAAATGTCACCTGTTTGAACGCAGTAAAAATGTCACCATGGCGCGGCCGATTTTTTCATTTTTCGCGCGGCGGCTTGGAGCCCGGGAGGTGCAGTTGCTGGTGCGGCCCGGGCTTGTGCCGCTTGT
>DASRRM010000336.1:0-10396 GCA_035695715.1 Tepidisphaeraceae bacterium
CGCGATGGCGCGAAGACAAACGCGAAGATCAAATGCCAGGCCATTTGAGACGATTACATAATACTTGAAAGCACCCTTCGCGTCTGTCTTCGCGCCATCGCGCCTTCGCGAGCGCATTTTGGTTGGGGCCAGCGGCCGCGATGAGGGATACCTCAGACGGGTGTGCGCATTTCGCAAATCCGTCCCCCCCCAAAGCCCTTCCCGCCCCAATAATCCAGCAGGAAACCGTTCCTCACAATTGAACACTACCCCGGATGCTTTTCATGCAGGCGGCTCCAATAGCTCTTCCAATATTCATCGTAATAATCCTGCGCCGCCTCATCGATAAAATCCGGCGGCACAACCTTCGGCGATTTTTCCGGATCGAAACCGGCCAGGTGTGCCTTGCCTGCCCGAAGCCGGGGCGAGACGAATCGCCAGTCATGATCGCCCAGCGCCTCGGCCAATACGCGGGCCAAATCGGGATCGTATGCCTTGATCCCTTCGCGGGTGTGGATGTGATTGTGGTCGTGGTCCATCACGCGATTGCAGTCGTACCAGCATTCAACGCCCTCGGCCCAATACTCGGCCTTGTTCAACAACGCATAGCAGTTCTTCGGCCCGCCGAACACGATCAACACTTTGTCGGATTTGGTTACCTCGGCGTTTGAATCCGTTGGCTTGCCGTTGACGAGAATATCGCCGCCGTCGAGGCATGCTTTGAGGAATTCTCGCTTCTGGGCCGGGAAGGATTTCACCAGCGCATCCAGCAGATTGACCGGCGTTGTGCTTTTCACGCGCTCGAATCGCTGGGCGGCGTAGCCGTCGCGATAGAGGCCGTGCGATTTGGCGTGCTGGTAGGCGTCGTTGAGCTTTGTTTCCAGGTCCTTGTCAAAACCCGCGCCTTCGATGACATGCCCGAATTCGTGAATCAGCACGCTTTCAAGGCGCATGCCGCCTTCGTATTCCAGCACGTCCTCTTCCGGAAAGAGCACCGTCGGATGCCCATTCTTATCCATCTCCAGAAACCCCCGATTCCGCCAGTTGTAGAAATCAAGCTCCTTGCCCACCAGCTTGGAATGATACTGCGGCAGATTGGAAACCAGTTCATCGTGCCCCACGATCAGGCACAACACCTTCCGCTGCCGCACGCGCTCGGCAACATCGGGCCGGGCATCGTTCATTACCTTGTCGAACAGATAAGCCGTCTCTCGCAGCGCGTAGTCCGACACATTTTGCGAGGTGGCGATGAGGATATTCTGAATGAGGATGGACTTCTTGTAGTAAGCCGGATCGAGCGTGTATTCGCGCGCCTGCGTTTCGGTCGGGGCCACAATTTCCGGCAGCGGCTGAGCGCCGGCCCGGCAAACATTGGCGCTTGCATGAAACCAAATCGCCGTCAGAATTAGCACGCCCACAAATCGCAGATTTCGCATTCAATTTTTCCCGGGTTTTAGCGCTCTATAGCGAGGTAGGATTATCACTATACCTATCCCCCAGCGCCTTGCGAATCCAGGACAAGTTGCTGCAGTTTTGAGACGCGAGCCCGGCGAAATACGAGCATCGAAGGTCGCGCGGTCCGGCAACGCTCCCCCAGCTCCGCTTTTCCGCGACAAATGCCGCATGCCTCGATATAATCTTCACCATGACAGCCGTTTCCTTATTCGATGCGCTGGCGAGGAGTTGCGCGATGAGCTTAACGCCCGCCATTTTGCAATCATTTCCCTTGAGCAACGTGCGTGGTTAGGATAACTTTAATTCCGGCTTGCCCACTCAGGAAAATGCGATTTGCTCCAGGAGAACAACCGATGACCTCACGCAGGATTTTTCTCGCGGCGTTGGCGCTGTCCCTTGCATCCATTTCTTCCGCCTTTGCCGCCGATGCGGTGCCGATGGACATCATTGCCCGCTTCGACGGCGTTTCACAGGGGAGCGTCAGCGGAAAGCCAGTGACGCTTATCGGCGTCACCGTCCTAAGCAACGGCAAAACCGCGCGCGTGCCTCTTCCCAACATGGAGGTGAAAAAGGGCGAAAAGCCGATGCCGAAAAAGGAACTGGACGACGCCGTCAGGAAGCTCGCCGTCGGGCAGATCATCAGGTTCAGCGTCGAGCCGAACAAGGAACTCGGCACCGTATTGGCCAGCGTCGATGTCTATGATCTCAAGCCCGGCGAAGATACGCCAAAAGGGTACGTGTTTTCCCAAACATTTGACAAGACAGTTGGGAAGACAACGACAACGACCGTTGTACTCACCAAGTTCGGCGTTGAACACACTTTTACCGTCGCGATGCGCAGGGGCGAGAACGGACAGGAGCAGGACCCGGATGTGGTGGCCGCTATCACAAAATTGACCCCGGGGACGGGCGTGTGGGTCCAGACGCAGGGGAAATCGGTAATCACTGCGATCGAGCCTTATACCGAGCCGAAGACAGGAAAGATGGGGAAAATTTCCGAAACGGAAGTTGACGGACACAAGGTGAAATCCGCCGAGATCGATCAGGACGGTAAGACGATTACTGTCATGGTTCCGGGCAGGGAAGTCGGCAAGGCGTTCGTGCAGGACCCGATTGTGGCGGGGCAGCTTGGCCGGGTGAGGCCCGGCGCTGAGGTGCAATTCCGCGTGCATGAGGACGGCGACAAGATGTGGCTGCGCGAGATTGAAACCGTCAAGCCCGGCCCGAAAAAGCCCGCCGAAAAGCCCCCGGCAAAGTGATGATCGCACGAGCGGGGGGCCGATGTCGCAAGATGAAAATCATGTTAGAGAGCAGAGGTCAGAGATCAGAGGTCAGAGATCAGAGGTCAGAAGTCAGTAGTCAGTAGCCGCTGGCGGAACTGAAAATCATAGCGAAGCCAGCATTCGTTTCTGGTCTGCTGTGGGGCCGGATGATGCGATTGTTACCTTCGCGCCCAGTTCGCACTCCACAATGTCGATGAACCCGGCGGGGCTCAAAACGGGAATGCTCGCTGGGATTGGGCGGCAGGCGGCCAACGCCGCGGTACGGCGCGCGGAGCATACCAGCGTGGCTGGTAAATGGGGGTTGATGTCGATGATCCGTTCTCCCTGCCTGACCAGCGGATCATCGATCGAGCGCTCGGTGCGCGCGGTCATTCCATCTTCCACATACTCCGTGCAAATTTGTGGCGGCAGATGCCCAAGGCGGTCGAGGTGCGTGATGGCCAGCGAATTCAGGCCGCCGCACGCTTTGATTGCATATCGCGCCGCGACGGCGTCGAACAGTCCGACGCGAAACGCCCCCTGCCAGCCGGTGTCGGCGTTGTGCGGCTCGGGAAGCTGGTTTTTCAACGATGGATTTTCGCTGACGAACGGGCCGGGGCCGTGGCGGGTGAAGTAGCTGCGCAAGACGCCAAGCCGCGTGCGCGGCGCGGCGTAGCCCGCTTCGTTCAGCAGTGCATCGGCGTTGGCGAAGGTGGTGTTGCTCCAGGTGGTATGAGGATGAAACCCGAAGTATTCGTCGAGCAGCACGCCTTGTGCGCCTTCAAAGACCACGGTTTCGGGCGCGAGCATTTCGGCGTGAATGGCCGGTTCGTCGGCGATCGTCGCAAGTCGGGCGACTTGCAGATAATTGTCCGCGGCGACCTCGATCCACGAGTCGTCGAGCAGCGTTTGGACGGCGAAATACCCTTGCGCGGCTCGTGTAGAGTCCGCAGGGCGGGCCGAAGCTTGCGAGCCATGAATAGCCGCAGGTTGTGCGGACGTGCCGACAACCGAAGTAGCCGTTTGCGCAGGGTTGGTTGGTCTTGCCGGCGCATCGACGGCGAAATCGCGAATTGCCTCGCGAAGTTGTTCGACTTTCAACGCCTGTATCGTGCGCAGTGTTCGAATCACCGTGTCGCGATGGGATAAATCTCCCGCGTTTAGCGCGAGATCGGGATGGTCGATCGCATCCTGCATCGTTTCGCCGATGCCCATGCCGCAGGTGCCGTGGGCGCCCTTTCCGCGGGCGATTTCTCGCAGGCGATTGGCGGCCTGCTGGGCGGGCGTGATGACCAGGCAGCGCCGGTCGATCACAAGGCTGGCCATCGGATTGCGCACGCCCAATTGCGCCAGATGCGACGCTTCATTCAGCATCGCGTAAGGCTCGATCAGCATGAAACGCGAAAGGATGGTTTTCACGCCCGGCACGAATGCCGCGCTGGCGAATTGTGAAAACGTATGATGCCGGCCATCGGGCGTGACGACGTTATGCCCGGCCTGCGGGCCGCCGTTAAAGCGCACGACGGCGCGGGCATTTTGCGTGCGGGCGAGGTATTCGATGATCGTGCCTTTCCCGCAATCACCAAAGGCAAGGTCCACGACGAGAATGGCGCGGGGGTTGGGCACGGGTGGGGGAGCGCGTCGCGTCCGTGGGCTTCCGCCCCCGGCTATCAAAGAAAACCGGCCAGTCGAATGTTTTGTTTGGAGCAGTCATCCGCGCGACTGGGTTACACGATGCTGCGTCTCCACGAACGTGAATCTTCCAAATCCTTGATAGCCGAGGGCGGAAGCCCACGGACCGCGCGGCGAAGCGAACTTATATTTCGAGAAGCGCACGACGCGCTTTAACCGCAAAGGCGCCAAGAACGCAAAGAGGACGCAAAGTTCCAATAATGCACTCGACCCTGTTCTCTTCCATTTTTCTTTGCGATATTGCGGTGTAAAAATTCGTCGCGCGCGAGAATGACGCGCAAACGTAATACCGCCACCGCGCGATCAATCCGCCCCCGCTCACAGCCTCCGCGGCCGGTCCGGTTTCACCGTCGGTCCCGCCGGCGTCACGCCAGTCAGGGCTTTGGAAATCCGGTCGATGGCCCGACCCACAACACCACGTCGCTGCATTTGCGCCACGCCGTCGTTCAAAGTGATGGCGCCTTCGTTGATGCCGATCGTCAGGCCGATCGATTCGGAGGTATCCTCCGGCGTGTCGAGTTTAATCACGCGATCGGCGCCCATTAGCTGCGTCCAATAGCCGAGAACCTGTTGATCGCTGCCATACGATGCACCGCCGGGAATGATGAAGTAAACGTGATAGCGCTGTTTCACTTCATCGACGATCGTTTGCAGCGGGATGTCGGCCTGGAGCGCTTCGCCCATCACGCGATTCACCTCGGCGGCCTTCACGAACGGGTAAGGCATCTCGTCGCCAATCATGAAAAGATATCCCTTGTGACGGCGTTTGTCCCAGCAGTCGGTTGCCGTGTGGCGTGCGGCGACGTAGAGCATCAATTCGTAAGATTCGGTTTTCTGTCCGCCGCCGCCGCCTTCGAGAATCATATTTTCCAGATTCTGGTCCATGCGGTTGTCGGATTCAAACTGCCCGACCTGCAACGGCACCTGGTCGCAGGTGGCATCGCCCACCGCGCCAAACAGAATCTGCGGATCCGGAATGTAGCGATGGCCGAGCAGCAACTCGTGAAGCTGCGGCAGATCATCGTGAATGCCGCGGCAAACTTTCCCCATCGAGCCGGTCACGTCCAGGCTGATGATGATGGAGTTCGACGTGGGGTGCTCGGCACTGTCCCGGCTTTCGCGCATCTGCAGGCCCTGAGGGTCGAGCGTCTGATGCGGCCGGAGGTTGCCGGACTGAATGGCTTTGTTGCTGTAATCGAACGTGTCGGTCCCGGCGACAGAGCGCGCGGCAACGCGATCGTTGTACGTTGAAGGTGACCAGATTCCGCTTCCCATGATGGTGTCTCCTGATAAAAGCCTCTAACAAAATGGGTTGAACGCCAAGACGCCAGGTACGCCAAGTTCGGAAAGAAAAGAGAAGTATGCATTGAATTGTTGGCGGCTTTTCTTGGCGTCCTTGGCGCCTTGGCGTTCACTTTCAGTGTCTTGTTAGGAGGTCTAAGTTTGTAAGATTCACGTACTATTGTTTGCTCGGCATCGGGAGCGCACGAAATTCGCGCGGACCCCAGAGCGCGCCGATCAGCACATCGAAATCGCTCAGCAGTTTCCACGCATCGGCGCGGCCGCCCGCGCCGCCGTCCAAACAGCGCGTCAGATGCCGCCGGATGGCATGATCGATGGTTGCCGGGAATTCACCGCGCACCGCGTCGCCGCCGAGAAGATCGATCATGCATCGCGCGGCCAGCGCGATATCGAGCGCGGGCGTGGGTGGCAATGTGGAGACTGACTCCCGCTTGTACCAGGACTTGAATCCGCCGGCGATGATTTTCACCGGCGCGCGGTCGGCGGCGGGGCCGGTGGTCGCGCAGCACCAGTCCACCAGCACCAGCTTGTGCTCGCGCGGCTCGATCAGCACGTGCATCGGCAACACCGCCCCATGCACCACGCCCTGCGAATGAACGTATCCCAGGATGCTAAGCAGCCGCCGCCAGATCCATGCCATGTCGCGCGGATCCAGGCCCGTGGCGTACTGGCTTTTTACTTCAAACAGCGTGTACAGCTCATCGGGGGAAGCAATGGCAGGGTGCATGCGCAGGATGTTTCCCTGCCGGGCCAGAGCCGGCGCGCCGTCGTCAACGCCGAACGTTGCCTGCACGGCTGGGAGGAAAGGCGTGAATTGCGCGCCGGGATCGTTCACGTGAAGCTGCCGCAGGATCTTCGCCTCATTGCCCACCAGGGCATTGGCACGGGGATCGCGCGCGATTTTGCAGATGCCTTCCACCTCGCAGCCATCGCGCGTGAAGTGGCAGCGGTAAACCGTGCAGACCGAGCCGATCGCCAGGCGATCGTGAACGCGATAGGTGTTGCTGCCGACGGCGATTTCCAATGGCGAGGTATCGGCGGCCGATTCCTGCGCATCGGGCAGCCCGCAATGGGGACAGAACTTCGATCCCGACTTGATCGGGCTGTTGTGAAAGCAGCGCGGGCATGTGAAAGTGGCCGTGATCATGAATGCATCGCTGGCAAAGTTTAAATGACCATGCACGATTTGGCGCTTCGATTCTTCGTAGGGTCCGCAATGCGGACCGTCTTTTCCGCCTAAAACCCAATGGTCCAGCCATCGGGCACTGGACAACGCACACGATCCCGGTCGCTAACAATATCATGTTATTACGCCATGGTGGATTAGTCGCGGCGATTATAATCTTTCTGGTCCCGTTCCACTCCAGTTCATTCGCTGCTGGCCCCAATGACGTGCTCGACGCGGCCGCCCGGGCGCTGCAAGCCGGCGACAAAGAACAAGCATTGAAGCTGGCCGATCAGGCGGTTGCCGCCGACGCGAAAAACGCGTCGGCGTACGTTCTGCGCTCGCAAATTCACCAGGCCCGCCATGAATATGACGCGGCGATTGATGATGACAATCGCCTGCTGGCCCTCGCCCCGGAATCCGCCGCGGCTTTCCAGCGGCGTGGCGAAGACCAATTTCGCGCGGGCCATTTCAAGGAATCGGTGGCCGATTTCGACAAGGTGATCGAGCTGAATCCGGCCCGCGGGCCGTATCATTGGCAGCGCGGGATTTCGCTTTATTATGCCGGTGAATTCGCCAGGGGCGCCAAGCAATTTGAGTTGCACAAGACGGTGAATCCCGAGGATGTGGAAAATGCCGTGTGGGATTTTTTGTGCGTCGCGCGGCTATCGGCTATCGAGAAGGCGCGCGAAGGACTGATCGCCATTCACGGCGACAGCCGGGTGCCGATGATGCAGATTTATGCGCTGTTTTCCGGCAAGGGAACCGAGCAGGATGTAATGGACGCGGCCAATGCGGGAAAGCCGGGTGAAGCGGAATTAAAGGAGCGTCTCTTTTATGCGCATTTGTATCTTGGGCTGTTCGATGAAGCATCCGGCCGGGCCGATTCGGCGAAGCAGCACATCCGCCTGGCGGCGGAGAAATACGCGGGCGACGATTACATGGGCGATGTGGCGCGGGTGCATCTGGCCCATGCCGACGCGGCGGTGAAAGCGGGAAAATAAGGCTCTGGAGATATTCCGACCCTGGCGCGCAGATGGCTCGGTTATGTAGGGTGGGCGTACTCGCGCGTACTCGCCCACCGTTTTCTCGCCTGGCGTGCGAAACGCGGTGGGCGAGTACGCCCACCCTACATAACCGCGCAGGCTGCGCCGCATCTGCAACGAATGAAAACGATTCGAATTGTAGGGTCCGCCTTGGCGGCCGCCGAGGCGGACCCTACGGAAGCACTTTCAAAGCAGATCCTGAAGGATCTTGCGCGCTTGCGGAGGCGTGAAGATTAAAACGCTCCAAAAAACGATCGATCACGATCGCTTCGCGTGCACCTGCACCACCGGCTTGGTGGGTGCGGGAACCCGCGGCGCGGCCTTCGCCGTCGATCGCTTTTTGGGAGTCTTGGGCACGGTGGCAGTCGCATTTGTTGCGCCTGCTGTGCTGGCAGGGATATTGACTGTTACGCCGCTGGTTTGTAGCAGGCCGATGGTATTTGTGTAGGTAGCGCCGACTTGTCTGCCGTTGAGGAAAACTTCGATCGTGTAGGTCACGGGGTTGGTCTGGGTTTTGGGAGGTGATGTCGAGTCGACCAGGTCGTAAACGACGATGTTGTAGGTGCCGACGGGATACTTTGCCGGCCAGGACGCCAGTTCCAGGCCATAGGGGCCGACGCTGTTTTTCGAGATGGAGCCGCCGCTGGGACTGGTCATTGGATACAGCTTTGCGCGGAGACTGATGTTCGCGGGATCGGTTGGGGCAAGCGAATAATAATAGGGCGGGTTGGCGACGAAATCGGGTTTGCTGGCGGAGTTCAGCGGGCTGAAAACGCCGAGGTTTAAATCGTTGATGCGTGATTGGGCGGTCGGTCCCCATTGCAGCACGAAATCGAGCGCGCCGGGCAGATGGTTGTGAAAATCGCTGAGGTGAAGATCGCCGACCACCACGTCGCCATACACCAAACCGCCGCGCTGAATGAGGATGGATGTTTCGCGGTTCTGGAAATCCTGGAATGACAATTCGGGAGACTGAATGGCGCTGGTGCGGTCGGAGGCCTGCTGGGCGGCACTGGTGCGCGCGCCGCTGACTTCAGCGCGGCGGGTGCCGCCAAAGGGAATCCGCTGGCCGCGGGTGTTAATGTAGATCGCTGCGCCGGTGAGGCTGATGGCTTCGGGGTCAAAGCCCGGCTGGTCAAACAAACTGACCTTCGTTCCGCGCAGGGCCAGGGCGCTGTTGGGGCTGCGAATCGTGGCATCGTGCTCGATGCCCGCCTGTTCGATGCGAACCGGGGCGCCGGTGTCGGCTATCTTGGCGACATCATAGCGCATGCGCCCGCGCACCAGGCCGACGTCGGTTTTCACTTTCTTGTCGGTGCCGATGGCGTCGAGAACCTTGATTGAACCCTGGCTATCGAGCGAGAAGGTCTGGTCGGGCGGGATGATGAACCGAATGGCGCTTTTAGCGCCGGTGCGAAACTCGGCGGCGTCGTGAACCACCATGCCAACCCGCGCCCGCCCCCAGGGGTCGGCTTCGCTCTTGCGGACCTCGGCTGAGTCGCCCTCAACGCCGGTGATGATGATGTTCAGCTTCTTCGCAGCGCCGGGGGCGACGGCTGCGCCGGGCGCGGGGACAGCGGATGATGCATCATCAAGAAAAAACGGCTGCGACATCGGAGCGCACAGTGGGGCGACAATATCAAAATAGAGCGGATCGGCCGGCGGCGTAAGACTGCGCGCAAGCGAGGCAGGCTGCGCGACAAAAAGTTCCGGCGGAATTGCATCGGCATACGCCGGCTCCCCGGCCGCAGGGATCGGCGTTTGCTTGGCGCGGGCGGCGGCAATTGGGCCGCCCTGGTGCAATATCTCGCTGGGCAATTTCGCCGCGGGGGCGTCGGCGGGATTGCCGTGCTCGTATTCCTCGGCCTTTTGCATGATGCCGACGAACTGCCCCCCGGAGATGCCCTGATTGGGCGAGCATTGCGGATAAACGCCGCGAACGATGAGCGCGCGGACGGCATATCGCGGTATAGCGCCAAACAGGTGCATGTTCACGCCCCCTTCGATCTTCAGCATCCGCACCAGCGCCAGCGCCAGCGTGCCGCGATCGGTCACATCATTGGCTTTTTCATTGAAATCCGCCGGAAGAAGCTTGCGTGACTTAAGCAGTGCAACGCGTGCCGGATAGTCGGCGCAGGCGTCGGAGCCATCCATGTAAAGCAAAAGGCCGTGGAAGACTTCGTCGTTACCCACCACCGCGCGGTTGGGAAGTTGATACCAGAATTCGGTATGGCCGTGGGAATCATCAGCGGCCCATCCGGCCGGCATTGGTTCCTGAACGTGGGCGGGCTGGCAACCGGTGGAGAGGAAAGCGATGAGGACCACAAGCATCAGCAGAAGCGATTTTTTTCCGCGCAGTTGCCTCCACGCCGGGGCAAGCGGCGCGAGAGGTTTTCGGGTTTGGAAAACTGTTGCCCGCCGCGCCGCCCCGGATTTGCGCGGCGCTCTTAGATTGCCTGGCACGGGAGTTTTTCGCAGGTCGGGCGTTCCGCGCG
>DASRRM010000337.1:0-15563 GCA_035695715.1 Tepidisphaeraceae bacterium
GAAAAGGCCCCCGCCACCCCGAAAAAGGCGCGCAAGGTGCTTATCTTCGGAAACGCGCAGGGGTTCGTCCACAGCTCGATCGAACTGGGCGAGGAAACCATCGCCAAGATGGGCGAGAAGACCGGCGCTTATACTTCTGTCATCAACAACGACCCCGCAGTCTTCGATGACCTGAGCGGCTACGACGCCATCATGCTGGTCAGCACGACCGGCCATTTTATGCTTCCCCGCAACGCCGGCGACAAGGCCGCCGACTACAAGGCCAAGGAAAAGCAGCGTTTTGACAACATGATCAAGTTCGTGAAGGACGGCAAGGGACTGGCCGGCATTCACGCCGCCTCCGACGCCTATTACGATTGGCCCGAATGGGGCGAGGTGATCGGCGGCTATTTCAACGGGCATCCATGGGGCAACGTCACCGTGAAGATCGACGATCCCAAGAGCCCGATCACCGCCGGCTTTGACGGCAAGTCATTCGAAATCCAGGATGAAACCTACACGTTTAAGAAGGACCCCTGGTCGCGCGACAAGCTGCATGTGCTGACCAGCCTCGATGCCAGCACTATCAAGGGCGGCGAAAATCGTCCGTACGATCATGATTACGGCATCAGTTGGATTCACGAAGTCGGCAAGGGCCGCGTGTTCTATTGTGCCCACGGCCATTCCGAGCATGTCTATTGGGACAAGCCGATGCTTCAGGAGTATCTGGCCGGTTTGCAATACGCGCTGGGCGATTTGGACGCCGACGCCACGCCGAGCAATGCCGCCAAGTCGGCCGCGGCCAAGTAACCCAATGTCCTGGGTAAAATGTCGGGAAAGCCGCCAGCGCGGAGAAGCCTCGCCGGTCGGGTTGAAATCCGGCTGGCGAGGTTCCTCCGCAGCGCGCTTTCTATTGGTTTGGATTTCCGATGGGCTTGCCGATCGCGTCGACCGAGGACCGGAAACGGTTCGAGCTCGCGCGTAACCCGGACCCTCATTTCCGCATCGCCAGGGCGGTTTTTACCCATTTTTACCCATTTTGGCGAAAAATTGGGTAATTTGTCAATTTATTGCTATTTAAGTCAGTATCGTCAGGTCAATTCACGACTTGTGCCGGGCAGACCTGTTATACGCGCCCAAGGGCGTGTGTAAATCGAGCTTGGAAATAGCCCTCATGTGTTTTCCAGAGAATCGGACCGGCCCCGGTTCCGACGCGTCCGCCCCTTTTGTCGGCGTCTGTGGGCCACAAGCCCACAGGCCCCGTTGAAACATGCCAAACCACCGCTCCCGACGAATTAAGCCAGCCCTCAATCACGCCCTTCGCCGGCAAAGATAGTAAGTACCGCGTTGCGCAGACTTGTGACGAAATCGGGCGGACCACCGAGTTCGACTTTGAGTGGAAGGGCTAAACTGCTGATCGCAGCAGATACTCGGCGCGGTCGCGAGCCAAATGAGAAGCCGGCGGGCTCATAGAGTTCCGTGACCAGATCGACTTTGCAAAACATTGCCCGTTGAGCGACGCCGGTGTTCCCCGCAAACATGAGAGGTCGTGAATTTGATTGAAGTCGCGCAACATTGCGGTTAGCTTTCGTATTCGGTCCTTTCTGGATGGAATGAAACGCTTCGATGCGTTCAAAACAATGAACCGCGGCGCGGTGATGGTTGGGGTTCCAATCATATTCGTTGGCAAATCCACTTACGGGGTGTTTCCATGTCATCGTTCATGTCCAATGGGCTTGAAGGGTGTGCCAAACAGCGATATCGAAGTCAAGCTCTGAAAAATGCCGTGAAGGCGTGCGCGGAGCAGCTTGAAAACCGCCTGCTGCTCTCGGGATCCCCGACGGCCACGGCAACGGTATCGAATGTCTACGCCGCCGGAGGCACTTCGTACACGTTCACCGTCACCTACCAGTCCAACGTTCCGATAGTGGTGTCGAATCTCGACGGCTTCGACGTGCGTGTCGAAGGCGCTAATGGATTCAATCAACGCGCCAACTTTGTTTTGGTTGACAACAACACCAACGGGACCAGCCGGACCGCAACCTACCAGGTCCAATCGCCCGGCGGGGTTTGGGACCCGAGCGACAGTGCCGTCTACTCAATCGTGATGCAGCCGTCGCAGGTGAGCGATTCCGCCGGAAACTACGTTCCTGCCGGGGTAATCGGCAGCTTCACCGTTTCGATTGCGGCAACCCCGATTCAACCGGCATTGCTGGCCGCTTGCGATTCAGGCGTTTCTTCCTCTGACGATCTGACAAATTTCAACAATTCCGCGCCGGGAAAGGCGCTTCAATTCGTCATTTCCGACACGGATCCTGGTGCAACCCTCACGCTTTTCGCCGACGGCACGGCCATCGGTTCAACTGTCGCCGGCGGCCTGGGCGCAATTGTCGCCACCGATGGCAGCACGATTCTGCCGGACGGCGTGCATTCATTCACCGTCACGCAAACTGCCCCCGGCGGCGCTTCGACCGCGCCCTCAGCTCCCCTGCAAGTCACCATCGACACAATCGCGCCGCCTGCTCCCCCCGCGCCGCAGTTGCAGGCCGCCAGCGACAGTGGTTTTAGCAGCTCCGATCGAATTACGGATATTGCCACCCCTTCATTCAATCTCACTGCCAGTCCTTATTCCCAAGTCTATCTAAATGGGACGCTGGTGAGCGCGTATGGGTCCACCGTCTATGCCAGCCCCGCCCTGGCCGACGGAACCTATGCCTTTACCGCAACGGCAATTGACGCCGCGGGAAACGAATCCGCCCCAAGCGCTGCGTCGGCGGTCACGATCGTGACTGCATTGCCAACTGCGACCGCATCAGCGGCAAACGTCACTGCCGCGGGCCTGGATAGCTACACGTTTACCGTCAGCTACGCCGCTTCGGATGGAATTGACGTGACGAGCCTGGATGGGAGCGATGTCGTTGTCAGCGGGCCAAACGGATATTCGCAGCCGGCGGCGTTGTTGTCGGTGAGTCAAGCCACCAATGGATCGCCGCGCGTGGCGACATACGAGGTGAGCGCGCCAAATGGCAATTGGGGAAGCAGTGCCGATGGCACCTATACAATCACGCTGCAGGGATCGCAGGTGCGCGACGTGGCAGGCAATGTGGCGGCGGGAGTGGTGCTGGCGACTTTCACGGCGTCGGTCGATTCCCTGGGCCAGCCGGATCTGTTGGCCGCGACGGACTCGGGCCTGTATTCCAACGACAATTACACAAACTTCAACAATTCCACGCCCGCAAAGGCGCTGCAGTTCCTCGTCGCTAATACAACAGCCGGTGCGGCGGTTTCCATCTATTCGGATGGAACGTTAATTGGATCGGCAACAGCCGCCGGATCAACGACGACTGTAACCACCAATGGCTCGACCACGCTGAGCGATGGAACACACGCCATCACTGCGCGCCAGACGCCAGTCGGCGGCGCGCTATCAGCCCCTTCGGCGGGATTGTCAATTACGATTGATACTGTCGCACCCGCGGCTCCCGCGCCGCCGAAGCTCGATCCCGCCAACGACAATGGGCCGAGCAACAGCGATGGAATCACCAATGTGGCGCAGCCAGTATTTGATATTACTGCCAATGAACCGGGCACGGTTCATTTGGAAGGCACGGGCGCCGATGGAGGCGGATTGTCAGCCGCCGCGCCGGTGGCCGGGCAATATGCAATACCCTTCGCGCCGCCAGCGGGATTCTCAAATCCGCCTGCGCTGAGCGGCGTTGCCACGGGCAATATGCCCATCCTCATCACCTGCGACGTCAACGGCGACGGCAAGCCCGATCTGGTGGTTGCCGCCCCCGATCAGAGCAAACTTTCAGTCTTCTTCAGTAACGGGGACGGCACCTATACCGCCGGTCCTGTCACGTTGCTGACGGTTGCCCCGATGTCGATTGCAACCGCCGATTTCAACGGGGACGGAAAAGCCGACCTGGTGATTACCGGCGTCGATAACACCACTCGGGTGTATTTGGGCACCGGCAGCGGGACGTTCACAGCCGGCGTCATCCTGCAAACGGGTTCGGTCCAGGTTGTAGCGGGCGATTTTAATCAGGATCATCTCGCCGATGTCATCGTTACGGGCGATGGGATCGCATGGCTGTTTCTCGGCAATGGAAACGGAACGTTCACCGCCGGACCCACTCCCGGCATTCCGCTGACACAACCGGTAACCCTTGTAACATCTGATATATTTCACAACGGGCAGACGGATGTTTTCGCAAGCGGCGGGCATAATCCCGGATATCTTGGGCTGGTTCTGGAACCCACCACGACAGGCGTATTCAGCAATCCTTACTCGGTGAATCTTCCGGCGAATACGATTCTCGCCGGTGCGGCCGATTTCGACGGTGACGGATTGGTCGACCTGGTGGAATTAACCCGGGTCGCTGCCACGGGCCAGAGCAGTCTGACCATTCTATGGAACAGCGTTTCCAAAGGGTTCGCAACCAGCACAACAATCACACTCCCCAGCAACACTGTGGGGAATGTTCAAATCGGCGATTTTAATGGCGACGGCCGACCCGATCTGGCCATCGCCTCAGCCACCAACGACACGACAACCCCCGGCGCGATCAACATCATTTACAACGGCGGAAATCGTACTTTCCTGCCGACATCGAGCCTGGCCACCATCAACCGCCCGACCGATCTGGAGATCGCCGATGTGAATGGCGACAAGCGGACGGATTTCGTCGTCGCTGGCGCATCGCAATCGGTAGCAACGGTTTTGCAGACTGGCGGCGTGCTGCCTAATGGCGCGCATTCGATGTATGCCTGGGTGGAGGACCTGGCGGGAAACCGCTCGCCCAACAGCGCGACGACGCCGATCACCCTCGATACATCAGTTCCAACCGCCGTTCTGAACGCGCCGCAGGTCACGAGCCTCAATTCCGGGTCTTATCAGTTCACTGTTGCGTATTCCGATGTTGGCAGCGGGATCGACCCCGCCTCCATCGGCAGCAATAATCTTCTGGTCCTTGGCCCGGGCACTGCCAACAGCCAATTGGCCAGTCTCGTTTCAACGACGGCCACAGGAAACGGGGTTAACGCCGTCTACAGCGTTGTTATTCCTGCAACCGGCGTCGACGGGAATTACAGCGTCTCGATGCAGGCATCGCAGGTGCGTGACATAGCCGGAAACTATGTCGCCGCCAATGTTGTGGGAACATTTAACGTCACCCTCGCCCCGGCCAAGCCGGTGCTGGTCGCGGCCGCCGATACAGGCATTTCCTCCACCGACGGCATCACCAATTTCAATAATGCCTCACCTGCCAAAGCGCTGCAATTTTCCGTTGGCGGGACAGCCTCCGGCGATACCATAACGATCTACGCCGACGGCGTGGCAATTGGGTCGGCCATTGCCAGCGGCACGACCACACTCGTCACGACAAATGGCGCGATGGCGCTTGCCGACGGCGCGCATTCGATTACGGCCCGCCGGATTTTCGCCGGCGGCGCTCAAGGGACGGTTTCTGCCGCGCTGTCGATCACGATCGATGCAACGGCGCCTGCAGCGCCGGTGGCGCCGGACCTGCAGGCCGCCAGCGATTCGGGCTTCAGCAATACGGATAACATCACCAACGTTGTCGCGCCGATTTTCACGATGGCCGGCACGCCCTATTACCGCGTCTATCGCAATGGGGTGCTGGTCAGCACCAGCTACGCAACAGGCAGTTTCACCAGCGGCAACCTCCCCGATGGAACCTATTCCTTCACGGAGACATCAGTCGACGCGGCTGGAAATGAATCCACCCCAAGCGCGCCACTGTCAGTCACGATCGACACGGTTGCCCCGGCCGCGCCGCCCGCGCCTACTCTTGACCCGTCCAGCGACAGTGGAAGCAGTCATTCTGATGGAGTCACCAACGCAACCACACCCGGCTTTGACGTGACCTCCAACGGACCCGGCGTGGTTCATTTGGAGGGGTACGGCGTTGATGGGGGTGGCGTTTCGGCAAATGTCACTGGTGCCGGTTCGCACCTCGTTGCTTTCAACCCGGCCGGCACGATCGAAACGACCCCAACACAAATCCCCGGGGCCGCGGCAGACGGCACGGTTGTCGCCGCCGACCTCAATGGCGACGGCATTCCCGATATTATCGGCGCCGAGGGCGTCGTCGGAGGATTTACCAGCTCAACCATCACCGTCTCGCTGGGGAACGGCGATGGCACCTTCAGGCCTGCAATCAACCTCACGACAACCTTTAACAGTTATGGGGCAACGGTGCTGGTCGGCGACGTCAATGGTGACGGCAAACCCGATATCGTCGCCCTCGATATTGACGACGTCACTTCCAATACCAGCGTGAACGTCTTTCTGGGTAATGGGGACGGTACGTTTCAAGCCCCCTTATCTCAAACGGTGAGTTTCAGGCTTGGCGGTGGACAACTCGCTGACATGGACGGCGACGGAAAGCTCGACCTGGTAGTGTCAAGCAATTCCAACGGATCAATTTATACGCTCTTCGGCAAAGGCGATGGAACTTTCGGCGCGCCGACCAACCAGATCAGCATCGGCGACGCCGAGTCGTTTTATGTCGGGGATCTAAACGGCGACGGCAAACCAGACCTGGCCGTCCCCGAAGGAGGAACGCTCGTTGGGACATCGAGCGCGAATTCTGCGGTTGCAATTTTCCTCAATCAGGGCAATGGGATTGAAAAACAATTCGCATCCTATCCGCTGGCAGGTGGAACCAGCATCAACGACATTACCGCCGCCGATGTCAATCATGATGGAAAGCCCGACCTGATCGTTCCCGGCGGAGCTTCCATCGTTGTCTTGCTGGGCCGCGGCGATGGGTCGTTTGGCGGCAACGGATTTGATCTGGTGCCGACATACACGCCCAATCCAGTTGCTGTCGCTGACATAAACGGCGACGGGAATCCGGATTTAATCTCCACCTACGACGTGAACTCGGCCTTTGGGCGCCTGGTGGTTGATTATGGCAACGGCACGGGCGCTTTTGGACCGCCGGTAACGCTGGTATCCACAACCAGTAATATGAGCCAGGTTCTGGCCGCCGATCTGAACCGCGACGGCCGGCCTGACCTCGTCGTTGGATTTCCCTTTGGTGGGACCGACGTCTATCCGGGCAGCGGAGGCGCGTTGCGCGATGGCACGCACTCCATCTACGCCTGGACCGAAGATGCCGCGGGAAACCGTTCGCCCAACAGCCCAAATACAACCATCACGGTCGACACAACCCCTCCCGCGGCGGCTCTCAACGCGCCGGCGGTCACCAGCGGCGCAACGACACTGACCTTCACCGTCACCTATTCCGATGCGACAAGCGGCCTGGACGTTTCTTCCTTGAATGGCAGCAATTTGACGGTCACCGGCCCCAATGGCTACACCGCGGCGGCGGCTTTTGTTTCGGTCGATACCAGCACCAACGGATCACCACGAACGGCGACTTATCGCGTTGCCGCCCCCGGCGGCGCCTGGGATTCGGCCGACAACGGCACGTATTCGGTCAACATGCAGGCGTCGCAAGTGCGCGACGTGGCGGGTAATGCAATTCCGGCGGGCGTCGTCGGGCAGTTTTCCGTGTCGCTGGTTGCCGGTAATATTCTCGTGGGCAAGAGTTCGCTCCCAGGAACATCGCCAAGCAAATCGCCGGTTAGCCCCACTGTGTCCAAGAAACCAACCCCGCCGGCAAAAGCTCCGGTCAAACCTGCGCCGGTCAAACCAGTTCCGGTCAAGAGCCCCGCGCCAACGCCGGCCGCTAAATCCCCAGCACCCCAATCCACTTCGAAGGGATCCACGGTTCTGGTATCCGGCAAACAAACGACTTCGCAAAGCGGAAGCCTGCTTGACGACATTTTCCCCGGCACACAGAGTTCCGCGACCGCCCAGTACACGCCGGTCACGGGCGGTATTTATTTCGTCAACGCAATCAGTTCTGGCGGCAAAGCGCTTTACAAGACCGATGGTACGGCGGCTGGCACTGTGCTTCTATCAACCGCCTCTTCGATTCAGATTCTTGCCGCGCTTGGGAACACGTTGCTTTTCTCCAACGGCACTCAGCTCCTGCGCACCGACGGGACGGTTGCCGGTACCCACGCCATCATGAGCCTGACCGTCTCCGGGGCCGGGGTGGCGATTAATAATGCCGTCTACTTTGCCGCCTCTACCTCAGCGCAGGGCGTCGAATTATGGCGTTCGGATGGGACGGCGGCGGGAACCTCCCTTGTCGCCGATATCAACCCCGGCACAGGTTCATCCGGTCCAACGCTTTTAACCAACGTGTTCGGCACGCTCTTCTTTGTCGCCAACGACGGCGTGCATGGCGCTGAGCTCTGGAAGAGCGACGGAACCGCCGCCGGAACCGTCATCGTGAAAGACATAAATCCCGGCACGTCCAGCAGCGGTATTCCCTCGCTGACCAACGTTGGCGGCACGTTGTTTTTCACCGCAAACGACGGAGTCCATGGCTTTGAGTTGTGGGAAAGCGACGGCACGGCGGGTGGTACGGTCATGGTTAAGGATATCTCCGCCGGACCGACCAGCTCTGCCCCCGCGAATATCACCAATGTCAACGGCTATGCCTTCTTCACCACGCCCGACGGCGCGCTTTGGGAAAGCGACGGCACTGCCGGGGGAACGATGTCTGTCATGTCCGGTTTGATTGCCACTTCGCTGGTTTCCTTCGACTCGCAGCTTTATTTCATCAACAACGGAAACCAGCTTTGGACCAGCGACGGGACGCCGGGCGGCACTGTCGAAGTGGCCGCCGTTCCCGGGGCATCACAGTTAACCGTCGGCGCAAGCCGCCTGTTCTTCAGCGCAACCGATGCCGTTCATGGAACGGAATTATGGACGAGCGACGGAACCACCTCCGGCACTTCGCTCCTGGCGGACATTGACAGCGGCGCGGGAGGTTCGGCGCCGGCCGGTTTCACCGTTTCCGGAAGCGAAGTTTATTTCAACGCCAATGATGGCCTGCATGGCACCGAATTGTGGCGCAGTGACGGAACGGCCGCTGGAACCGTGCTGGCCGATGATGTTAATTCCACGCCCAATTCTTCAAATCCCTCGGGGTTTTTTCCATTCCATCACGATGCCGCATTCTTTGCCACCGGCGCTGCAGGATATGGTCTATACATCAGCGACGGCACCCCCGAAGGGCTGAGCCTCGTTTCGCCCGCCAGCGTGGCGCCCAGCGCCGTCGTCGGAAACTCCATCTTCTTTGTCCTGAACGGCAACTTGATGCAAACCGACGGCACGGCTTCGTCCACGCATCAGGTGGCGGCCTTCAGCACGACCATCACCGGCATGTACAGCGTGAACGGCGTGCTGATTTTCACGACGCAGCAATCCAACGGACCGCAGTTGTGGCGCAGCGATGGCACAGCCGCCGGCACCTACACGATCCTGGCCGCCAACAATAACCTCATTTACGGCCCGACTGTCAGCGTCAATCGGCTGTTCTTCTATGCCAATGATGGGACCCACGGATATGAGCCGTGGGTGTCGGATGGAACGGTGGCCGGGACAATCATGCTCAAGGATGTCAATCCCGGCGCGGGCAGTTCGGCGATCAACAATGGCTACGGATCGTGGGCGATCACGCCCGTCCCGACCGGGATCGTCTTTGGCGCCAGCGACGGCACCACCGCCGGGGCGCTGTGGTTCTCTGATGGGACATCGGCAAATACGCATTCGGTCATCGATCCAACGACATCGCAGCCTTTTGCGTTCACATACGGCTGGAGCTTTGCCAAACTTCCAACTTATATTTCGTCAAGCACCGGCTATGCCTTCTTTATGGGCGCATTGGGGAGCAAGGCTCCCATTCTTTATCGCACCGACGGTACGGCAGCGGGGACAGTTGCCCTCGCCCAGATGACCAATTCCAATCAGGGACCCGAAGCCTTCGCTGAAGTCAACGGCGAAATATTCGTCGCCATTGCCAATGGTTCGAGCCTGGCCAACGGCTTTACACTCTGGAAAACAAACGGGACAGTGGCCGGCACGCAGGCGCTGGCGAATATTGCCGACAATTCCGGGCACGGCGTGACCGCGATGGTCAATGTCGGCGGCACGCTTTACATCCAGGCGTCCAACCTTTGGATCAGCGACGGAACGCCGGCCGGCACAGTGCAGCTTGCGGCCGGGAGCACAATTCCAACAGCCGGGTTTGTCGTTGACGGCGCGACATTTTACGCGGGTTCGGATTCCAACGGCACGGAATTGTGGACAATACCCGCATCCGCCCCGCCACTGCCGCCGATGCCGGTCACATCCCCGCTGGCGCTCACGGTTTCCAGCCAGGAGATCGACCTGACCTGGGCCGATAGTCCAACCAACACCGATTCCAGCGTCCGCATCCAGCGCAGCACCAGCAGCGGCTTTACGACCATCGACGAGACAGTCGTGCTGGTCGGTGGCGCGACGCATTTCAATGACACCGGCATTGTGCCGGGCACCACCTATTACTATCGAATCTATACGCAAAATGCCGGCGGAACATCGGCTGCGGTCACCGTCAGCTCGGCAACCACCGGCGCCCCGGCGGCCCCGGCACGCCTGGCGGCGGTTGCGGCGGGCGGCAGCCAATCCGGCTTGGAAGTGGACCTGAGTTGGGCGGATAATTCCAACAATGAAACCGGCTTCACCCTTCAGCGCAGCCTCGTCGCCAACTTCTCGACGATCGACGCGACGTTTACGCTTGCGGCCAACGCCACCGCCTACAGCGACACAACCGTCGCGCCGTCATTGACCTACTACTATCGCATTCGCAGCTTCAACGCCGCCGGCAACTCGGCGTTTGCGGCAGTCGGTCCTGTCGTTGTCCCCACAACCATTCCCACAGCGCCGTCGGGACTTCAACTCGCGGCCGTTTCGTCCAGCGAAATCGACCTCCAATGGATCGACAATTCCAGCAACGAAACCCAGTTTTCCATTGAGCGGGCCGTGCTCGACGGGCCGTTTATTCAGATCGGCACTGTCGCTGCCAATGTCACGTCATATGCCGATACGACCGCAGCGCCAAACACGGTCTATCAATATCGCATTCGCGCCCTCACTGCGAACAGTCCCAGCGGCTACAGCAACACCGCCCAGGCGACCACGCTTCCTGCCCAAACCGCATCCCTCGTGGCCGACATCAATACCACACCCTCGTCGCCAACGGCCTCAAGTTCTGATCCGACGGCGATTGTGACCATGAATGGGCTCGGATATTTCGCCGCCCACGATTCATCAGGTAATTGGGGAATATGGCAGACCGATGGAACCGCCGCCGGCACCACCCTCATTACATATACCAACGGCACGCCGACTGTCATGACGGTGAGCGGAAGTCACTTATACTTCTTGAGCGACGGCAATTCGCAACTATGGACCAGCGACGGAACTGCCGTCGGCACGCAACTGGTCTATGACCTTGGCGTCAGTGGATCGAGCACGGCTTGCGCGATGGTCAACATGAATGGCACGCTGATCTTCACGCCCGACGGTTTGAGTGTGTGGAGCAGCAATGGCACGTCCTCCGGGACGGCCAAACTCGCTACCGTCACAACAACGCTGCAATATCTTTCGGCCCCGGTTTCGCTCGTTGTAGCAGGCAATCGCACGTTCTTCGGCGGTTCCGACGGCACTCATGGTTTGGAACTATGGGCAACCGATGGCACGGTCGCCGGGACCGGCATGGTCGCAGACATCTTCGCTGGCGCCAACGGCTCGTTCCCCTCAAATCTGACTGCCTATAACGGGAAGCTGATGTTTGTGGCGAACGATAATATTCATGGCCGGCAACTGTGGAGCAGCGATGGAACTGCCGCGGGGACGGCGCTGGTTGCTGACATCGATCCAGTGGACCACGCCCCTATCATTCAGTCCCTCGCGGTCTTTAACAATTACGTTTATTTCGGCGCTAACAACAATCAAAATGTCGGCCTGTGGCGAACCGATGGAACCGCCGCCGGCACCGTCGAAATCGCGACCGGGTTCATGCCCACCGGGCTTGTCAACGTGAATGGCACGCTCTATTTCGCTGGAATGAACACCGTCGCCACACTTTATAAGAGCGACGGAACGCTGGCGGGCACGCAGTCGATTGAAAACATACCCGGCTCGACATCAACCCAGCCGAATTATCAAACGCCGGTTGCTGTCGGGAACCGCCTGTTCTTTAATGGAACCAACGGCACGAGTCTCTGGTCGTCCGACGGCACTGTCCAGGGAACCGCCGTGGTTGCCGGGTCTACTCAGGCAATCACTGATTCGGTGTTTGGCAATGCACTCTTCTTCAACGCAAACGACGGCGTCCATGGAAATGAGCTCTGGCGAAGCGACGGAACAATTACCGGCACCACGCTCTTCAAGGACATCAACCTTCATACTGCCGATTCCAATCCGGTCAATTTTGTCTCGTTCAACAGTGCCGTCTATTTCATTGCCACCAATTCCGCCGGCGCCTCCACTTTATTCCAAACCGACGGAACCAGCGGCGGCACCGTCGCCGTCGGGCCGGCAACCGGGAACCTGATTGCCTTCAACGGCGCTCTCTACTTCTCCAATTCCGATTCAACGCATGGCACCGAACTCTGGACCAGCAACGGAACGCCGGGCAATGAATCGCTCGTCAAGGACCTCACCCCCGGCACCGGATCATCCACGATCACCTACCCCACCGTCTCCGGCGGCTATCTTTATTTCCTTGTGCAAAGCAACGGTACCGGGCCGGCAACTCTCTGGCGCACCGATGGCGCCAATACCATTCAGCTTTCCATCGCGAGTGTGATTACAGCGCCGGCCGGTTTCCCCGCGGCGGTTCCCACTGACGTGAATGGAACCTTGTATTTCGCCGCCGACGATGGAACGCACGGACAGGAACTTTGGAGCAGCAATGGAACCACCGCCGGCACGCAGATGGTTGCCGATATAAATCCCTCAGGCGCGTCCTATGCCAGTGAGTTCGTCAATTACAATGGAACCCTCTATTTTGCCGCCAATAATGGCACATCCTGGGGCCTGTGGGAGAGTAACGGAAGCAGCAGCGGGACAGTATTGGTTCAGAGCTTTGCGGGCACCGGCCAAGCCGTCCTGAATCTTGCCGTCGCCAATGGCCGGCTCTTTTTCTCCGGGTCTGACGCCGTCGACGGCGCTGAACTCTGGTCCAGCGACGGAACCTCCGCCGGCACCATGCGCGTGGCCGACATTGATCCCGGGTCTGCGTCGTCTGATCCAGCCAACTTTTTCGCCGCCGGCGGAATCACCTATTTTACAGCGCTGGACGGCCCGACGGATTCCCGCAACGGGTTATGGCGCACCGACGGCACCGCCGCCGGCACATCGCGCATTCGCGATCTGACCCTCGGAATCGCCCAACCATACATGCTGAATGTCGGCGGCGTGCTCTATTATTACGACGGATACCACATCTGGCGTTCTGATGGGACGTTTGCCGGGACCGTGCAGGCTGCGACAATCGATACTGCCGCCGTCACCCCCGTCGGCGCTCCAATGGCGCTTTTGGGCAATTCGCTTTTGTTTGCCGAACGCGATGCCGCCCTGGGGCGGGAGCTTTTCTCCATTGCCACCACACAGCCGGCCCCTGTCGGCACATTGCGGGTCAGCTCGCTGTTTTCCTCGGCGCAGTCGAGCGGCATGTCGCAATCCACCACGCCAACTGCGATCGTGACATGGAGCGACAACTCCAATAACGAAACCGGTTTCCTCCTCCAGCGCAGCACCAGCAGCAATTTCGCCGTCATTGATCTCAGCGTCCTGCTTCCGGCAAACAGCACGCAATATACAGACAATGCCATTTCCCCAAGCGTGACATACTACTACCGCGTCAGCGCCGTCAATGCCGCCGGCAGCTCCGCATTCTCCAATGTGGCGAGCACCGTCGACATCGCTCCGCAAGTGGCCGGCGTGTCATTCGGATCGTCGCAATGGACCTCGGCCTTCCCCGATGCCGGCGGCTACGCCATCCCCACCGGCCCTGCCCAACTCACGGATCTGCCGTGGATCAATCTCGATACGATTTCGATCACGTTCACCGAAGCGGTCAATATCACGCAAAACTCGCTGAGCATTACCGGCGTGAACATCGCCGCCTATACCGCCAGTGGCTTCAGCTATAATGCCGCGACTTTCACCGCCACCTGGACATTCGCCGTCCCGTTCGGCGCCGACAAGCTTCTGTTGACGCTTGCCTCGACCGGCGTCAATGCCGTCACCGATGCAGCGGGCAAACCGCTGAATGGTGCATGGAACAACGGTTCGGGCGCCTTCCCATCAGGCGGCGCGGCCGGCGGCGACTTCAACTTCAATGTGAACATCCTCCCCGGCGACGTTGACGGAAGCGGCGCGGTAAACATTATCGACACCGTCGCAACCCGAAATCTGCAATTCAATTCCGCCGGTTCGCCCGCCTATTCCATCTTCAACGACGTGGACGGCAACGGAAGCATCAGCATCATCGATACGATCAACGTGCGCAACCGGCAATTCACCAGCCTGCCCACCTGATCCGGACCTCCATTCACAAGCGAATCCACGATGGCCGGCCAATCGTGCAATCCGGTCACAACGTCACCGCACTGGCGACCCCGCCATCGCAGAAATGCACGAAACCGCACGGAAATGCACGACTTTTTCGAGTCGTGCATTGGAACAACCTGTCGCGGCCAATTGCATCGGTAGCGAAATATCGCCAAGCGAACGCTGCCGACCGCTTCTCCCTGCGCAGGAAGGCCATTTGACCCCCTGATACCGGTTTCATTCGCCTCATTCGCCGCCTGCAAAAATACTAGCGACGTCCGGGTTTCAGTCGCCTGTTGGCCGAGTTGTCGCGGGCCGATCTTGGAGTCCGTAATGGAAAAGAACTCCTGGGTAGACCCGCCCCGTTACTTCGTCGAGCAGCCAGCCAACTCGCGCTGGATCGGCGTTCCCTCCGAGTTTCACTATAATTGCTGAGCCATTCAATGGATTATGGATCGGAGTCGTATCGATCCCCTTCCAGAAGTCGTCAACAGTGGGCCACGCACCGTGTTCGGCGCGAAAGAGCGCCGCGCGCTCAGTCAGGCGATCCGCGATGGAACTCGCGAGCAACTCCGTGTAGCGGGGCGTCCATGGACCGACGATTGGCGCCGCTACGGCCGGGTGTGTCGGGCCGGGGACGCGGCGTGACGTTGCGGGTGAGCATCCGTTGCAGGGCCCCAAGACTACGATGATCGCCGCGCTAAGGAGCAAGCCAGCTACTAGCGCGATCAACGGAAATTTTGTGCGGTTTAGCATACCCAACTCCATTAGCGATTTCTCCGATTGCGAAAGCATTGTAGCGCTGCAGACGCCCTAGGCTCAGGCTAGTACCAATGCCCTATAGTGATGTAGTGGAAGCCCAGCGGCTCGCCCAACCGCGTATCACCCGGAATCCGATTGTCCCATCCCGGCTCCCGTGTCTCGCGGCTGAAAAAAAACAAAAGGGGACATTCCTATATTCATGCCTTCTCCCTTCCCGGCCTGCCTCGCGGGCGGAGCGTGAAGCTTAGGCCGAGGCGCTCGGCGGTTTGCCGGACCCACGGCGGCGAGCCGTAAGGCCGGCCACGCTTGATGCTCGTGCGGATTGGCTCCA
>DASRRM010000338.1:0-13869 GCA_035695715.1 Tepidisphaeraceae bacterium
ACAAGCGGCACAAGCCCGGGCCGCACCAGCAACTGCACCTCCCGGGCTCCAAGCCGCCGCGCGAAAAATGAAAAAATCGGCCGCGCCATGGTGACATTTTTACTGCGTTCAAACAGGTGACATTTTCACTGCGTTACAACACACGCAAAAAGAAATAGCCTTTCCATTCTTCTCTGCCCCCACGGCGATGACAGCTTCTCCCTCAAGAATCGCCCGTTTCCGCGGCTGTCTGCTCGGCCTGGCCGTCGGCGATGCCCTCGGCGCTCCCTTCGAGGGAATGCCGGCGGATGCCATTTATTACAGCTTTGGGTTCGGCGAAAAAATCGTCGCCAGGCCGCCGCTTGACGCTCTCACCTATACCGATGACACGCAAATGATGATTGGCGTCGCCGAGGCGATTCTGGCCGAAGGGCGGGTCGACGAAGACGCGCTGGCACTGGCATTCGGCGAGAATTTCGAGATCGGGCGTGGTTATGGCCAGGGCGCTCGGCGAATCATCGAACGGATTATTGCCGGCGGCGATTGGCGCGAACTGAGCCGGACGATCTTTCCCGACGGCTCGCTCGGAAACGGCGCGGCCATGCGAGCTGCGCCTGTTGGCTTATTCTTCCACCACGATCTCGACCGCGCTTGGGATGAAGCCGCGCGCTCGGCCACGCCGACCCACACCCATCCCGTTGGAATCGAAGGCGCTCAGCTCATCGCGCTTTCCGTTGCGCTTGTCTGCCGGGATGAGCCGTTCGATCGTGGTGCTTTCTACGGCGAACTACTCCGGCGAGCCAAGACTCGCGAATTCCAAGAGCAACTGAAGTTTGCCGCCGGTCTGGGTCAGGCGGATTCCCTGTCTCGATTCGGCAACTCCCTCGAAGCACACCGCTCGGTTGTCACCGCAATCGCCTGCTTCAGCGAATCCCACGATGATTATGCCAAAGCCATCGGCCGGGCAATTTCCCTGGGCGGCGACACCGATACGCTCGCCGCCATGGCAGGCGCCATTTCCGGCGCGCACCTTGGCATCGACGCCGTTCCGAAACACCTGCTGAACATGCTGGAAAATGGGGACAAAGGCCGCGACTATATCGAGCGGCTCGCGGATAATCTTGCCCGATTGAAATGAGCGCCGCCAATTCGGTTCGAAGTTCGAACCCACACGAATGCCTTACAAGCCGCGTCACTTTACATTCTTCATCCACCGGGTTAATTCAATCGGCTATTGATCGTCAGATAAATAATGGCAGTAAAAGTACGACGATCGCTTCGAAATCGTCGTAAAAATGGGCATTTTCGAGCGGTGCGAGCGAAAAGTTACTGACAATATTTTTGTGACGCTCAATAAATCAAAGTCGCGAAGGAGAACGCCAATGTCAGCGCAGAGCACGTGGAGCACGAAAAAGGACTTCAAATTTTCCGCCGGGCCGTGGAATTTACATCCCGGGGCCGACCCGTTCGGACCAACTGTCCGCCCCGAACGCGAGTTCGCCGCCAAGCTCAAGACCTTCAAAGACCTTGGCTTTGACTACGTCCAATTCCACGACGACGACGCCGTGCCGGATGAGTTTTCCCACGCCGATCGCGAGAAAAAGGCCAAAGAGATCAAAAAGCTCCTCGACGATCATGGCCTCAAGGCCGAGATCTTCGCACCCCGGCATTGGGAACATGCCCACGGCATCGACGGTCCTATCACCAGCAACAGCGCCGCCGACCGCAAGTGGGGCGTCGAACGCGGCAAACGCGCCATCGACGTGGGCCGCATCCTTGGCTCTGAGCGCTTTGTCTGGTGGCCGGCCCGCGAAGGAACATACATCCGCGAGAGCAAGGACGCTGTCATCAGCTTCGAGCGGATGCTCGAGTTCGTCGACACCATGCTCGAATACGACACGAACATCCGCCTGCTCGGCGAGATGAAGCCCAACGAGCCGATGGACTTGATGTACCTCCCGACCACCGGCCACTTCCTGGCCCTGGCCTACAAAACCCGCGACCCCAAGCGCGTCGGCGTGCTGATCGAATCCGCCCACGCCATCCTCGCCGGACTCGATCCCAGCGACGAGATGGCGTACGCCCTCTTCCACGGCAAGCTGTGGGGCGTTCATCTCAACGACCAGAACGGCTTAAAATACGACCAGGACAAAACCTTCGGCGCAGTCGACCTCCGCCGGGCCTTCAACCAGGTCGACACCCTCGTCCGCCACGGCTACGGCAAAGACGGCAGCGTCATCGGCCTGGACGTCAAAGCCATGCGCACGCAGCCCGCCGAGAAGTCCTTCCTGCACTTAAAGCACTCCAAGGAAGTCTTCCTCGACCTGGTAGACCTGGTACACGCCATCGACCGCAAGGCATGGAAGGCCTACGTCGACGCCCGCGATTATGAGGGCCTGGAGCTGTTCATCATCCGCAACCTGCTGGGCAAGGCCAAGTAGCCAACCGCAAGTGTTCGCCATTCACCCCCGGCCCCGCCTCCGCGCCCCATCGCGCATCATTTTGCGCCCCAAAATGGTGCGCACCATGGCCCATGTCTCAACATGTCCCATTTTTTTGAATTTTTCACTCCAAAATGGGACATTGAGCTTCTTTTTAACCCACATAAACCAACGCCAACCAATCGCTTACGCCGCTTTTGGGCCCGCCTTCACCGCCGCTTGCGACGGGACATTTGAGACATGTTTGGGACATCTTTGGGACAAAAAATGTCCCATCCCCGTCCCATCGGCGTGGTGTGGATTCTGTTGGTGGCGGCTCCTGCCCCCTCTGCCTCTACTGAGGAAAAAGCGATGTAATGGTCACGCCGGTGTCTCCAGGCTGAGCTTCATCTCTTCGCTCGGCTCGGCAGGCTGGGTTTCCGAATCATCGCCCCAGGGCACATTCACCCATTGCTTATCCTTCGGACACTGCGGCGCGACGACAAAGCAGGCGTATTTCTCCCGGTTTTCCGGCTTCTGAAAAATCTCCACGCCATTTTTCCACTGGCTTTTGTTGTCGTCGCCCCGCTCGCCGGCGCCGTGATAAAACATCACCAGCGGGTATTTCTTCGATGGGTCATAATCCCTCGGCTTCAGCAGCTGATAGGGAATGTCCCGAATGTTGCTTGTTCGCCGGCAATTGTGGCATTAGCATCTCCATTCATCCAGTGAAAATAAAGGAGTCGCCATGCGCCCATTGAGCCTTATTCTATCTGTGCTTGTTATTGGCAAGATTGCAGCGGGGGCGCCGGCGGGGTCGGCGTTGGATCATCATTCGGGGGACCTCGCGAAAAGCCATGTCGAGCAGGTTTCTGACGCGAATCATATTTACACCGTCCACCAGGGCGGCACGATGGATGGCGAAAATTGCCGCTCGCCGCTTAGCGTGGGAATGGCTGATGGCCCGGCGATCGTGCAGACCTGGGAATCAAATCGCTCTGTGCGCCTGGAAAATATCGGCCAGACAGATGTGATCAATCCCTGGCTGTCCAACGGGAAAAATACCTTTCGCACCATCGATGAGATTGTTGCCTCGGCGGTTGAACCCGGCATGTCTGACCGCGAAAAGGCGTTCGCCATCTGGTTTCAGGAAATCAGCCATCGCTATCACGATGCGGGAGACAACGACGAGCTGGGCGATCCGGTCAAGCTTTTCAATGTTTACGGGCATAACACCTGCGGCAACGATTCGATCTGCCTTGCCGGGCTTTGGAAGCGCGCCGGGATGAAAGTTTCGCCGGCGCGGCTGGTGGGGCATTGCGTGACGCAGGCTTTTTTCGACGGGCGATGGAATCTCTTCGACGGCGACATGGATTCGATGTATCTGCTGCGCGACAACAAGACCGTCGCCAGCGAGCAGGACCTGGTGCGCGACCACGATCTGATCAAACGCTCCCACACGCAGGGAATTCTCAACCCCGACAGCCGGGCCAACGATGAATGGGAAGCCTCCATCTATGTCTACGAGGGAAAGCCGCAAGGCGATCGCAATAGCGCCACCGGCACGACCATGAACATGGTGCTGCGGCCCGGCGAAGCAATCACCTGGACCTGGGGACATGCCAACCCCATCAAATATCACGGGAGCGATAAGCCGCGATATCCTGGGATGATCTGCAACGGCTTGTGGGAATACCGGCCCGACTTTTCCAACGATATCTGGAAAAAAGGAACGGAATCCACGGAGAACATTCAGGCCACGGGCGGCGAATTGACCGCCGCCCAGGGAAAAAGCGGCATAGCGGTCTGGAACGTGCGCAGTCCCTACGTGTTTGTCGGCGGTCGGCTCGATGTTGAGGGAAGCGGCGCGAAATTTTCGGTTTCGTTCGACGGAAAATCATGGGCGGACACCGGAAACGATCTGGGAAATCTATTTCCGCCCGGCGGAAAGGCGCATTACCAATATAAGCTGCGCTGCGAGCTTCCCGCCGGTGCGCATTTGAAGCGGCTGAGCATCGTGAACGACATTCAGATGGCGCCGCTGGCGTTGCCGGGGATGTCGGTTGGGGAAAACCAGTTCACCTACACCGACCAATCGCCGCTGGGGCGGCAGGTGCGCATCACGCATGCGTGGGTTGAGCGATCCGAAGCGAAACCGCCCGCTGCCCCGCAGGCGGTGATTTCTCCGCCGGATGGCGGCGAAGCCGATGCGGCAACCCTGGTCTTCCGCTGGCAAGGCGCCGCCGATCCGGATGGCAACAAGATCGTCGATTACCACTTCGAGCTGTCGCAACGGCCGGACATGAAATGGCCGTTCTCCACCAACTTTTACAAGCTCATCTCCAACACCGCCGACCACGGCAAGGCACAATACACCCTGGCCCATGGCGGGCTGCTGCCGACAGATCAGAAGTTTTACTGGCGCGTAAAGGCGAAAAATGATAAAGGCGTATGGGGACCCTGGAGCGCGACTTGGAGCTTTACGCCACGCGGCCCGGCATCGCCGGTTGAGGTAACGCTTGACTTCAATGCCGACCACAGCGTCGGCACCTTGAAATGGGCGTCTGGCGGCCAGGGGCGAAAACCCGTGGTGTATCGAGTTTATGGCAGCGACGAAAAGGGATTCTCGATCAGCGATGGGCCGTTCAAGGCGGTGGTTGGAACGTCGAAGGAAGTGCCGGCAGCGCGTTCGGGAAACTTTATTGCCGAAGTGTCGGGCAACGAACTTGCGGTCATCGGGCCGGATGTAAAACTCGCCAATGCCAATTGCGCCTACTACCGCGTGCTGGCGGTGGACGACAAGGGGATGCGAAGCGACGCTTCGGATTTCGCGGAATCGCCGCGCCCAATTATTTATTCCCGCCCGCCAACCCAGGCGAAAGTCGGATCGGAATACCGCTATGCCCCGGCGGCAATCCGCTCGCTTGGCGATGTGCGCACGCACGTTGTCGACGGCCGCGAAACGATGAACTACTGGGACGTGGAAAAGCCACGATTTGAGCTGCAGCAAGGTCCGGCGTGGCTGAAAATCGAGCCACAAACCGGCGTGTTAACGGGTATTCCGGACCATGCCGGGAAGGTTGAAGTCGTCGTCACCGCCACAATCGATCGGGGGACACGAACCCTGGACGAACGGCAATTGGTCTGGGGCGTGGAGAAGATTTTATCGACCGGGACCGAACGCGTGGGGACGGCCACGCAGAAATTCTCGATCGACGTCGCGCAGTAGGAAACGGTATCAGGGGTCAAAAGGTGTTCCGCCTCTCATGACGTGAAGGTCAACGCCGCCGGGGGACGATCGGGATTGACGCGGGGACCACTGGAGATTGAGAGGTGGCTCATTTTTGAAAGCCCTTTTGACCCCCTTTGGATCACCTTACGTGCTGGTGGAGGCATCGACGAGATGATCATCAGCATGATCAGGAAAAACATAAGGGGACATTCCTATATATCTTGACAAAGCCCTTCCCCAAGACGACACTCCGACCCATGCCACGAGTCGGACGCATTGCCCCCGGCGGAGTGATCTACCATGTGCTCCAATCGCGGCAATGGCCGCCGGCAGCTATTCCTCAAGGACGGGGATTACCTGGCGTTCCTCAAACTCCTGGCGGAAGTGAGGGAAGCTGTCCCATTGACTTGCTGGCGTACTGGCTGATGCCCAATTGTGAACGGGAAGATGGACGCCGATGATTTGGAGCCAATCCGCACGAGCATCAAGCGTGGCCGGCCTTACAGCTCGGCGCCGTGGGTCCGGCAAACCGCCGAGCGCCTCGGCCTAAGCTTCACGCTCCGCCCGCGAGGCAGGCCGGGAAGAGGGAAAGTATGAACATAGGAATGTCCCCTTTTGTTTTTCCCGGCGCCGTGGGTCCGGCAAACCGCCGAGCGCCTCGGCCTAAGCTTCACGCTCCGCCCGCGGGGCAGGCCGGGAAGGAAAAACCATGAATATAGGAATGTCCTCGGCCTAAGCTTCACGCTCCGCCCGCGAGGCAGGCCGGGAAGAGGGAAAGTATGAATATAGGAATGTCCCCTTTTGTTTTTCCGTGACGGATTCACAAGACCGTTCCGCCATCATTGACGGCAACTTATGAAATCGGCGGCCCGCACCTTTCGTTCGACGGTCTCGGGAGTATCATTCGCGTCATGCCGGAATTTGATCGCGATGAAATGTTATTTGGATCGAAGGTGGTGCGCGTTGCGGCCGAATTGTCGGCGTCGGTGTTGGCCGACCCCGAGCGCATATTTGTCCGCGATCTCTATCGAGAATACCTCGACGATGAAAAGCCACGCGATGTCGTAAAGTGGCTCCGACCGCGCCTTGAAACCGCGTTCAAATGTGTCGGCGAACGTCCTCGTTGGATTGAACGGACTGAAGCATGGCCATTTCTAAACGGTCGTCCCATGACCTTTATCAGGCAGTTCGACGTGCCGGAATTTGTAATGCCCGATGGCAAGACCGCCGGCGCAACAACACTGTACGTTTTTTGCGCCGGAGTCGACGACCCTCGTGGCAAAGGATGGTGGCAGATGCAATACACGGCTGTCGCGCAGGAGCAGGATTTGGCTCGCGCGCGGCTGTAATGCTGCATCGCCGCCGGATCTGCGCCGCCCGCGCGCGCGATTGCAAGAAGGGCGATGGCGAGGAAAAGCGTCTATAAGCCGCCGGGTTTGTGAAGCATGGGAACGGTTATAGACGTAATTGTGGGACCTCGGAAAGACATGGGTTGAAATCCCGCTGATGGAGCGTTCAAGATTCGGGGAGCTTGCCGCATGCTGATCAGCGCGCTCCAAGTCACTCGCTATCCCCTCGTCGGCGGCCCGTACACGAATACAACGATCGAGCGACCCTCCTGGGATGTTGTGGAGGAGGAATTACGCGCGATGCACAATTGGGAGAAGCCTCTACTCTGGTTGTGCAAGGACCGAGACGTCGGCTACGAAAACTGCATGGCCGTGTGCGGAGGAAGTGGCGTCTTTCACGTTCAGGTTGCGGACAACGACGGAAACTGGTTTCAAGCCGTCGACCCACACGGATCTGATCAACCAGTCGACGTCTGGCTTTCCGATCAAGGCTTCACCACAAAGGCCAGATACACCTGGCCAGTCGACAAAGCCGTGGAACTGGTTCGGTGGTATTTTGAACATGGGACCATGGAGCCGCGATACGCGTGGGAATGAGGAGTTTGGAAAAATGAGAACGAAACGGGGCACAGGCCGCTCGCAACGTTTGCTGAATCACGCGGTTGTCGCGCCTCACCTCGGTGTAAACATTGATGTCCGCTCCAACTTCTCGATCGTGGAGGAGAAAAAGGGGACCCGGGCCGGACCTCGGCATCGATCATTTCGCGGGCGAGTTGCGCGCCGAGGATGATCTTACCTTCGCCGGCAAAAGGCGAAACATGACTTCGCACCCCTCGCCGGTTATGGTTGCGCGCATTCGACCGAGGGAGGTTCACTTGACGCGATGCTTGGGACTACTAACGGCGGGATGCGCGGGATGGGTTTGCTTGCTGATTATGGCACGATGCGCGAAACATGCTTCGGCATCACCGCCGCCACGGGGACCCACCACTCAGCCTTACCAGGCCACAGAAGCGATTTTGAAGAAAGCGGCGGCACTTCTGGATCTGGCCAGGAAAGCCGATGCCCCGACCCGCAACTTCGGACCGGGAATTGAGCAACGGCAAGCGCTCGTCAAGGCGATGTTGCTCGCCGCCGATGGCGATCTGTCCGCCGCGATGGCGTTGCCAGCCCATCCGATCACTGATGCCAACCTTCGCGTTGACAGCGGGCCGTTCAGCGGGCAGGCGAAACTGTCGTGGGATGTGCCGGCGCCATTTGTCGGGCTTGCGGTGGATGCCGGGTATGGCCACGCCGCTGCTCAGAGCATTGCCGCGCAGCCGGGCGACAAGCCCCGCGCGGCATGGCTCGTCGAGCTCGCAAAGCGACAACTCAGCGCCGGCGATCGCGCGGGCGCGCTCAAGACCCTTCACATTGCCGCCGGTCTGAACCCGCCGCCGGCGGGAACGTTGGATGGTTGGCTGGCGGCGGTATCGCTGGCGGACATGCTTTCGGATTTCGGGGATCCAACCGCCGGGGCGAAGCTTCTGGCCGGCTATCCGCGCTATACCGAAACCGGGCAGATGCGATTCTCCCCGCAGTGGATGACCGTCCGGGCCGCCCAGGGAGATGTCGACGGCGCGTTGAAAATGTTGCGCGCCAATCTTGCCGGCTATGACGTTTCGGCACCCGATGCGAACTTCGTTCAAGCGGCGGTGGAGATCGCCCGCCACGGCCGCGCCAAGGAAGTCATCGATGCCGTTTCAGCGTTGAAACATCCGTTCCCTGTGAAGCTCAATGTACTCCTGGCCATCGCCAACATGCAGCGAACATCGGGGGCGGCGGAATACGCGGCGACATTCGACCTGGCGCAGCAAGTCGCCAAAGGCGATGCCGGGTCGGCACTCGTCGTGGCACGGGCATCGCTGGCGGCGGGAGATCGGCCGACTGCCGCCCGCGCCCGGGCCGAGCCACAAAAGCTGCTCCAAGTATCCTGGTCAGATGAGCTGATCAACGATGATTTGGACGCCGGCGAAATTGACGACGCACACGCTGCTGCCATCGCGGCCAATCCCGGCGGCGACCAGTGGAAGCTCGGCGTCATGTTCAAGATCGCCGAGGCCTATCTTGCCGCAGGCAAGAAGGAGAAGGCGATTGCGACGTTCAGGGAGATCGAGGCAAACAATGTCGCGGCCGATTACCGAACCCAGTTGGACAACGCGCGAAACTTATATCACGTGGCCGCGGGCCTGAAAGCCGCCGGCGACAGCGCCGGCGCCGATACAACTCTTCAGAAGGCCGTCACTGCCGCAGCCGCGCTTCCCAAAAATCTTTCCCCGGCCCTACTGCCCGAACAACTGAAGGCCGGCGACAAATCCGGTGCGGCAGCATCGGTTGATCAGTTGCATGCGCAGATTGCGAAGGACGCCGCTTCCCCAAACCGTTTCGCGCGCGACATGCAGGCCCCCAATCTGCGGATATCCGAAGCCGAAGCCCATTTGGCGGCGGGAGATTTGGACGGTGCCATCGCGATTGTTCTATCATTTTCCGATGCATCCGACCGCGCCAAGGGATATCACCGTCTGGCCGATCGCCTGCTGGATCGCGCATCGCCTGGCATCGTGGGGCGGATTGACGGGAGGAGATGAAACCCGGGCGTGGTCGCTGCACAGTTCCTTTGGCTTCCACTGCGGCCCCAACTCCGGAACTTCTTCAGACCATAACGTGTTCCGTTCCAGCGGCTCAGCGAGTTCCCACAGGCCATCCCGCCTCACTGCGGCGTAAATATTGATGTCCGCTCCCATTGTCCGGTCCTCTGCCATTGGTTTTCAGTCACCTGTCGCCTGGGTCAGCTCCAGCCGGTGCCCGTCGAAGTCATCGACGACCGCGCGTCGGCCCCACGGCGAATCTTTGGGAGGCGACACCACCTTCACGCCGATTTCCTGCAATTGTTTCACGGTTGCATCGACGGACGGCACCTTGAAGCCGATGCGTGTTGAGGTGGTGGAATCGGCTTCGCCGGTGCGGGGATAAATCTCAAAGACCACGGGACCCAGTTCGCAGGTGAGGTGTTCTGGTCCATTGCCATGGCGGTGCTTCGTGAAGGGCATGCCCAGCGCGTTGTAGAATTTGGCCGAGCGCTCCAGGTCCGGCGAGCGGATGACGACGAGGTTGAGGGACACATTCGGCATTTCAGGTATTTTCGGATATCAGTCGAAGTTCCACTGCGCTTCGAGCGCCACGCGGCAGACTTCGCAGCGGAACCAGTCATCCTTCACGATGTTCCGGCGGGCTGCGACAATGCGCGCTGTCTTATCTTCTCGGGACCGCCCTAGCGATAGCGCCTACTCATGATGATCAATCGCCGACCGCACGCTGGTGCCTCCAACCTGATGGCGACGTTGATGTTGCTCGTTTCAAGCTGATTTTGCCGACGTTAACCGCGTCCTGGCCCTGAAAAAACTCGTCGACAAAAACGCGGTCATACCCCGGACGAGTGAACGACAAGCCATAGGGGATGGGGTGGAGATAGATAAACATGTACGAACAAATCCATCGCTGTTCAGCGGGTAACTCAAATCGGCCATCGCTTCCGCTGAAGGCAACGACCTCGGGTTTGTCGTCGGCCGGTGAGCTTGGCTCCGTCGTATCAAAGTCCCTCCAATAGAAGGCGACCTTAACGCCCGGCATCGGCGATCCGGTTTCGGAATCGACGACAGCACCGGTGACGCCGGGGCGAAAGGTAATATGCTGCGGGAAGGGAAAGCAGCCGGACGCGCAGAACGCGCAGATAAGAAGGGATGCGAAAACAATAAACGCCCTCATGCTCATGTCTGTTCCTACATGACCCTACGAAGATTGGAAACGCGGTTAGCGCAAAGTCATTTACTGTAGCATAACGTCAAATGGCCGCCGCCCAACCGGCGTAGGCCAATACGCAGACAACCAGCAGAAACACGATGAACTGCGTCAGGAGAATGACCCAAACCGCGTGGGGAAATCGCATATATCGCCAATATGCGACGATCATTCGATAGACGAAGACTGGCGGAACCAGCGCCCAGGCGGCAAACGGGAACATCCCCATCCATTGAGGTGCGGCATAGGGGGTGATCGGGCTGGTACTCAGGTAATGGATATAGATCAACGTGGCCTGCACCACACAGATGCCAATTGAGATCAACGCCGGCCACAAGACGATGTCCCAGGAATAGATTGCACAGCGGACGATATGGAGATTGTCGATTTTCGCCCGCCGCATTGAGACGCGTAGCAAACGGAGGGAGGCGACGGTCAGCCATGGCCATGCGAGGAGGATCGCGAGGGGGACAAGGAGCGGCGATGGGTTGAAGCCGCTGGGCCAATGGAATTGCACGGGATAGATGGGATACGATGGCGGAGGTAGCGGTGCCGTTCCTGGGGAGAAGGGCCCGCCCACAGTTATCCAACCGCCGACGGCCATCGGCGTTCCCCACATCCTGGCATTATCATCGAGAACAAATGCTCCGATTCCACTTGCAAGTGTGATCACCAAAACCATCGCCACGATCAGCCAGTAAATAACCAGCCGCCGGCGATTGCACGGTTGGTCGGCGCGCAGCGTGGTCCAGAATTTTAGCGGCCGCAGGCCGTGGAATGCGGTTTTCCAGAACGAGGTGAAATTCCGGCGGGGATGGGTTTCGAATAGATACGGATGTTTTCGGCGTGAGGGATCGAGCAGATCGGGCCATTGGAAACTGTGGCCGCATTCGGGGCAGCGCGGATCGATCAGGCCGCGGAGATTGTAACCGCACAGCGGGCAGACGATTTCGGCGCCAAGGGTTGACCAGTTTGGCTTGTGAAAATCCGTTAGGCCGTTTGGTGAAGCTGGCAATTCCGTTAATGTCCCCGCCGTTTCCATCGCAGCATTCTACACGTATCGGGCGCGAAATGCCTTCGTGTGTTTGCTGGCATCGGCTCGTTGCGCGCGATAATCTTCACTACATGGAATTGGTCGTTTCCAAGCCTCGTTATACCGTTTCGGAATATCTCCGCCGCGAGCGCGAGGCTTTGGAGAAGCATGAGTATCGTGACGGGGAAATCCTGCTCCGGGGCGGCGGCTCGTCAGATCATAGCCTGATCGTCGCGAACGTCATTGGCGTGATACACGGGCGATTGAAGGGAAAGAGCTGCCACGTCTACGACAGCAATCTGCGCGTTAAGATTCCCAGAACGGTGTTGTACACTTATCCCGATGCCACCGTCATTTGCGGCCCGCGCGCCTTCGATCCCAGCGATGATGAACAAAAGACGGTCATCAATCCCCGGCTCATCGTCGAAGTGCTTTCTTCCACGACCGAAGCATACGACCGGGGCGAGAAATTTAATCGTTATCGGCACATTGAGTCCTTTCAACAATATGTGCTGGTGACGCCGGGTACGCCGCGCATTGAAGTATTTCTACGCCAGGGCCAGGGCCTTTGGCAACTGGCGGTCTATTCCGGGCTTGAGGCCATCGCGAAGTTGGGGGCGATTGACGTTGAACTTCCGCTTGCGGAAGTCTATGGGGGCGTGGATTTTGGGCGGACGCCAGAGGCGATGGCCGAATAACCACAACGCAACCAAGGCGAGCCGTACCTCATCCACACGCCAATTTGGGATTGTCCAGGTCGAGGTAACCCCTAATTCGGAGTCAAATGAGCCGCGCACGCAGGGTACTCCCGGAGTGAGCGGTTTGGCGGAGTCCCGCTTACTCCGGGAGTACCCTCCGTGCGCGGCTCATTACCCCGTGCTTACCCGGCGATCTTTGGCAGGTTCCCGCGCTGTTGGCGCAGCGGGCGGACTGCTTATAATTGAACCCCTTCGCAAGCCGGCGACGATGCCGGCCACCCCAACCCGGGGCATCTACGAAGCGCAGGCGGCGAGCGGTGTTCTTCTCCCACCATTGCGGTCAGCGAACGGTTCTGGCATCCAAGGATAAGGTCAATGTCTCATATTATTGCTCAGCCCTGTGTCGGCGTAAAAGATCATGCCTGCGTGACGGTCTGCCCGGTCGACTGCATTCATCCCACCAAGGACGAGGCGGAGTTTGCCGCCGCCGATATGCTTTATATCGATCCGGACACTTGTATCGATTGCGGGTTGTGCGTGGACGAGTGCCCGGTGAACGCGATTTTCCCGCAGGAAGACCTGCCGGCCGAGTGGGCCGAGTTCATCGAGAAAAACGCGGCCTATTATAAGAAGTAGTTTATGGGGACGGCCGCGACGGGCAGTGCCTGCGACGGCTCAACACTTTCCGGAGAACGAATATGAAACGCCTGCTAATGTCCGCGGTGATGTGCTGTGCGCTGGGTGGGGCCTTTGTGCTGGCGGCGGACAAACCGGCGGATAAGCCGGTGCAGAAAAAGTCCACCACGGCCACGACCAAGCCCGCCACGCAGCCGGCCAAGCCAATTAATCAGTTTTGTGCCGTCGAGAAGGAAAACCCTGTCGACCCGACGGTGCCGACGGTGACCTACAAGGGAAAAGTGATCGGCTTTTGCTGCGAAGACTGCGCCCCGAAATTCCTGAAGGACCCGGAGTTTTATATGAAGGGGTTGAAGTAGCATTTGAGATACCGCCGGGTCTGAGGTACTCCGAAGACCCGGATCGATCGCGCGAAGGATCCGGGTCTTCGGAATACCTCAGACCCGGCGTCAAAATTCCCGCTGTCGTCATCGTGGGCTCAGTATTGTAGGGTGGGCGGACTCGCCCACCATTTCCCCGGCGGCGACGGGAAACGCGGTGGGCGAGTACGGTCACCCTACGACTCCAACTGCTGCCAAAGTCAACGTAACCGTCATCGTGGGACGTAATTGCCTTCGTGGCGCGCTAACGGAATTTAGCTTCCAAAATCGTGCATTTGGGATAACGCCGGGTCTGAGGTACTCCG
>DASRRM010000339.1:0-24009 GCA_035695715.1 Tepidisphaeraceae bacterium
CCACACGGCATTGGTCTACAGGACCACCCAATTCACGCCGTGGACGAGCGCCAGCGAGGACGCGGATTCGTGTGCGCCCGCTATATCTAAATCTAAGCGAGGAATGCGATAAATCACCCTTTCGGCTGGGTCGCGCTCACCGGCCTTGCATCGCCCGCGTTCAGCGACTGCATCGCCAACCGTGCCGCGGCGCGGACTGGCTCTTCGGGGTCGTTGCCGGCCAGGTCATCCAGGCGGGCGCGAATGGCCTGCGCGTTGTCGGCGTGCTGCACGGCAGCCGCCAGGCGACCGACGCATCCTTTGTCGCCGTTGTACACCGCCGCCATCAGCGCGGGGACCAGGCCCTTGCCATCAGGGGAAATCTTCACCAGCGCGCCCGTGGCGCTCTTGCGAACGTCGATGTCGGCGTTATCCGCCATCCGCGAAAGCGCGGGAATCGCGCCGGCGGCGTCCGGGCCGATTTTTCCCAGCGCATCGGCCACTTCCATCCGCAGCCCGTTGTCATGATCGGCCAGCCATGGCTGCAACAGCGGAACGGCCGCCGGCGCATCCGGCCCGAGATCAGCCACGGCCTCGATGGCCGAGTGAAGCGATGTGCGATCGGATGCATGGGCCAGGCGATCGGTGAAATATTCGGCAGCCGCCAGCCGACCCGGCTGGCCCAGGCCAAGCAGCGTTTCGGCGGCGGCGTGAGCGGCCGGCTCATGTCCTGCCGATGCCACCTTCACCAGGTCCTTCATCGCCGGCTCGGCATCGCTGCCAAAAGCGCGCAGGGCCACGGCCGCCGCCACCTGCATCTCGCTCTCTCCACCCCGCAGCACAGCGCCCAATGCTTTAACGCTTGCCGCCGGGTCATACCGTTCTTTGGCGAGTATCTGGCCGGCGGCAACGCGCTCGTCGAGCGAGAAATCCATGTAATCCCGCACCAAGTCTGCCAGGTGCGGCAGCGCTTCGCGTGGAAACGCGGGAAGTTTACGAATCCAGGCGAACGCAGCGCTGCGAACACCCGGCGACGAACTGCCTTTCATCGCGTCGGCCATCGCGGCGATCGCCTTGGGATTTCGCGACGTCTCCGACCGCGAGGCAAGCGCACCGATCGCGCGCAGTTGCAGCACTTGATCTTCGCCATTGAGTGATTCAAGCAGCGCGGGAAGTCCCGCTGGTCCCATCCGGTAAAGCAACGCGTTGGTCTCGTCGATCGACATCGGCGCCATGCGATGGCGAAAGGTGATTTGCATCGCCTTGAGCAGTTCGGGATTCGCTGAATCGGCAGGCAAATAGCTTAGAGCGATCACCGACCGTTGCTGCTGAAGATCATTTGCGCCGGACATTTGCTTCAGCAGATCGGGGGCGATTTGCCGGCCGAATTCCATGTCAGCCAGGCCCGGCTCGTGCGCCGGGTAGGAACTAAATGAGCGGGGATCGTCGATGATCTGCTCGAGCACCGCCGCCCGGGCCGGGGCGTTTCCCGCCTTCATCGCCGCCGTCAGCGGCGCGACGGCACCCGGCCCGAAAGTGCAAAGGCTCTCCGCGGCGGTCTTCTGCACGTCAGGCGAAGCATTGATCATCGCGCTTGCCAGCGCCATGACGACTTCCCGCCGTTGCAGGGCGTCGCTCAAACCGGATGAATCGGCCAGCGATCGCGCGGCCAGCAACTGCGTGTCCCCATTTTTCGATTTCAAGCCGGCAAGCAACTCGATCGTTCCCGCCCGGCCCATCTCCCGAAGCGCCTTGGCAGCGGCATCCGCAACCGAAGGCGTTTTCGATTCCAGCAGCGGCGCGATTCGCGGCGCGGTGTCACCCGCCTGCTCGCCCCAGCCGGCCAGGTATTGCAACGCCGCTATCTGCGCCGAAGGCTTGCCCGTCAGCGCCACCTTGGCAAGTTGCGCGGTCCGCCCCGGCACGTCATCGGTCATGGCGATCTTCTGCGGATCGAGCGCCGGGCCGTCCTGCTTTCTGGCGTTGTGCGCCAGAATCGCCCGCATCAAGTCGCGCTGGCGAACGCCTTGCAGCGCCACCGCCGCCTCCACGCGGGCAATCGGGCTGCCATGGGCAAGCCGGTCGTTCAACGTCTCGGCAGTCACGCCATTCTCAACGTCGATCTGCGCCCAAACATCCGCCGCGAAATAACGAAACGTCGACGGCCCATTTTCCATGGCAGCCTGCAACGCCGGTATAGCCGTCGGCCCAATGGCCAGCAGCGCCCGGCTGGCATGAAACTGCACCGGATCATGCTCTCCCAGCGCCAACGCCAACGCCGGTGCAGCGCTCACGGCGTCTGGTCCCATAAATTCAAGCGTGTAGCAAGCCTCCACCTTCTGCGTCATGGTCGAATCGTCCGCCAGCAGGATCGCCGCCAGTTCGTTGGCGCGGGCGACTCTCGCCGGGTTGATCGGGATGGCCTTGGTCGCCGGCTGCGTCGCCGCCGGCGCAGCAGCCCGCGGCGCTGATTGCGGCGTGGGCGTCGCCGGCGGCGTTTGCCGGGCGATCGGCTTGGGTTTGCAGGAAGCGAGCAGAAGCATCGCCAAAAGCAGCATGAGGAATCGGATAGACATGGTCGCTCCAAGGCGGCGCGGGAAATCTGTACCCGTGCGTACTTGTATGACGCTCGTGAACGCCTTCTATTAGGGAGCCTGACCCGGAATCGCAGCATGCAGCGCTCGGCGGAACGGCACGCAAGCGCGCAGCGGCTAAACGGTTTTGAGTGCTGCGCACGCGGGAAAAGTCTTTTGAAGCGACTTCCGCGCGCAGGCGTCCCAAAATATCCTTGGGTCCTCTTCCGATTCGTTTAGCCGTTGCACGCTTGCGTGCCGTCCGCAGCGCTTGTCGGAGGCACCAAAGTGTCGTGGGTTTTAAAAAGGTTCATTTCCTCGCATGGCGCCAAATGGAAGTGTGATCATCGACGCCAAACGCGATGATATTTGCCTGCCAGTTGGCAGCCGCGTCATAGGCCACGTTGCCCAGAAACGACTGGAGTTTCCGGCCTTTGTCAATGTCCCAGAGTTCGGCGGGACGTTCGGTCATTCCGCAGAGCAGTCGCCCGCCATCGGGACTGATGTCACACCACGCCGTTCCGGAAGCCACTGAACAGACGAGTTTTCCGGTCCGTGCATCAAACACCTGTACAGCCGAACGCTCATGATCGACCGCGCTTCGCGTTAAGAGGGCGATTTTGCCTCCGTCTGCCGCGAAGGCGACCGAGTCTGTTTCGACGTTTCCGTCGAGATGCCCCGTCAGCAGAATTTCGCCGGTTGTTGAGTCGGCAATCGCAAAACCATTTTGCCTTGCGAAAACGCACCGCTTGTTATTTGCTCCGAAAGCAGCTCGCACAGCATCCTGCGACTCGGTTACAAAATCGCTGGCAATGGGTTTGCTGAGCGCGTCGCCCGTTTTCGCATCCCATAAGTGAAATGGCCGGCCGCCGGCCAACTCACATGTGACTAATTTTTTCCCCGCGCTGTCGAAACGGGCGTACACGATAGGTGATTTGTGCAAAAGCTTGCCGACACGTCGGCCTGAACCCGCGTCCCACAACTCGGCCGTAGCGGAATTATCGCGAAAGACCGTGAGCATCCGGGAAGCATCCGGATTGATGGCTGCAAAGCGAATTGTTTTGCCACCAGATTTCTTCTCGAATCGAACGCTCGATGTTGCAACATCCCAGAGGCGTAGATCGGTTTCGGAACCGGTGAAAGCCGTCTTCCCGTCGGACGACAATTGCATCCAAATTACTTTATCGTGATGCAACCATTTCGTAGTCGCCTTGAGGGAAGCCGTATCCCACACGCGAACCTCGTCCATTTTGCTGGTGATGATCCGCGTCCCATCGGCAGTAAAGGGCGAATCCCAGAAGTTGCACCCTTCCACTTCGCCGGTGCGCGTGAACAGCCCGCTTTGCTCGCCATTACCGAAAGCGATGGACGGGCTCTCAATCGACCCAAAAAATTTTCCCGGATTTATTTGCCCCGTATCCTTGCCGGGCGCAAGGTCCTCGCCTCGGCCGTACCGCTCCAGGAGATCAAGTGCTTTGATCGCCTCTCCGTCCGGAGTGCGCTCGCTGTCTGGCGAGCCAGGGAAGGTTAGGCTCCTGCTGATTGCATTCAGGCACGGATCGTTGTTCCACTTCCACTCCAAGGCCGTTCCGTCCAGGCAGTCAACGTAGATTATTCCGTCGTTCCAATCGAACTTCTGGCAATCTGCCACGAATATCCCCCCTGCGGACGGAGTGCCGCCGCCTGGCGTTGCCGGCTCTATTCGCGAACGAAAGATCTTAACCAGGCCCGCCACCGCATCGGGCGAAAGGACAAATTCCCTGCGCTCCCCATAGCGTAATCTCAAAACCACCCGGCGCGACGTGAGGACATTATGAATGCTGGTCCGGGCAAGCTGCTCAGAGGAGCACGGCGGCGGCGGCGCGCTGACGCATCCGCCAAAGATGAGGGCCACGGCGATGAGTACGGGAATGAGAACGAGCGGTTTCGTGTTTGCGGGTTCTCGCGGCACAGGGAAGCGCGTTCCGCTTGTAAGCATTGTCATTTCCTATTCCCCCGTGCTGTCCCGCTCGCTAGTCTATCCGGACGCACCGATTCAACACCAACGCTGAAATTCCCATTGTGGCCGATTGCCGCTCTGGCGACGAAGATCCTTCCATCTGCTGCTACTGTTCAAACGAAAGCAAATCCGCCCGCGATTGAGTAACGATGGCTGGGCAAGGCGAGTATCATTCTACAAATCGCCGTCCCGATCCAAGGCTTGAATCTCACCGTTTCGGAGGTTTATGAGTTACGATCTGTTCTTTCGCCGCCGCACATCGCGTCAATCTGTGTCGCGCCAGGATCTTGACGCGTACTTCTCGGACCGCCCCAGTTGGACAACCGAATCGCCGCAAGCGTCCTACTCCAACGAGGACACCGGCGTCTACTTTTCGTTTTTTCATTCTGACGCCCGTGAAACCGATGGCGACGATGAGGTTGAGCCGCATCCGCTTGCGCTGCCGATCGCGTTCAATCTGAACTATTTTCGACCACACCCCTTTGGTCTGGAAGCCGAGACAGAGGTTGGCGAATTCGTTCGTCACTTCGACCTGACCATCAGCGATCCGCAGACTTCGGGGATGGGTGACGGCGAGTATTTCGCCGAGGGTTTTTTGCGGGGGTGGAACGCCGGCAATGCGTTCGCGTATTCTGCGATCGGGGCAATGGATGGGCCGCGGGAATATTTCTCCCTGCCAGGGGATTTGATCGAAGCAGGCTGGCGATGGAATCTCAATCGAAACCTCCGCGCGGAGGAACTTGAAATCGACCTGGTGGCGGCGTTCGTGCCGCGAGTCATGTTTCTCAATTACGACGGCAACTTAAACACCGCCGTTGTCTGGGGAGACGGGATTCCCATCCTGCTTCCCGACGTCGACAGGGTGATCGTGCCCAGAAAAGAATTGGCACCCGGAGCCGACGATGTGGTGTTTTTCACCCGGGAGGAAATCCAACCGCTCGTCAGCGGCTTTGAGAAAGTTCCTGGCGAGCCATCCTTCCACCGGCTTATTTATGAGCAGCCCCCGGCTGCCATCCGGCAGGCGATCCGCAATAAAGCCGTCCCAGCGACAAAGCCAAAAATCATTCCATTCGATCAGGTGCTTAACCAGGAACTGCTGAGCCAATCTGCGATGGACTGAACGCCGAAGGCCTCGCGCGGGGAATTCATGCGTTTTGCTGCCGTTTCAATACTTCTTACTGATATTACGAACAAAGCCGACCTACAGTAATTGCGTGTCTCCAGAGCGCGCCTTAAAAAATATGCAGGGATTTTATCTAATTCTCGATTCGGCCCAATCGATTGCGGAATTCGGGCCAAAGCTCGGTGCGGTCTGCGCTTGTGCGGTGTATTACCATCCGCTTCCGGAACTACCGCCGGGCGAACCTGATCAGGTGCACGCCGAGGGAAATAAAGCTGGCGAAAATTTGAGGGTCGAGCCGGTCACCTACGTAGACGAGGAGGAGGTGCGTGCGACGTTAGAAGCACGCTTCAAGGAACTCAGCGTTAAAACCTACTTTCTAACCTACGGAAGTATGGAGTTTCTCGCGAAGCTTGCCCCGCTGATCCTGAACGATCCGCATTTGTGGGTGCTTGGCGACTCGGGCTTGGTAGCGGGCACTGACTTTGTGCGGGATTTGAAGATCAACGAGCAGGAAAACCGGACGGGTGCGATATTGCCATAAATCATCCAAAACTGGAAAACGGGACAAAAAGACAGGTCCAAAAACGGGACGGGTTGCCCGTCCCGTTTCGCCTTTCCCAGACGATCATCCCAAGCTTATTTCCAAAAGCGCCCCACGAATCATAATGACCGTTGAATGGCGTCGCGATCCGCATAATTTCGGTTGGCGACGACCGCGCGAGTTATAGATAATATGCGAAATACTTTATCAAAAATCCTTTGTATCGCAGGCATTCTGTTGGCAGGTTGCAACGACCTTTGCGATAAACCCCCTGCGGCGGCTGTGGACGTCCGCTTGGGCATGCCGAGTGGTGGTGGGGCACGCACGCGATACGGCGGATTAGCGTACGATCCTGTGAACGAGGAGTTGTTTATTGGATTTCCCGAAGCGGAGTGCGTGGAAGTCATTGACCTCACTTCTGGCACGAAATTGCCGCGAATCACCCAGTGCGGAATACCGCTTGCGCTCGTGGTCCCTAATAACACGCCGACGCCCTCGCTTCTTGTGGTAAACAGCCGGCGCGCGGACGTTTTGGTTTACGATTTGAAAAGCACGATGATTCGTGCAAGGCTTCGTGCCCCTTCACCTATTGCTGGCCTTTTTAATACGCCGACCGATCCTTACATCCAATGCACGTCGGATGATGATTCCTTCAAGATCATCCCGATCATCGGTCCGCCTCTGGTCATCGGCGAGGCTATCACCCTTCCAAGGCGTCCGATTGCCGTCGGCTTTGCGCCCTCGACAACCCAGCGGGCGCTGTGTGCCATATTCCCAACAGATCCTGACGGCGGCACCAGCACCTTTAGGGTATTCAGAAGCTTAACGGGACGCGAAATTGACTCGCTTCGAGTTGACGGACTGCCTCGCTTTTCGGTGCTTCGGTACGTTGACGATGACGACTGCTTTTACGGAGTCACCGCGAGCCCCCCGATGCTGGTTCGCATTGATGCTGCCGGCCGGGTGACCGACAGAGTGGCATGCCGCACCGGAGCTTCCTCCATCGCGTTTGAGCCGGGATCGAGAACGGTTGCCGTTATTTGCTCGTCGGACGGTAAACATGCAGATTCAGCGGATGACCACGGATCGATTGAATATTTCCGACGCGATAAGTCTCGCAACCTGCGGCTGACGGGCAGCAGCCCGCTGCCAGGTGGGCTGAACTTTGGTATCGAGGCCCGAAATCGACACTCCATTTGCGTGGTTTGTCTGGGCACAGCGTTAGATTCCGCGCGCATGCTGGAATTTCGGTGCGAATAGAAAGACAAAGCGGGGAAAGGCAGCGCAGGAATGTCCGGACTCGTCCCGTTTCGCCTTTTGCCGGGCTGCCGGGAATCATGACTGGTTTTCCCGTGGCGTCGCAATCCGCGTAATTCCCGTTGGCGATGACCGCGCCAGGGAATACAAATCACCGTCGTGAAAGCCCCATATGAATAAACAGTCCCAATTGACGCCGATGCGTTCGATTGCCGACGCGAATACAACGCCGCTAGATCCGAAGAAGAAGAGGAAATCCGCCAGGAGTTTGGCCGGACCTTCCACGCCGAACTTTAGATAGGCTCGATGGGCTTTGTACATTCCGTCGATCAGATGTTTTTCGCCGCGCTCTTCCAGGCTATATGCCCATTGTATGTCTGTCATGTCCGCCGGGCGAGGATCGGGGTTGACGTGGCATTGCCGGATGATGTTATAATCCGTAATCGGTCGTGATTGGAAAATCTTTTGAATCTTTGAGACCGTTTCCGCCGTTATCCATGATGCTGCGAAGCGACCCTTTCTTTCCTCCCCCTTTCTTTGCTCGGAGATCGGAGATGGACACATGCGTAAACGCATCTCGACTTTGCTTTTGTTCGTCGCGCTGATCTATGCCTGCAACTCGTGCCGTCGCGCCACACACGCCACGGCTCGCGGGCCGGCGGTCGACGACATCGTGGGAAAGTGGCGCCTGGTTCGCGCCGACGGCAAACCTCCCACTGAGTGGTGGATCAAATCACTGGAGATTGGTCTCACCGCCGATGGCAAGTGGACTTCGCAAATTGAAGGTGAGGGATACCTCGGTGGAATGAAGGCAACGGGCGGTGGGACATGGTCGCTCGCTGACGGAAAAATCACCTACACCAACGGGGTCAAGAACGGGACATCGACGATCCGTTTGGAATCGGGGCGTCTTGTGGTTGACCCGGATTTCTTCATGTCAATCCGCAAGAAGTCGCCGGAACCGATCAGCGCCGAGTACGAACGGTAGCCACCTCATCGCCGGCCGGCAGCCCGCGCCAGCGCCAGATGGGCGGGACAGACAAAGCGGGACGGGTCCCGTATCGACGAGTAATGCAGACTTGAAAGCGGCCAAAGTGGTTGCCAACGCGCCGAATATGCAAGAAAACGAGAAGAATTCGTGAAAACCGGACCCGTCGACCCGTCCCGCTTCGTATTTCCCCAAGCAAGGATTACAACCGCAATACACAATGATCGCACGATCCTTTTGGATAATCGCCGCCCTGCTTCCCGCCGTCGTTGGCGCGGCGTACTTCTATTCAAGGTCGCATCGGGATGTGGCAAGGCTTCGCGCCGGCGACAACCGATCATTTACCATTTACTCTGACACTGGAAGAGTTTCGCTCGAGTGGATTAATAAGTCGCGGGCTGTCGGCGCGGGACTGGATTTTGGCGAGCGATCGGAACAACGAGTTTCGGCGTTCGAGGGAATTTGGCCCTTCGCCGAGGACTTCTTCGTGATCCCCGGGCACTATAGGCGTTCACCCCTTGGTTCGATTGGGCTGGAGGGCGGGATGATCGCCGGCGGCGCCACAACGGCGGTGGCGGGTTTCAGGTTTCAGCGCCTTGAGGTAGTTACCAACGCGGGGCTTCCCGCCGTCGCCCCGCCGAACGCGGATGTCGGGTGGATTCTTGATTTGCCCTATTATGCGCTGTTGGTTGTGGCCGCAGCACCGGTACTTTTACGTGTCAGAGGATACCGTGCCAGGCGGCGTGGGCGGTTGCTACGGGCAGGGGGATTATGCCACAACTGCGGATATGACCTTCGTGGAAGCGCAAGCGTTTGTCCGGAGTGCGGGACGGAGGCGAGGCCAATGCTGACCCCAAGGGGAAAAGGCGGGGCGATGAGAAAGTGAGGGTCGTCAAGAGGAAAGCGGGAGGTTGAAATGCACCGTTCGGCCGATTCGGCGACACGATGCCCGTATCGTCCGACATTCCCCATGGGTGCGGAACTCGCGAGAAATGTTCCCAAGTCTATTTCCAGAACGCACTTGCATCAAAGATTCAGAAATATCAAATTCTTGCTTTTATGAACCGAAAAAATCGTGCGCGCCCGTGCGCCACCGTGCGCGACCCCCGCATGGCGACCCAGAAATCGGGGTTCGGGTGTGGGGCATTGCGCGCGATCGTGCGCGGAACCGTGCGCGCGTCGTGCCGTGTAGAGGATTCAGATCAGCAGCCAGGGACAACTGGCCGAATCGTCGCCGCTATCCCTTCGGCATTTTCCCCCACTCCGCCGCCGTTGGGCGGCGGACGCAGCGGAAGCCGCAGTAATCCGTCGCGAAACAGGCGTCGGTGTTGCCGGTTCGTTCGCCGCGCCGGTAGGTCACGCGGCAGGCGTCGGCGCTGGCGTTCCAGTTGCCGCCACGCATGACGCGTTTGACGTCTTTGCCGCTGCCGGGGGGACCGGGGGGATCTGTTGGGGGACTAATCTTGTAATAGGTGGGGCTGTAGACGTCTTCGCACCATTGCGAGACGTTGCCATACATGTCGAACAGGCCCCAGCCGTTGGGCTTTTTCTGGCCGACGGGGTGGGTTTGCTTGTTTGCGTTGTCGGCATACCAGGCGTATTGGCCCAACTGGCCGGCTGAGCCGAAATCGTAGGGACCCTCGGTGCCGGCGCGGGCGGCGTATTCCCATTCGGCTTCGGTGGGCAGGCGATATCCGTCCGCCGAGTAATCGCAGTCCCATTCGGTGGTCTTCTCGTTATAGCACGGCTTAAGCCCCTCCAGCCGGGAGCGCTCGTTGCAATACGCCTTGGCGTCGCGCCAGCGCACGCGTTCGACGGGCGTGCGCGGATTGTCCTGCCAATGCGAAGGATCGGGCAACTGCGCCTTGACGAACAAGTCGTGGGTCACGGGATATTTGTCCATCAGAAAGGGGGTGATGCTCACCTGATGCGGCGGCGCTTCGTCGGCGTTGCCGTCGGAAGTTCCCATGGAAAAGCTGCCGCCGGGGATGTAGAGCATTTGGACGCCGGAGGAAGTGGTGACGGCGTAGGGCTGGGCGGCGGATTTCGTCTGGGAGGGGGAATGTTTGCAGCCGGTGAGGAGAGCGCAGGCGATGATTGCGAGGGTTGTCGTGATGCGTCGGAATTTCGATGCCGTGAGCGTGACATGGGCGTCCCGCCCATGCGTGGTGCGATGGATGTTGGTCGAGAAAGGGATGACCGTTTTCGACTTGGGGCGATTCAGGCATGGGCGGGACGCCCATGTCACCATCGACGGCTTCGCTGCGTCATTTAGGGGTTGCGTTTGCGTTGCGAGCGGCGCGGGAGGAGACGTGATTTGCGCGGGCGAACACACTGCGGGTGACAAAGCCTTATCCCGTTGGGCGCGCCAATCGTTCTGTTGCGTTACGCATCTGTCCACGCCGGGAACGAGCGCTAGCGAGGGCCCGGATCGGTCGCGCGAAGGATCCGCGTCCTCGCTGTCGCTCGTCCACGGCGCGAACCAACGGGCAAAGGCATAACGTGTCCAATCACTGATCGCGCGAGCGGATGCGCGTGTGTGTCCCGGCTCGCAAGCGCGATCTAAACCGTCATGCACCACCGCATTTACTCCAACCGTCACATCTACTCCTTCGCCGGCGGGGTTGCCTTAAACCATGCCGGCTCTTTGTTGCTGTCGCCGCTGGTGGTCAGTTGGACCACTTCGGCGTCGGTCGCTTTGGTCAGATCGATCACGCCGGGGTGGGCGGCCGATACGGCGTAGATATTCCAGCCCTTGGCGTACACGCCGATGATCTCACAGGCGGCCTGAAATGTCCCCGTTTTCGTCAAATCGCCTTCTCCATCCGGCCCGCGGCTGAAGCTGACAAATTTGCCATCGGGCGACCAGGCGATGTGATAGATCTTGTTCTTTGGGTCCTTGATATGCACTTCCCATTTTCCAACCGAGGGGTTTTCCGAATCGGTATCCAGCGGGGCGGTGTCCAGCTCGTTGTCGCTGGAGCCCCAGGCAACATGTTTGCCGTCGGGGCTGATGCTGGGCCGGCAGCCGGGGATTTTCAGGTTGATGATCCGGTCGCCGTGCGCTTCGATCAGCAGGATGGCATGGCCGAAGCCCATGCCGCCGTGAACGGTGGAGACGATCCATTTGCCGTTGGGGGAAAAGCGGGGGTGGTAGAGATGGCGAAGCTTGTCGGAATTGGGATGCGGCTCGGTTTTGCCGGTGTCCACGTGGTAATACATCATCCCCTTGGTGTAATAATCGATCACGTCAAACTTGGGATATTCCTGCGGCAGATAGCCGATCACCTTCCCATCCGGACTCCAAAACGGCTCGCGGGCATGGTCGGCAATTTGTTTGCGATTCTTGCCGTCGATATCCATGATCCACAAGCTGCGCACCGCATCGCGCCCTTCGCCGGAGTCGACGTTGAAGCATATCTTTTTCCCGTCGGGCGAAACCTGCGGATAATGCTCCTGAACATCCGGCGTGTTGGTGATATTCACCGGCGTTGAGCCATCCGCCGCCATCACGTAAATGTCAGAATTTCCATTGGCGTAAGATTCCCAGGCGATCTTAAACGGCTCGGCTTTGAGCCGCTCGCGCAGGGAAGTTGCCGGTTCATCGGCCCGGCAATTGGCAACGGCAAGCAAGCCCGTCGCGAGGATCAAGGCCGTGGTTCTGCATCGCCGCGAAAATGTGTGGGTGAGCATGGGGTAAGAGGCTAATGCGCGATGGGGAGTTGTTCAAGGGAGGGATGCGATGTCCATTGCTTGCTCCTACGCGGTATGCTGCATATTGTCTTTAGCAATGACCACGCTTGCAGAAATTGAATCGGCAATCAATCTCCTCGCTCCGGCCGAGCAGGAAGCACTCCTTTTGCATTTGGAGGCAAGGGTTCGCCGAAGCCAGAACAACTCGGGCGCTGCCGAGCGTGAGCAATGGATGGACCGCCTTGATGCGCTGCGAGCATCAATCGGATCGGGGATTCATGGGAGTGAGCAGATGATTTCCGAATCGCGCGACGAGTGAAGACAATGGCATATTGGGACACGTCCTGCATCGTCAAGCTATATGCACCGGAGCCAAACTCGGCGGCATTTCGGTCACGACTACTCGGCGGCGACGTTGTTTTGACTTCGGAGATTGCTCGGTTGGAACTGTGGACGACGCTTCGTCGAAAAGAGGCTGAGGGTCATCTTCGGACGACTGGAGCACGGCAGGCGCTTCTAGCTTTCGATCAGGACATTCGCACTGGGATGATCACAGTGGTTAAATTCGATGCTGCAGTCAGCTTGAGATTTGAATCGATCGTCGAGCACTGTCTCGGAATGACACCATTCTTGCCGCTGCGAACGCTTGACGCAATTCATCTCGCCACTGCGGTCGTGGTTGGCGCCAATGAGATCGTCGCAACGGACCGATACCTTCGGGAAGCAGCCAAAGCGTTGGGTATCTCCGTTTATCCATGATCAGAAACAAGAACCGCGCCCCGATTCATGTGCCCAGCACTTTGCTTACACGCCGTTCCTTCTTTACAATCCCCCCGTCGCGGTTTGGGAACCGCGCATGCCGCGGAAACGGAACTTAATCGGATGTTCGAACAGTATCAGGCTGACGGGCTCTTCGACGAAATGTTCGAAGCGCCGGGGAAACCTCGCCCGCATTACGGTCCCCTGGCAAGCCGGCTTAAATCGCTTGGCGCGTCGGCGTTCAACAAGCGCGTGCGGATGGCCGACGTCACCTTCCGCAATCAGGGCATCACCTTCACCGTCTACAACGACCAGCGCGGCGTCGAGAAAATCTTCCCCTTCGACCTGATGCCTCGCATCATTCCCGCCAACGAATGGGATACCATCGAACGCGGCCTGGTTCAGCGCATAACCGCGCTGAATCTGTTCTGCCAGGATATTTATCGCGACCAGCGCATTTTGCGAGAAAAGGTGATACCCGCCGAGTTGATTTATGCGGCCAAGATGTTCCGCCGGGAGATGTTCCATGTAAGCGTGCCGCGGAATATTTACATCCACATCTGCGGTACCGATCTGATTCGCGACAAGGCCGGCACGTATTTCGTCCTGGAAGACAACGGCCGCACGCCAAGCGGCGTGAGCTACGTGCTGGAAAACCGCTCGGTGATGAAGCGCGTTTTCCCCAGCCTGTTTGTTGCGTATCGCGTGCGGGCGATTGAGGATTACCCGTATAACCTGCTGCAGCTTCTCCGACATATCGCGCCGAATCGCACCGAAAACCCGGCCATCGCCGTGCTGACGCCCGGCACCTATAATTCAGCCTATTTTGAGCACAGTTTCCTGGCCCGGCAGATGGGCGTGGAACTCGTCGAGGGGCGCGATCTCATCGTCGACAATGCCTACGTCTACATGCGCACCACCGCCGGCCTGCGACGGGTGGATGTGATCTATCGCCGGGTGGATGATGACTTTCTCGATCCGCTGAGCTTCCGCCCGGACAGCATCCTTGGCGTGGCCGGGCTGATGGACGCCTATCGCTGCGGCAATGTGGCGCTGGTGAACGCGCCCGGCACCGGAGTGGCCGACGACAAGGCGATCTATCCCTTCGTGCCTGACATGATCAAGTTTTATATGGGACAGGAAGCCATCCTTCCCAATGTGCCCACCTACATCTGCGCCCGCGAGCAGGACCGCAAATATGTGCTGGCCAACCTCGACAAGCTGGTGGTGAAAAGCACCAACGAATCCGGCGGCTATGGCATGCTGATGGGCCATCAATCGGTCAAGAAGGAACAGGACGAATTCGCCGAGAAGATCAAGAATGACCCGCGCGATTACATCGCCCAGCCGGTGGTGGAACTGAGCCAGCATCCCAGCTTTATTGACGATCGTTTCCAGGGCCGCCGAATCGACCTGCGGCCGTACATTCTGTATGGCGAAAAGGTGGTGGTCATGCCCGGCGGCCTGACGCGCGTGGCCCTCCGCAAAGGCAGCCTGGTCGTCAACAGCAGCCAGGGCGGCGGCAGCAAAGACACGTGGGTTTTGGAGGAAGAAGAGACGCCGCCGGTGGGGGTTAGCTCCTGATATTGACGCTTTCTGCGGCGGCGAAATCCGCGCGACACAACAAGAGTCCCCAAAATGAGCACCCTCACCATCCCCACGCTCCCGAAATTCTCCGCCGATCAGCCCTCGCGGCCGATGATGGCTCGCGATGCCGACGCCATGTTCTGGATGGCTCGCTACATCGAGCGCGCCGAGCATGTCGCCCGATTGCTCCTGGTCAACTCCAACCAGCTCATCGACGTCGGCGACCTCGCCCCAAAGCTCCTCCAGCAGCAATGGCAGAGTGTCCTGACCATCATGCGCACCGATCCGCCGTCGGGAGTCGACGGCGGCAAAGACCTCGGCGGCCGCATCTCCCAGCACATGACCTTCAATCCCGACAATCCCAACAGCCTGCTTAGCTGCGTCAGCAAGGCCCGTGAAAACGCACGCGGCATCCGCGAAAATATCTCCGCCGAGATGTGGGAAGGGCTCAATACTCTCTACTGGTCCATCCGCGGCGACGATGCCCAGCCGCGATTCGAGGAATCGCCGGACGACTTCTATCGCCAGGTGATGACCGCCTCGATGCTCTTCCAGGGCCTCACCGACCAGACCCTCGCCCACGACCAGCGCTGGCTTTTCACGCAGGCGGCCAAGTATCTCGAGCGCATCGACGTCACATGCCGGGTCATCGAGATGAAGTACACCATCCTGCAATCGATCGGCGGGCAGATGGAAACCGCCCTGCGCAATATCCAATGGATGGCAGTGCTGCGAAGCTGCTGCTCGATCGAAGCCTACCGCCGACATCATCTCGGCGAGATGGACCCGCTGGGCGTCACAACTTTCCTGATCCTGGAGCGCAACTTCCCGCGCAGCGTGCGCTACTCATTGGCCAAGGCCCACGAAGCCATCGGCAACATCCGCACCGAAACCGCGACCTTGGCGATCGACCCCGCCGAGCGAATCCTCGGGCGCCTCAATGCCCAGTTGGAATACGCCGAGCCCTCAGAAATCCTGACCGAAGGCATCCCCAGCTATGCCCAAAAGATCCAGGTCCAGGTCGCCGAGGCGGGACTGGCGGTTCAGAAGCGCTATTTCCTGTATTGATTTTCAGTGGTTGCAAGGAGCATAGAAGAGAGAATGGCCGCCGACACGGAGTTTGGCGGGGCAAATGAAACGGGACGGCCAATAAAACGGGACAACTGCGGTCCCCCGTTGCGTTTCCCGTTTCCCTTAACCGACGCCGGCTCTGAGGTACTCCTCAACGTGGGCTGCGGTCACAACCCAAAAGATAGCTGCTTTACGTAGGGCGGGCACTACCCGCCGAAATATTGTTCCGGAGAGACGTCAGCGGCGGGCAGTGCCCGCCCTACCTTTCAGCGTCCCGAAATCTTTTCAGGAATACACGATTTTCGTGCATATCTTTGAAGAGCCGGGTTCTTTTCCGGCAATACTTGGAGTCCCTCATACACCCGCCGCATGATGGTATCCATTTTGCCCACAGGGCGGAATGAGCCGCGCACGAAGGGTGCTCCCGAAGTAAGCGGTTTTCGCAGAATCCGCTTACTTCGGGAGTACCCTCCGTGCGCGGCTCATTCATCTCCGGATTACGCCCTCCCCGCGGACCGGACATTCTTAAGCGGCGGGTGTGTCAGAACCGGCGTCCAAAGAAAAAATCGGGTTACGAACCAGCTCCTGTCAGCGCCGCGTGTAATGGGCCGAGGTGGCGATCATAATGCCGCCACCTTCCGACGGAGTTTTGGTAGATGGGGCGGCGGACCTGCTGGTTGCTGGCGGTGGCTACGAAGCGCCGGTTTTCCGTGAAATGCAGGCAGCCTGGGTCCCAGGGAACATCGAGAAAGTCGAGCATTCGGCGGGTCTGGCCCGGCAGATCATCGACGACATCCTCATAACGCACATCCAGAATCGGCAGATCGAGCACGCGCTTCCAATGATCCATTATCAATTCGTGTTGACGAAAATAATGACCCGACCCGGCCAGCGTGGTGCTGAAATCGTGGCCGTCGGCAAAATCGGTCATGAAGCACGAGAGGCAGGTGTCGCGCGGATCGCGGCGGCAATAAATCACCCGGGCCTGCGGAAATAAAAGCGCTATCAGACCCAGGTGCATGAAATTCGTCGGCAGCTTGTTAATGATGCGCGCCGCGCCGGGGTTGAGAGCCGACAACGGTTGAAGGTATTCGTCGGCCAAAGCGTCGGCGTCGTTCATCGACAAGCGATCGAATGAATCGCCAAGCGCGGGCGTGGCGGCGTGGCAGCGGCGGACAAGCGATTCGCAAACGCGAAACAGCCAGCGCAGTTCACCGCCGCCATGAACGGCCGGGTGGGATGAAAGAATCTGCTCGATCAGCGTGGTTCCGGAGCGTGGCATCCCGACGATGAAGACCGGCAGTTCGCTGCCGTGCGTTGCGCGGGGAAGCCGCCGCAACGTCGGCCGATCGAAGTAGAGAATCGCTTCGTCGATGGCGCATTCGACCTGGCGGGGATTGTATCTAAAGCCCCCGGCGTTGTTGGCGATGAGCGCGTGCGCAAAGGCGTCGTCATAGCGTTCCATTTTGTCCAGGAGCGTGGCCGCCGAAAAATGAAGCGAGGCGAGCTCGCGCGCCGGGCGCGGCTGGGGGTTGCCTAACACCCGCGAGATGAACGCCAGCGCATCGTCCTCGGCATGAAGCGCCGGGGCCATCCGCGCATACAGGACGGCGATCTGCGTGGATTGATTGCCGGCCTTGAGAAAACGCTCCACCATTTCCCAGGCGCGATCGGTTTGCCGATCGGCATCGAGGTAACTGGCGAAGGCAATTGCGATGGTCTCATCGTCCGGGGCCAGCTCGCGGGCGCGGGCAATAAGAACCGCGGCCTGTTTGGTTTGACCATCCGCGACGAGAGCGCGCGCCAGGTCCAGGTGGGCCCGGGCGTTGCCGGGATCGTGGGCGATGGCCTGGCAAAAAAAATATCCCGCCGCTTCAAGGTCGCCGGCATTGCGTGCTGCAAGCCCGGCCGAATAGAGCCGCTCCGAATTGCCGTCAGCCATGTCGTTCGACCTCGTTTTCCCCCGGTCGAAGTGTATGGCGTGCAACGCAAAAGTTCACCCATTTGTTTTTTTCGGCCGGCGTTCGTCAGGTTGTGATATTCACAATGCCGCCGACGGAAGTGCTGATTCCGCCATTGCCGTCGGTGGCCTGGACGAGAATCGTATAGTTGCCGGCGGCAATGGTTGGAATCTGCTTCAGGTGGAACGTCAGCGTGGAGAATTTGCCTGGATGAATTCGCAGCGGCTTGGTCGCCGAGGCGATTTGGATGGCGCTGGAATCCACAACGCCGCTGAGCGAGGCGAAGGCGGTTACCGTCGTGGTGCCTGGCGTGATGATGTTTCCGCCGTTGGCGATACGCACAGCCAACACGGCATGCGACTTGGCCCCGGCAACGGCGCTGGCCGGTATCGTCATCTTCGTGAATGTTTCCGACAGCGACACAAACGGCGCGACAACCGTCAACGTCGGGCCGGCTGCGGAATCGCCATTGTTATTCGATAAATCGATCACCCGGGCGACCAGCGAATACGCGCCGGCGGGCAAAGTTCCCGCGGCGATTTTCACCGGCACCGCGGTTGTCGACGGCTTGATCGTCTTCACGTTCACGCCTCGCACAACCTGGGCCAGTTGAATGGCCGATCCGTCGATCGTGCCATCCGTGGTGGCGAAAAGCTGAATTGTGACTTTGCCTTTTATCGCACTGGCCGTGGTATTGGCGATGGAAAGGGTCGCCGAGCCGTGGGCGGCGGTGCCGCCAACCAGCGCGGACGGCAGGGTCGATTTAACAATGGTCGGCGTCAGCGTGGCCGGGTTGGCCACGGTCTCGGTAAACGTGGCGGATGTGCTGCCGGCGTAATTGGCGTCGCCGGAATACGCGGCGGTGATCGCATCAGCGCCGACCGGCAATGAGGTAATTGCCAGCACCGCCGTTCCATCGCTTGCAACGGCGGCGCTGCCGATGGAAGTCCCATCCTGGGTAAAGGTGACAGTTCCTGTCGGCGCAGCGCCGCCCGGCGTTACAGGAGCCACGGTGGCGGTAAAGCTTACCGATGCACCGGCGGCGCTCGACGCAGACGATGCGGTCAGCGAAGTCGTGGTCGGCGATGTTCCGGCGGCAACGGTTTCGGTGGTTGGCGACGATGTGCTGGTGGCGAAGGCGTTGTCGCCGCTGTAGGTCGCGGTGATCTGGTCGCTGCCAACGGGAAGAGCAGTGGTGGCCAGGGCGGCGGTGCCGTCGGAGCCGACCGTCATCGTGCCGAGGGTGGCGCCGTTATCGGTGAAGGTGACGGTGCCGCTGGGCGTTTGGCCGCCGGGCGTGACGGGGGCGACGGTTGCTGTAAGCGTGACGGATGCGCCGGCGAGGACCGAAGGATTGCTGGTGGCGAGCGTGGTGGTGGTCGGCGCGGGCGGGTTGACGGTTTCGGTAATGGCCGGCGATGTGCTGGAAGAGAAATTGCTGTCGCCGCCGTATTGGGCGGTGATGCTTAATGCGCCGGCGGGCAGGGTCGACGTTGTCACCGTGGCCGATCCGTTTTGCAACTGGCCGGTGCCCATCGACGTTCCATCTTCAAGAAAGGTGACGGTTCCGGTTGGCGTCGAGCCGCTGCCGGAAACGGCGGCGGTAAAGGTGACAGAATCGCCGTGGTTGATGGTGGATTGCGACGCGGTGACGGCGGTGGTGGAGGCGGCAGTAGTGACGGCGGGGGCGACGGTGAACTCCGAAACGTCGGAGGACAAGGGCATGCCGTTATAGATCGTCGACAGCATTGCCGCATAGATGGGATGCGTGGGCGACTGCCCGGCCAGCGCCGCCGGGCTGTCGGGCGAGGTGAAATCAAACCCGCTGAGGGAATCACCCGGCGCGATGGGGCTGGTGGTGGTTGTCCATTCGATTGCCGACCCGTCGGATTGATCGTGGGTACCGGTGACCGCCGCCCCCCAGCCGCTGGGGCTGGCTTCGGTAAGCGGCGCCGAAGGAAGGAAATCCTGCCCGGGAAGCCAGGCAAACCAGAAGGTGCCGATGCTGGTCGTGCCGGTGCTGTTGACGGTGATGTCGTAATGGTAAACCGTACCGGAGCCGCTGCCGGTCGTGGAAACCAAATTAAGCTGCCCCGAACCAGCGACGCTAAGCAGCGTGCGCGGCTCAAGATGCTCGATCGGCGATTTTCGCCGAAGGCCGGCCCGCAGGCGCGAGGTCTGGCGTTTGCGAATTTGGAACCAACGATAAAGGTGATCTGCGAAAATACTCGACTCCTTGAAAGCGACTGACGGCTATTGGTAGCAGAGTTGCTTTGAGGTGGGGAACTCCTGCAAGAAATGCAGTGGGAGTAATGTGAGACGGGTGAGGCCGTCGTTTTGGCGCGATGATTCGAAAGCCACGCGCCAAGAACGCCAAGCAGCCAAGAGTGCCAAGGCAGACGAATTTTGTTAGGGGCGTTTGACGCCGGCTGCTGCTGGCGCCGCACCGGCGCATTGAGGTTGACGCGAAGGCACGAAGCGACGAAGAACTCGAAGGAATTTCCCGCGATAGGCCGGAACTTCGCGCCGCGACAGAATGCGTTTCTTCTTCTTGGCATTCTTGGCAACTTGGCGATCGTGGCGCGAAATTCTTGCCAGGAAGACACGATTTTAACCACGGAAGGCGCGCCTAAGTAAAACCCCACCTCCGTGCTTCCGTGCCTCCGTGGTTACTCTTCTTTCCTTGAAGTTCTGACGACCTGGCCAATGCAAAATCTGCATCGGTTCGACATCCCCGCCCCATTCGGTTTACACAATTCCCATCACACCGGATCGGAGTTGTGCGGCCATGCCTTTGTTCTCGCGGCGATGGATTGTGGGAGTTGGCGTGCCTGCGTTGGCGGTGGCGCAAAGCCGGGCCGACGACCAGGTGGGTTTCGGCCATGAAACCTACGTTGAAGACCATGGCCGGATGGAGATCAACACCGAAACCGTGCGCGTGGAAAAAACCATCGGGCCATGGCTCGATCTCACGGTACGCGGCGTATACGACGGCATCTCCGGCGCAACGCCCACCGGCGCACCGGCGCTCGATCAACTCACCCTTCGCCAGCCCAAAACCCACACGCCCACCCCCAGCACCGCCATCACCGGCTACACGCGTTCGCTTGATGCCGTCTCCGGTGCATCGCCGGGTGCGGCGGGGGGAAACGCGGCGTTGTCGCGCAACACGATTCCGCTGGCCGATAGCCACGACATCCGCCGGGGAATCGACGTGGCCACGGCGTTAACCTTCGGCGCAAACCGGCTGACGCCGGAATTCAGCTACAGCAGGGAAAACGACTACATCTCTTACGCCGGCGCCCTGTATTACGCGCTGGAGCTGAACGAGAAGAACACCATATTGAACGTCGGCTGGTCGCATTCATACGACCAGGTGCTGGCCAACAGTTTCACGTATTTGACGAGCCGGGCGATTAAGAACAGCGACGATTTTCTGGTCGGGTTCGCACAGGTTCTGACGCCGCAAACGCTGATGTCAATGAATGCGACGATCGGCCACGAAGAGGGATATTTAAACGATCCCTACCGTAGCGTGGTGTTCGATGAGACGAGCCTCGACGCCAATGCCCGCGCGCTTCTGGAGGGAGAAAAGCGGCCATCAACGCGCGATTCGCAGGCGGTGCTGCTGTCGCTCACGCAAGCCGTCCAGCCGCTCGACGGCAGCATTGAGGCGGGCTATCGGTTTTACCACGATTCGTATGGTATCATCGCCAATACGATTGACGTCGCGTGGTATCAGAAGATCGGGCAAATGGCGGTGATGTCGCCGTCATTGCGATATTACCGGCAGGGCGCGGCGCATTTTTACGACATTCAGTTTGCCGGTGATCCGATCAACGACCCCGGCCGCGTGCCGCGATATTATTCATCCGATTACCGCCTCTCGTTTCTCGAGGCATTCACCGTCGGCATCGAAGGAACCATCAAGCTAAGCGATCAGTTCGATTTGAAGTTCGGCTATCAGCGCTACTGGCTGGGCGGGCTGGACCATCAAACGCGGCAGTCGACGTACCCTGGGGCGAATATTTTCACGATCGGGTTGAACTATTCGTTCTGAGCCATGCCGCCCAGCGTGAATCGTGTAGGGTCCGCACCGCGGACCGTTTTGCGACGCAAAACACGGCCGGCGGTGAGCTTGAGAGGTTGTTCGTGGCACGGGCGGCCCGCCCGTGTTTCTTCGCCAAAAACCATGGGCGGGCCGCCCATGCCACGAAGTTTTCTCAAGCTCGGTGCTGACCCTACGAAGATTCGAATCGCCCAATCGGGCAACGTCATTTAAGTCTCCCGTATCACGGGCGTCTTGCCCGTGCGTTTCTGTGGAATGGAAGACGCGGGCGAAACGCTCGTGATACGCATGCTGCAAACCCCGCCCAATGTCTCCTGCTCGATTCACGCCCGCATCCGCGAGACGGTGCGGGCGGAAGTACACGATGATGTCCATCAGCTCACTTTCCGCGCCATGAGCACGCCGGCGCGCATATGCTTTCGCCAGGACAACCCGGCCGTGGCGGCGGATTTTCAACGCGAGGTGGTGGAATGGGTCGCTAATTTTGAATCGCGCTATTCGCGGTTCATTCCGCAAAGCATCATCGGGCAGATCAACGCCGCCGCCGGCGACGGCGTCTGGCATGACATCGACGAGCAGGATCGCGAGCTTTTTGACCTGTGCGATCAGATGCATTCGTTTACGCGCGGCGTGTTCGATCCCGCGGCGCTGCCGCTGCTGCGGCTGTGGGATTGGAAAGCCAATCCCCCGCGCGTTCCTGATTCGCAGGCGATCGACGCCGCCCGGGCCGTCAGCGGGTGGGACAAAGTTCGCCGCTGCCGCGGGCAGATTCAGTTGCCGCTGCGCGGGATGGGGATCGACCTTGGCGGCATCGGGAAGGAATATGCCGTCGATTGCGTGTTGAACATGGCCCGGCAGCGGGGCATGAGCAATGTGCTGGTCGATATTGGCCAGGATGTGCGCGTCTGCGGAAAAGCGCCCGGGAAAGACGCGTGGTATATCGGCCTGGAAGAGCCGGACCAGCCCGGCAATTGCTGGACCTGCCTCCGCCTGAGCGATCATGCCGTCGCCACGTCCGGCGATTATTTGCGCTGCTTCACGCAGGGCGAACGCCGCTTCGGGCACATTCTCGACCCGCGCACCGGCGAGCCGGTGAACAACCGCTGCCAGGCGGCGACGGTCATCGCGCCGACATGCCTGCTGGCGGGCATTTTTTCGACGGTGGCATTCATCCTGGGGCCGATCGAGGGGTTGAAACTGATCCAGCATTATCATGGCGCCGAGGCGTGCATCACCACCGCCGACGCCCGCCATCAAACCCGGAGGTTTTCATATTATGTACCCGCTTAATCGAAAATCTGTCGTTGTGTGGATTATCAGCTTATTGCTGATATGCTTCGCGGTCCCTTCCCCGGCGGCGTTGAAGGAAGGCGACCCCCTTCCCGCGCTGGATGCCTACAAGCTCGAAGGAAAGCTGCCGGCCGACCTGAAAGGAAAGGTCATTCTGCTGGATTTCTGGGCATCGTGGTGCGGGCCGTGCAAGAGCTCATTCCCGGCAATGAATGGCCTGCACAAGCAATATGCCGATAAGGGCCTGAAGATTATCGCCGTCAGCGTAGATGAAAAGCGCGATGACATGGACCGCTTTCTCAAATCATTGCCGGCGTCGTTCGCCGTCGTGCGCGACGCCGCCCATAAGCTGGTCGCCATGGCGGATGTGCCGACGATGCCAACGTCATTCCTGATCGACCGGTCGGGAAAAGTGCGCTTCGTTCACAAGGGTTTTCGCGGCGATGAAACCGTGAAGCAATATCGCGCGGAAATTGATACGCTGCTCGCCGAAAAGGAACCCAAATGACCCGCAAAACAATTCACCTGACGACCGCGCTCGCAAGCCTGCTGCTTCTGGCGGCCGGCTGCACCACCGTAAAGCCCTGGGAACGCGGCGTTTTAGCCGACCCCATCATGCAACCCGACCGCGACCCAATCGCGCAAGGCCAGCTAGAGCACGTCTATTTTTCCCGAGAAGCCGCCTCCGGCGGCCGCAGCGTCGGCGGCGGGGGATGCGGGTGTAATTGAGGTGGGCCGTGAATCGGATCGACATCATCCTCCTACATCGACTCCACAGTTAGCAAACCTGCATTCCTACCGAGCGCGTCAATTGCTTCAAATAATACATCAAATAAATCACGACCCCTGCTAGTTACAAAATAATTGGCAAGACTAGAAATCCGCGTGCTTATGTTATTTCCCCACGGCGGCATCGCGCCAGGATTTCCGATATCCCACACAATCTCGTCCGGCGCGAATTCCATCAACTCCATCCTAATTAGGCTCTGTCTGAAAACTTAACTTCTTGCTGCGCCTATAATTGGTTTAATTCCAGGGAAGGAATTGACACCAAATAGGAGAACAGCACGGATGCGACGCCATCAAGTTACGGATGCGCAATGGGAATTCATCGAACCT
>DASRRM010000340.1:0-35121 GCA_035695715.1 Tepidisphaeraceae bacterium
TCAAACTCAAATCGCTGGCGCGACGTTAGCAGCATTTTTCGCAAACGCGCCATGAAAAAAACTCGTTCTGCCTTGGCTCTCTTGGCTTCTTGGCGTTCTTGGCGCGTGTATTTTGGTTGCGGCCAACGGCCGCGCTGAGGAATACCTCAGAGACCGGCGTTAAACGGAGATGGTTCAACCCCTTCAGAACCGACCCGTCGACTTGCATAAGGTGCGCGACCCGCCCTTCCAACATCCAACCCTCAAGGCCCATCATTCGCATACATCTCCAGATCAATCCCCACCGGCGCGATGATCATATAATTGATCGGCCCATTCACCGTGAACACCAGCCCGTCATCGCCCGCCTGCACGATCCGGGTGGCGGCGTTGTTGTCGTGGCCTTCGTAGTAGACCAACTTTTCGTGGCCCAGGGCCGTCCAGTAGTCGAAGGGGATGCCGCCGTAGTCGTGGTCGCCCATGGCGATCTTGACGGCGTAATGGCCGGGGGGAACAGCGACCTTGAATTGCTTTTCGTCGGCTTTGACGAAGCTTTTGAGCAGGAGGTGCTTGGCGCTGTTGCGATCGTCGCGCAGGGAAAGATCGGTGGGATTCAGCCACCCAAAGCCGCGGTCGGCAGTGAAGGGTTTGCCATTGTCGGCGTTCCATCCGTCGCGGGGGGATGTGTCTTTCACGCCGAAGCTGATGCGATGAATGATTGGCGTGGCCACGACTGTAACGTCGATGATATCGGATTTGCCGTTGAACGTCGTCGTGAATTTTGCCGAGCCGGGATGAAGGCCTTTGACCGAGCCGCCGTTGATCGAGGCGATTTCCGGCGCATCCGATGTCCATTTCGCTTGAGCGCTGCAGTCGCGCTTGAAATGATCGGCGCCGCGCGTGTACGCCGCCTCGGCGTGCAATGGGAAACTGTCGCCGGCCACGATTGTCAGCTTTGGATATTCGGCGCGAACCGCATCGAGCGTGGACTGCGCGATAAGGCTGTGGACGGGGACAACGATCTCGGCGGCATAGCCGCGCTTAAACGCCGGATCGCTGTAGACGGCGCGAATGCGGGCATTACCCCCGGCAAGGCCTTTGATGACGCCGCCGCCGTGAACCTCGGCCTGCGCGACGGCGGGGTCGAGCGAGAAATAGTCGGCGGCCGACGTCACATCCTTTCGGGAGCCGTCGGCATAAATCGCCCGCACGGAAAGGGCGGCGGCGGGAATGTCGCTTTCGATCGCCGGACGCTTTAGCGATGCTTCAACGCCGGTGATGATATTGGGCACATCCGCCGTCAGGCGATAAATGTAAACATCCTGCTTCACATCGTTGTAAACCACGAACACATTCTTCGACGGCACATAGCGAAATCGGCCAAACGTTCCCCATTGATCCGGCTTGCCGGGTAAAACCGTATTCGTCGCCGCGGGGGCGTGCTTTGTCCATTTCTTGCTGTCGATGTCCAGCGTGTAGACCTCCGGCCCGCTGGCCCAGGCGACAAATCTGTCGATGCACGGCACATAGCAGAAGCCAGGGCTGCAGCGATCCAGAATCTCAGTGTCGCCGGTGGTTTGGATTTCCTCCATCGTGATGCGCTGGGGAATTGGGGCCAGGTGCCATACTTTCACCTTGCCCTTCCCGCAGGAAACCAGCAAATGCCGCTTGTAGTCGACGTCGGCGGTTTCGTAATAGCTGGGCTCGGGGGATGTCAGCGTGCGCAGGGTCCAATGATGGGTAATCGGGTCCCACTGGCTGGTTTTGCCGGCGGTGCTGGGGGTGCTGAAATAGAGAAGCTGCGAGACGGCATCGTACCCGCAGATGTCGCCAGTGCGGCCGGTGCCGTGGCCGGGATAAACTTCCCAATGGTCGGGATGATCGGGATCGAGAGCATAAGTCAGCGGCGTATTCCACCCGCCAACAACAACATAACGATCCACCGGCGGCGGAATATATTCGACGCCGTCGTAGGTATGCATGGCGAAGGGGCATTTATTCAGGTCGGTATATTCGGTGCCGGGAATGACGGGGTCGGGGTCGTTAATGCGATGCCATTTCAGGTCGTTGAGGTCGAAGGCGTAGATCTCGTTGCCGTTATAACCGGCATGTCCGCCGCCCGGCCCGAGGTAAAGGCGGTCGCGCTGGGTATCGAATGCCCCGCCGGCCCAGCAGGCGGTTTCGGCGTATACGCCGCCGCGCAGCCAGGGGAACTTTTGCTGGGATGGGGCGACTTTTTCCAGGTGGGAATCGGGGACTTCGTACCATTCGCCGGGTTTGAGATTCGCGATTGGATCGGTGGGGGGTTGGGCGGCGCTGGTTTGCAAAGCGGTGATGAGCAGCGCTGCGATCGAGAGAAGAAGGGTGTTGGGGAGTTGTGGAGAAAGGCGAGTTTTCATGACGTTCCTTGGGCAGTAGCCGAATCTGCGGTGATTGATTCGTGAAGCCGATTCGCGAAACTGAATCGCGGAGCTGATTCGCGGAGCTGATTCGCGAAGCTGATCCGCGTCGCTGATTCGCGAAGCCGCAAGCGGTAAAATCGGGTTTTGAATTTCAGCGATGGAGCGCGGATCAAAACGCTTCGGACTTTACTACACGCGCCAAACGCTTCTGTGCATGGTCGATGTGCGCGGGTTATGCGACCGTGCAGCTTGTCGCGTCCCATAACGCGCCGCACCCCGCCCCTATTCCCGGCAGCCCTACCCAAGCCGCCTGTCCGATAAATAGTTTAACGGGCGGCTGCCGTTCATTTTGCTTCTCACTGGCCGATCCTGTGGTACAATAAGTTGATGTCTTCCCCATCGCGGAGCGGGGGAAACGAACTGTTCAGGTGAGGCGGCTTGCGGTGGAACCGCCTGTCGGCGCGGATGTTTGCGCCCGGATTTACCCGAACCATTTGGCCTTAAAACTCGTTTTGATGGGATAGCCCCGTAAATCGCCGCCCATCTCCGGGCAATCGATTTTTTTAACTTTCTGGCCCGCATCTATCCAAGGTTGCGCTGATGGCATCAGGCCCTTCTACCTCTTCAGTTTCGGCATCGGCAATCCCGACGCTGGTTCCGCAGGGACAGCACACCGGCAAGCCTGCCATGCCCATGGGCCGCCCCTTCACCCTTGTCGGGTCGCGGCATCGCGCGCACCTTCATCTCCTGTCGCGCTCGGTCAGCAAATCGCACGCGATCATCGTCAACGATCACGGCAACCTCTACATCCGCGACACCGCCAGCCGCGAGCATGTTTTTGTCAATGGCGAAATCGTCAAGGAAACCGAGCTGCGCCACGGGGATGTAATCCGCATCGGCTCGTTCACGTTCAAGCTGGTCGACAGCGCCGGGCGCAGCGGGCGAAAGCCTGTTCCCCGCCCCAGCAGCGCCGCGATCGAAATGCCGGGCGATACCATGCCCGCCCTCGTGGAAGGGCGAACGCTCCTGATCGGCCGGCGAGGCACCTGCGACATCGTGCTTGGCGAGCTGGCTGTCTCGAACATGCACGCCATCATCTTCGAGCTGGATGGCCAGCATTACATCCGCGATCTGGGATCGCGCACGGGAACGTTCGTCAACGGCCAGCCGATCCATCATCACAAGCTGAAATACGATGACCAGATTCGCGTGGGTGATCATGAGATGCGGTTCGTGCCGGGCGGCGTCGAGGCGGGCGTTGACGAGTTGGAACATCTGGTTGGGACGGCCACGCTCGGCTCAGAGCAGACGACCCTGGCCCGCGCCGACGCCGACCGCGCCGCGACAATTCACGAACAGGACACGATTCCCCTTGCCGGCGACGACGGCGACACCATTCCGCTGCAGCCGGAAATCTCATCCGAGCAGCCCACCCCGTTAATGGCCGCCGCATCAGCGCCGCCCGCGCCGGCAGCCGAAACGGGCGACCTGGCCGAATTGGATCTGGACGCCGACCCGGATGTTTCCGGTTCGGGTGATACCCGCGCCATACCGATGGAAATGCCGCAGCAGCCGCGAATGCCGGTGCTGTCGTCAAAGGTGCTTGATGATCCCAGCGTGAGGGAGCCGGCGGCGATCGACTCAGTCCTGGGCGACGAGGTGGGGATCGAAAGCGATGAGCGGCATCTGCTGGTTGGCGATCTTGAAGACGACCAGTTGACGGCTTCGGGAAGCTTTGCCAATTTCGCGCACACCGAGGACGAGCACGCCGCCAATGCCGATTTCGATCTGACGGATTTTTCTGACGAAGCGCCGGCGGCGGAAGAAACCTCACACGCCAGCGGCGAAGTACGCGAAGCGCTCGTGGAGAAACACGTCGACACGATGTATTTCGACCCGATGCCAGCCCCCGCGACGGAAAATGCACCGGAAACAATTGGCGTACAAGGCCAGACCAGCGCGGATGCCGTGGCCCCGGAAATTGCCGCCGAAACCCATATCGCGGCGCTTCCGGATCATCTGACTGCTTCATCGCACGATGTCCCGCCAACCGACATCGCAACGGAGCCGGCGGCGACGGAAGAACCGCCGCAGATCGCGGCGACCGGCGAAATTCCCAGCACGGAAACCGCCGAATCGATCAACATGCCACAACCGCTGGCGGACGATGCAAGCGCCGTTGGCGAGGCGGTGGTTCCGGATGAAGTTCCCGTCGCCGCGGCCCTTGAACCGGTGCTTGCCGCCGAGCCTGAAGCGATTTCCACCGAAGATCTGGCCGACCGCTATCTGGCCGCTCCGTTGGTGACCGACGCAATGGGCGTCGAGCCGGCGGTGGAGTCGGCGACGGCTGAGTCGTCTTTCGCCGAGCCAGCCGTATTGCATGGGCCGGAAAGGGCGGGCTTTGCCGACACAACTCACGGAACATCCGACATCCATCCGGCAACATCCGCCGACACATGGGTCGACGAATCCAGCGGCAACGATGAGCCGCTCCTGCCCGAAGAGCAGGTCGCGCTGATGCCCGAAGGATCGGCCTCAGACGAGCAAGCCGGCGCTGCAAACGATCCGTTTGGCGGCGAAGTGCCGCCGCCATTCCCGGCAGGCGTGGCGCCGGTCGTCGCCAGCGGCGCGGTGGGGCTGCCAAGCTGGACGGCCATCCGCGCCGAGACTTCGCGCGTGCGAAAACCGCTCGTCGAAACCGATGCCCACGCCAACGGCTCCCACGGCGCATCCGCTTCTCCGCACGTGGCCGGCGAGGTCTTCGATCGCACCGACCCCACGCCGGAGTCGGCGCAGAATTTGGAAGTGCAGATCGGCGACACCTGGGCCGAAACCTACGCCGAGCTGATGCCGGGCGCTGAGCAGATGACCGATTCGACGTTTGGCGCGGTCGTGGAGGATTTTGCCGGTTCAAACCTCGATCCGCTCGTGGAGAATCCGAATGCAACCGGCGAAAATCCGGCGGCGCAAGCGCCGCAATCGGATCCGGTTCTGGATCAGCGGCAGGTTTCCGCGGCTGCCCCCTCGGAACTATCGCTCACATCCCACGATTCGTTGCAAATTGCTGCGGATATCCTCGAGCAAGCTCCGACGCCGGTCGATTCGGCTGAGCATTCAGCCGATGCATTCTCCATGGAGCATGTGGTTGATGAGTCAACGGCCGATGTGGATGCGATGCTGGCGGCGGAAGGTTTTATACCAGCACCGACGGGCGATGACGTGGTCGACCAGGCGATGGCGTTCCTGACTCATGATTCCGAGCCCGCCGCCGTCCTGGCCGCACAGTCCGTCGAATTGCCGGCAGTGGAAGCGCCTGGCGAAATTGTGGCCGAGCCAGCGGCGCTTGCCCAAAGCGAGGCATCTACCGCCCCCGCGCCGGTGGAGGCTGAAGCTGCGGGCGATTCCGCCGCGGGCGATTTGGGGCTTGAGTTTGATGATCTGACGATCGAGGAAATGTTTTCGCCGATCGCGGTGGATGCAGAGACCGCCGCCGAAGCGGCGCCTGCCGAGGCGTTGGCGGTTGAGCCTGAGGACGGGCTGATTTTCGACGATGAGCCGGCGGAAGGGCACGGAGAGTTGCCTGATACGCTGTCGGCCGGTGTTGATTCCGACGCCGCGCCGCAAGAGGACCAGGCGCTCCCGGTTGAAACCGAAATTGCCGCCACCGCAGCACAAGACGTCATGTCGCCTGAGGCAGTGGCCGTTGGGGACAACGAATCGGTCGAGATGCCGGCGGCAGATCTGGAAATTGAAGAGGTCGCGGAAACTGAGTCGCAAGGTTCGCAATTGCCCGACGATCCGGCGGCAATTTCAACGCCCGCCGCCCCCCCAGCGCCCGCCGCGCCCCCGCAGTCAAACGCGCAGCTCCTGATGGGCATGTCGCGTGATTTTGGCAGCTTCCTTGGCGGGATGCCGCTGTCATTGGCGCCGATGGCCAACAGGCCTGCTCCACCTCCATCAGCCCGGCCCAAACCCGCGCCGCTGTTCGGAGAAACGCCGGTTTCATCGTTATTCCGTGACGAGATGGCCCGGCCCGCTCAGCAGCCGCTGCCCCAATCACAACCGATTCCCGCAGCCGCAGCCTCCGCAACGCCAGTTTCGCCATCGGCCCGTGAGACGTGGACGGTCGTGCCTCACCCTGGGGCGCCGGAACAAGCGTTCACGGCGCCCGTGGCGCCAATCGCGCCGCCGCCCGCGCCAGCGGCAACTTCGCCGCAGAGCGACGGTGCAAGCAGTGTGGGCTTTACCGGAAATATCGCGGATGCCGCGCCGGTTGAAGAATCGCTGACCGATGAACTGGAAGAACTGCCGGAACTTCCAGAGCTTCGGGAGGTTGAGTCGGCGCTTCCAGAAGCTGAGCTGGAGCTTGCCGAATTGCCCCAGTTGGAAACCGAAGCTGCTGAACTGCCACAGGTCGAGCCGGAACTGGAAAGCGTCGCCGACACCGCACTGCAAGCTGAGCAAATCTCGGATCTAAATCTGGAGGAGATCCCCGACACCACGGCAAACGCCGAGCAGGCGGTGGCGTCGGAAGTTGAGCTTGAGGAACTGCCGGAGTTGGTGGAAGAAGCCGCGTCGCCCGCGGCAGCGCCGGAAGTTGCCGGGCCGGTGGAGGCCGAACACGATGAGGCTGAAATCTCGGAGCTTCCCGAACTTGAAGCTGAGCCACAGGCGTTGCCCGAGGTGACCTCCGAATCGCCGGAGTTGCCAGCGCCACCCGAGCATGTCGCGGAACTGCCGCAAGCCACTGGCGAGGCCGCGGAAGTTATGCCGGCGGAAACGCAGTTGGAGGAATTGCCCGAAGAGGAATTGCCGGAAATTGCTGCCGAAGCGGACGAGCCGGCGTTTGAGTTGCCGGCCGAAGCGCTGTCCGAACCCGAACTGGATTTTCTGCCGGAGGTCGACCTTCCGACGGATGCTGCGGCGGTGACGCCGACTGCCGAACCCATGACGCCCGTGGCAAACGTCGTGGAGACGGCCATTTCCCATCAGACGCCAACGGTCCCCGCGCCGATGCCGGCGGCCGACGAGGCGATGGACCTGGAGACGCTGCCGGAATTGCCCGAGGTCGAGGAAATCGCGGCGGAGCCTTTGCCGCCGGCGGTGATCGATGAAGAACGGGCGGCATTATTCGACGCAACTCCCGAGGCGCTCGATGAGCTTCCTGAGACACTGGAGACAATCGGCGACGTGACCGAAGCCGTTGGGGAAAAGCCCGCGCCGCCGCCAATGAAAACGCCGGACGCCCCCGCCCCGCGCAGCGCCGTCCGACCTGGCGCAACTCCGCCGGTCGGCAAAGATGCCCCCGCCAAAACCACCGTAGCGGCTGCTGCGGCTGCCGTCGCGACGACGACTGCCGCGACGGCCCTGGCGGCTGCTGCGACAACCGCCGCCGTCGCCGCCGCGTCGACTAGAGTGGCATCGGCGATTTCAGCGCCGGCGCGCACGGGGGCGGCAAAAGGCGCCTCCCGCGCGAACGTTGCGACAGACATGCCCGCCGATGCGACGGCTGACCAGCCGCCCAAGCCCAAGCGTGTGACGCCCCCGCCGATGGCGCGGTCCATTCGCCGATCGGGTTCCGTTCCAGCGCAGGGCGGGCTGGTCGGGTCGAACAATCCTCTGATGCCCGGGGGCGACGTGTTCTCGCCGAATCAGCTGCCGATGCCCGACGCCTTTGGCGGGCCGCAGATTCCGCCCAGCGGATTCATTCCTCCCAGCACCGGCCGTCGCCCGCGTCCGGCGGGGCAGAAGTCGCTCGATGCGCCGCCCGCCGGCCGCAAACCGCCCGGCCACGCGCCCGCGCAAAAGAATCCCCCCGATGCCGGTTCGGCCTTGCGAATGCCTCCTGGCGCTGCGTCACAATTTGGCCAGCCGGGGTCGGCGTCTTCAAAGCCCCCGGCGGCGCGGCGCGCGGCGGCCGACCCGGCCGCTGCCTTACAGAAACCCAAATCCACGCGGAAACCCGCGGCGGTGGAAACAATCTACAGCGCCAATGAAGAATATGGCGCAGAGCCGGAAGCAATTGAAGAAGCCGGCATTTCCCCGGACGCGGACAAAGCCTCGTCGGCCAAATCGCAAGCGAAGGATTCGCGCAATGTCCCGCCTGCACCGGGACGCCGCAAGGCAAAGAAGCGGCGATTTCCGTTTTTCGGGCTGCTGACATTGGCGGTGCTCAGCGGCGCGGGGGCGGCGGGGGCGTGGTATGAAATGCCGGTCAATTCCACCATCAAGGCGGGCTTGCGCTTTGATCACCTGGATCAATATTCCGGCCGCGACCTGGCCGAATTCGCCAATGTGCAGCGCCGCACCATGACCCAATCCGACGCCTTCCAGAAAAGCGCCCAGCAAATTTACGAAATCACCTTCCACGGCCATCCCGGCAATGATTTCCTTTACCGCCAGGGCGATTTCCTCCCCGTTGTTGACGGTGCGAAGATCAACGGCGATCAGCTTGTCTTCACAAAAGACAGCCACGACCCCGACGGCGACCGCCTTCGTTTCCAGGCCATCCTCAAAGCACTTTACTCCGTCGATCAGAAGATGCGCGACGATGCCGCCAGTCAGCGCATCGCCCTGGAAAATGCCCGCAGTGAATTCTCCGCTCTGAACGACAAACTCGCCGACCTTCGCAAGCGGATCGACGATGGCCAAAGCCGCCAGGGGCAGTTCGACCTGGCGCAGAAGACGGAAAAAGACCTTTCCGATCAGTCCGCCGCGCTGGAGAAAGCCTGGAGCGACGCCACCGCCGCCACCCGCAAGGCCAAGGCCGACCTCGATCTTCTCCAGGCCCAGGGCGGCGCTCCCGCCGCGGCCGACAGCGACCCGCAATTGCAGCAGATGACCCAGCGCCTCAAAACGCTCAACGACAGCCTGGCCGCCGCCCGCGGAAGCCATGTCGGCGACGCCCGCACCGCCGCGTCGGCATTCGAGGCGGCGCTGACCGGCTACAAGGCCGAGATCCAGCGCGTCAAGACCGCCAGTGATGATGCCTCGCCGCTGGCAGGATATTTGGCCGTCGCCCAGCAGGTCGAGGAAGCGATCCGGCAGATCAACGCCGACTTGGCCGACCGCCAGAAAACCAGCCAGCAGACGATTGCCGATCTAAATCACAAGCTGTCCGACAAAATCGAGCAACACCTCAAGCGCACCTGGGATGCCGACGCCAATCTCCGCAAGAATTCGCAAGATTTGGGGATTTATCAGCACCAGCTCGGGGCCGTCACCGGCGCCGGCCTGACCGACGAAGCCGCCCGCATCCGCGTGCTGGTCGACACGTTCCAAAAAGCGGTCGACGCCCGGCGGAATCAGCTCGCCGCCCCGTCCCTTTATCCGGCCGACATCCAGGCGATGCAGAAACTTGTGGCCGACCAGACCGAGCAGATGCGCGGCGATCAGGCCCGCGCCGAGCAGCGGATGGGCGAGCAGTTCAAGCTTCTCTCCAGCGCACGCCCGGACCTCAGCACGCTGAACGATGACCAGCAGAAGTATCTCAATGGCCTGGTGGAGAAGCTGACGGCGGTCGGCGCAACCCGCCAGCGGCTCGTCGCCGCACAGATGCCCGGCGGCGGGCCGGACGTGAAGGGGCTGGAAGCGGAGACGACGGAGCTTGCCGCGCAAATTGAAGCCCGCCACCGCGAGATCGCCGATGCGGCGAAGAATGCCGCGCCTGCGGCGGATTCGCCCCAAATCGTCCAGGCCAAGGCCGCTGTGGATGCCGCCCAGCAGGCCGACAGCAGCGCCTTCAATGCCTGGACCGCATCCAAGATGAAACTTGCAGACGCCCAGGCCGCCCTGGACAAGCTGCAGTCCAACCAGCCGGACCTGGTGCGCGACATCGCCGCCCAGGCATCGGCACAGGCGCGCCATGATGAGCTGAAGACGCAGATCGACCGCGACTCGGCGAAGGTCCCGGTGACGCCGGTCGACCCGGATCAATCCGACCGCGTGCAGGTGACCCGCCTGAATGACAACAACCGGCTCTATGCGATGGCCGGCATCGGCGCATTTTTCCTGATGTCGAGCGTCTTCCTGATCGGCCGCTCGCGCCGAAAGGGTCGCACGAGCTTCGCCGGCAATGAAATGTCCGACATGAGTGAAGACCCCGACCTCACGCCCGCCGAGCACCACCCACTGACCGCGGCCTAATCAGGCTGCCGCAACTGCTCACGGGGAATCGGCCGACCCAGTTCTTTGCCGGGCCGGATTTGCAGGTTTCTTTCAATTCTTTGCCCGCCGCTCGCTAAACAATCGACCGCACCACGCCGCCGTCGGCGCGAAGGGCTGCGCCGTTGGTGGCGCTGGCCTGGGGGCTGCAGACGTACGTCACCATGTTGGCGACTTCGTCAGCGGTGGCGAAGCGCTTCAGCAGCGATGTGGGACGCATGTGAATGAAAAAATCGCGCTCGACGTCCGCGCGCGATTTATTCTGCTGGCGGGCAAGGCCGGTGACGAACTCCTCAACGCCCTCGGACATGGTCGGGCCGGGCAAAACGCTGTTGACGGTGACGCCGGTGCCGGCCGTCAGCTCGGCCAGACCGCGCGAGACGGCCAGTTGGGCGGTTTTGGTCATGCCGTAGTGAATCATTTCGCCGGGGATCTGCACGCCCGACTCGCTGGAGATGAAAACGATTCTGCCCCATCCGCGCGAAACCATTTTCGGCAGATAGAGCCGGCTCAATCGCACGCCGCTCATCACGTTGGTTTCAAACATCTTCATCCAATCGGCATCGGGAATCTTCTCAAACGGCTTGGCTTCGAAAATGCCGAGGTTATTGACCAGGATGTTGACTTCCGGCAGCTTTTTCTCCAGCTCGGCAACGCCATCGGCGATGGACAGATCAATGGCCAATCCACTGACGGCTGCGCTGGGAACGGCCGCGATCACTTTTTCGCATGCCGCCGCCACGCGCGCCTCGCTGCGGCCATTGACGAAAACCCGCGTTCCTTCGCGTGCCAGCGAAATGGCAATCGCCAGTCCGATGCCGGCGGTCGACCCGGTTACCAGTGCCGATTTACGAGCAAGATGAAGATCCATGCGCGAAAGTATATCCGGTGTCCGGCGGTCTGACGACGACTTTACTCCATCCTTGCCAAACGGCGCGATTTGAACACAATTCGTGCGCTTCCATTGGAACAAACGCCGCCGGGAGGCGCCTCGTGTTGGGGTCGTTTCTTGTGCCGCCAAGGTTCGCAGATTTATGCCCAATCCACGGCCGCAGACGCTCGAGCAGATCAAGATTCTCCTGCGCAGAGATCTGAAGCTCGGTGACGCCCCCATCGCCGACGACATGCCCTTTTTCGGCACTGACGTCGATCTGGATTCGCTTGATATTCTCCTGCTCATGACCAGCATTGAGAAGCAGTTCAAGGTGAAAATCCCCAGCGAAGCGGTGGGCAAGCAGGTGTTCCAAAACGTCTCGACACTGGCGTCATATGTCGATGAGCAAGTGGCCGCTGGTGGGTCGATCGCGCCGGCCGTCGCAGAAGTTTCCGGCGAAGTGCTGCTTTCTCGCCTGCCGCATCAGTCGCCGTTCCGCTTCGTTTCTGGCGTAACATCCATCCGCCCGGGGCAGGAAGGGGAAGGCGTGTGGGATCTGACCGGGCAGGAGGCTTTTTTCGCCGGACATTTTCCCGGCATGCCCATCGTGCCCGGCGTGTTAATCGCCGAGGCTCTGGCACAATTCAGCGGCCTGGTCGGTCCCGACAACGGAAGCACCGGCGGGAAACTGGCCCATGTGGATGTGCGCTTCGAGCAGCCAGTCCGGCCGCCGGCGCAGATCACACTGAAATCGAAACTCACGCGAACGATGGGTGATCTTCAGCTTTTCGACGTGGCCGCCGAAGTCGGCGGCATCGTGGTCGCGAGGGGAACGCTGGCGCTGAGCCGGGGCTGAAGAGGCGGTCCAGTGGTGCAAAGCTGTTCGCCACCTTAAGCGTCACACCCTGAAGGGGCAGCCAGCAGGTTTCGCGGATGACCTGACACGACGAATCATGTAGTCTTTCCACGTGACCACGCCAACCCAACTCCCGACCTTGCTCGCGATCTGCGTCCTTCTTTCCCTCGCTTCTTCGAATTCCGCCGCTCCACCGGCGCAACCGGCAGCCGCTCCTGCGCCGATCGATCCGGCGCTTTTGAAGCGTCTCACGGAAATCGACAGCCGGGCGTCGCAGATCAAAACACTGTCGGCGGATTTTGAGCAGAAAAAATTCACGGCCCTGCTGCGCAGGCCGCTGGTTTCAAGCGGGCAGGTGAAGGTGAAGGGCGCGACCATGCGCTGGGATACCGAAAAACCCGAGCCGACCGTCATGGTAGTTGGCGAAAAAACTGTGCAGATTTATTACCCGGCGCAAAAAACCGTCGAGGAATATACGCTGGATCAGCGGCTGGCCGAATTGGCGGCGTCGCCCTTACCGCGGCTTGGCGTATTGAAGGACCGGTTTGCGATCGTTGAAATCGCGCCGCATGACATTGATCCCAAAGCCGATCCGCAGAAGACTCTGGCGCTAAAGCTGACACCCATCGAGAAAGAACTGGCCGACCACGTTCAGGAAGTTCGGGTATTGCTGGATATCGGCGGCGGATATATAGTTCAGGCTGAATTCACCGATGCCGACGGCGATCGCACGGTGATCCAGTTTCGCAATATTGCGGCGAACGCGGATGTGGGCGATTTGGAATTGAAAGTGCCGCCGGGCACGAAATTTACGCGTCCGCTGGAGGGTATGAAGGATTTGCCGCCGGCTCGATCTAAATGAGAATTGCATTCATATTGACCCCGTGAAGAGCGCTGCCAGCCCAACTTTCCCCCCCGACCGCGCGGCATCCATCGAGCGGTTGGCGCTGCCTCCCAGGAAGTTTCATCCGCCACTTTCCCAGCCTTCGCCCCTCACCAAACCCCACGGCCCAGTCAAGCGCGCCGTCACGCGAATCAAGCGCTGGGCCAACAAGGCGTCGGCGGAATTCTGGCTGAACTTTTTCTTCTGGCATGCCCGCCGCCAGCCCTGGTTTGCACGCGGAACCAAGCCTTTTTTCCTCTATTTCGTCTGGCGCTATTCCGAGCATCTTTACGGCGGAACCATGGCCAACGCCGCCCGCATCCTGGGCCCCGGTTCCACCTTTGCCGAGCAGGAAGCGCTGGCGTGGCGGATCATCGGCAACTTCTACGACTTTGTGTGCGATGTGGGCCTTTGCCTCGGACAGACCCGGCGGCAAATGGTCGCGCGCGTCGACTGCGTGGAAGGGCGCGAACGTTTTGACGCCATCCGCACCACCGGCCACACCGCCGGCAAAGGCGCCATCGTGGCCACTGCCCACATGGGATCATTTGAAGTCGGAGCGGCGGCGTTGATGGAGCGCGAAAAGCGGCTTCACGTTTTGTTCCGCCGCGATTCGCTGGACTTGTTCGAGCAGATTCGCTCAACATTGCGAAAAAAGATCGGCGTCGTTGAAGTGCCGGTGGACGAAGGATGGACCGTCTGGATGCGCCTGCGCGATGCGCTGGCCAACGATGAGGTGGTGCTGATCCAGGGCGATCGGGTCATGCCGGGACAAAAGGGACAGGCGGTGAGATTTTTCGACGGGCACACGCTGATGCCCACCGGCCCGGTAAGGCTGGCCATGGTGACCGGCGCGCCGATCATCCCGGTCTTTTCGGTACGGATGCCAAACGGAAAAATCCGGCTGTTTATCGAAGAGCCGATCCTGGTCGGCGATGTGCCGGACGGCATTTCCCCCGATGAGGCGATGAACAGGCTTGGCGCGGTGCTGGAGAAATACGTCCGGCGATTTCCTGATCAATGGCTGGAAAACCGCCCCGCCTGGATCGAAGACGCGGGAAAGCAGCAGATTCAACCGCCGATGAAACGGAAGATTGCGCAGTGGAAAGCAGCGCGGAAAGAAACGCGGTGAACGGATTTTGCGAATGTTCGAATTCCGAGAGCGACGGCGCGCGAGCGCCGCATTCCCACCGTGCAAGCACGGCGGGCGTTAGGTTGTGCTTGGAGCATGATGTCGCTTTGGTAACGTCTGCGACCGTGTCATCCCGAGGTTCGATGAGTGTTTATGCGGATTGAGCCCGACACATCTATCGTCATCAGCGGCGCTGGCCTGGTGACCCCGCTGGGATTGTCGCGCGAGGCGACATGGGAGGCGGTCCGCGCGGGGCGATGCGGGTTGGGACCGCTGACGGCGCTGGAGCAGGAGTTGCCGCCGGGCAGCACCGGCGGACAGGCACCGGATCTCCCCGAATCGTTTGAGCCGAATCAGCCGCGCGAAGTGCGATATCTTCGCCGGGCGATTGCTGATGCACTGGCCGATGCGAAAATCGATCCGGGAAAAACGTATTTGCCTTCCCGCTGCGGCATCATGCTCGGCACCACGCTGCATGGCATGCGGGCCGCCGGGAAATTCCTCCGCAGCAACGACCACAGCGTCCTTTCCGATTTTCTCGCCGGGGCAACATTGCGCGATGCAATGGCCGATCTGCCTTTCAGCGGCTTTGCCGCCACGGGATGCTCGGCCTGCTCGTCGAGCCTGGGGAGCATCGCCCTTGGCGTTTCACTGCTTCGCAGCGGCCAGCTTGATCTGGTCATCGCCGGCGGATACGACACCATCAGCGAATATGTTTATGCCGGGTTTAACAGCCTGCGGCTTGTCGCGCCGGGCCCGCTGCGGCCATTTACGCGCAACCGGCTTGGCATGAAGCTCGCCGAAGGATACGGCATCGTCGTTTTGGAGCGCGCCGCCGACGCCGAAGCCCGCGGCATTCATCCTCTGGCGAAAATTCTCGGGTATGGCGAATCCGCCGACGCCCATCATTTAACGCAGCCGCATCCGCACGGCGAAGGCGCTGCCCGCGCGATTAAGGCCGCTCTCGAATCCGCGGGATTGACAACCGGGCAGATCGATTTAATCGCCGCTCACGCGACCGGCACGCCGGACAACGACGCCGGCGAATACGCGGCGTTTTCCAGCGTCTTTGGCGCTGATCTTTCCCGCGTGCCCGTGGTTGCCTTCAAAAGCCATCTCGGCCACACCCTGGGCGGCGCCGGCGCGGTGGAGCTGATCCTGTCGGCCCTTTGCATGCGCGATCAGATCGTGCCCGGCTGCGCGAACGTGAAGGCTGACGAGATTGAATTCCCCGGCCTGTCGCTCGCCACCGGCCCCGCTTGCCCCGCGCAAATCCGCGCCACGCTCAATACATCATTAGGCTTCGGCGGCGCAAACACATGCCTCATCCTCGGAGAAGTCACTGCACCGTGCGTAGGGCGGACACTGCCCGCCGCATCGCCTGCACCATCCGTAGGGCGGGCACTGCCCGCCACAACGCCGAGCGGCGCACAGCCTTCGCACCACGGCAGCAGCGTTGCGCAAACAAGCGACGGCGCGCCCGCGAGCAGCGCGCCAGCATCCGGCGGGCAGTGCCCGCCCTACGTCAAAACCGGTGTCACGCGGGCACTCGCCGCCGCATCGCGACCGGGCGCATCGGCAGGCGGCGGGCAATGCCCGCCCTACGTAAGGCATTCTTCATCCACTTCTCCCGTGTATATCACCGGCGTCGGCGTCGTCCTTCCTGGTATGATCGGCAACGACGCGTTCGCCCGCGCCATGACCACGCCCGGCGCGCGCCCCATCATGCGCGACACCGGGACGATCGCCGAGGCCGAATACATCGATCTTCTCAACGCCCGGCGGGTTCGGCGGATGAGCGATTATGTCAAGCTCTCCCTCGCCGCCACGATGCTGGCTTGCCGCGACGCGGGAATTGCCGACATCCCGGCGTTTGCCGCCACCTGCTCGGCAATTCTCGGCAGCACGCATGGGTCAGCCAACTACAGCGAGGCGTACTACCAGCAGATCGTGCGCGAAGGAATTCCCGCCGCCAATCCGATGCTCTTTGCCGAGGGCGTTCCCAATGCCGGGGCGGCCCACCTCAGCTTGATGTTGTCGCTGAAAGGCCCATGTCAGACGATCATCGGCACGCGCACTGCCGGCCTGGATGCGCTGCACCTGGCGGCCACGCGCATCGCCAGCGGCGAATGGGACCGGGCAATCGTCAGCGCGGCCGAGGAATATTCGCCGCTGGTGAACGCGGCCTATGGCCATTGGGGCCTGCACACGTCGGGCGAGCCGGCGTTGCCATTTTCCGGCGGGGTCGGGGGCTTCGTTGCCGGCTGCGGCGCGGTGACGTTGGTGCTGGAAAGCGATGCTTCGGTTGCCGCGCGAGGGGTAAAACCGCGCGGCCGCGTTGTTTCGTCAACCGGGCCATTGGCATTGTTCAGCACCGGTCGCTTGCGCCGCGGCGATATTCCAGAGCGCCTGCGGGAGTGCGGCTCGGTCGTCTGCTCTGCCAACGGCACCTGGCTCGATCGGCTCGAAGCCGCCGCGATTGCACGCCGTTCTTCGCAGAAAGTGACATCGCTGAGCGGGCATTTGCCGGAAATTCACAGCGTGATGTCGCTGGCGGCAATCGCCGCGGTGCTGCTCACGAGCCGGTTGCCCCGCCTTCTGCACGACGGCAACGGCGGAAAGGTCAACCCGGCCTCGGGTAAAGAGGGCGTTGATGAATTTACGGTTCTTTGCTCGGATTACTCCGGGCTTGTCAGCGCGGCGTGGATTGTGCCCGAGAGGTGAAAGCAACCTCCACGCCGGGGCAAGCGGCGCGCACCAGCGTGGTTAGCAAGAGAAACTCTATCGCCGCGCCGCCCCGGATTTACGCAGCGCTCCACAAATCCGATCTCGGCGCGGCGATAGCGCTTTTATCGAGAAAAAGCGTTACTCGTGCCGCTTGCCCCGGCGTGAAGATGCTTTCTGTAAAAGTTGCTCAGTTTGAGTATTTAAATGAAAATTGCGCGAGAGAAGAGGCACTTTGCAAAATGAACTTTGGAACAGCCTCGCCTCCCGCGCATCGCTGAGACTCAGCCAGGAACAACACGATAAGCTGGCGCGCTATCTCGACCTGCTGATTGAAGCCAATAAGACGATGAATCTCACCCGCATCACCGAACGCGGCGAAGCCGAGATTCATCATGTCGGCGATTCACTGACGCTTCTGCCGTTTCTTCCAACCGGCAACATTTCAATAGCGGATGTCGGCAGCGGGGGCGGCGTGCCGGGAATTCCGCTGGCGATCGCGCGCCCGGATGCACAGTTCCTATTGATCGAGTCGACGAAGAAAAAAGCCGCGTTCCTGGAGCGCGCCATCGCTGAATTGCAACTTCCCAACGTCCGCGTCGTCGGCCAGCGCGCCGAGGATATCGGACAATCAGGCCGCCGGCAGACGTTCGATGTGGCGATTGCCCGCGCGGTGGCCACGCTGGACTGGCTTGCCGAATGGCTGTTGCCGCTGGTGAAAGTAGGGGGCAAAGCGCTGGCGATGAAAGGGAAGCGCGCCGCAGACGAACTGCCCGCCGCCGACCGCGCCATCCGTCTACTCGGCGGCGGTGCGCCGATCTCGCATGCCGTTGATCTGCCGGGAACCGACAGCCACGTGATCATCGAAATTCCCAAGGTCCGAAAAACCGATGCGCGTTATCCCCGACCGGCGACGGCGGCGAAGGGGAAGGCTGTTGGGTAAGTGCAGAGTGAAGAATGCAGAATGAAGAGTGAAATGCGCGAAACAACGGCACTCTGCTGAATAGGGACGCATCTCAGCCCCGATTGCAAATTCTTACGCTTCATTTTTCATTTCGCACTCTTCATTCTGCACTCTGCACTCAGCACTTACCCATGCCTATGATTATTAGGACCTTGTTTAGGAAAATGCCGGCCGGCAATGGTGGGGAGCGTCCTTTGGAATTCCGATATATCCATGCCGGACCGGGGGTTTAACGGGGACGTAAGAGGTGTGCCATGCTTGTTCTTGCTCGACAACGCGATGAAACCATTATCATCGGCGACGATGTCGAAGTGACCGTTGTCGACATCCGCGGCGATAAGGTGCGCCTGGGGATCAACGCGCCGCGTTCGGTCAGCGTGCACCGCAAGGAAATCTACGAAGCCATCCAGCGCGAGAACCGCCAGGCCGCCAAAGTGCAGCCGCACGATCTGCCCAACCTCGGCAACACACGCCCGCCAAAGCAGCCGGTGCAGATGAAACTGGTGGGGGCCGACTCAGCCGAGCGACAAATGCATGAGCCTTTCCTCAGGGCAGCTATTGACGAAGCGCGAAAAGGGCTGGCGGAAAAAGGACTGCCGATCGGCTCGGTTTTGGTGCGCGATGGAAAGATTATCGGCCACGGCCACAACCGCCGGATTCAGGCCGGCGACCCGATGGCCCACGCCGAGATCGTCGCCCTCACCAACGCCGGCCGCCAGAAGACCTATCGCGATACGGTTTTGTATTCGACGTTGATGCCATGCTTCCTGTGCAGCGGGGCGGCGGTGCAGTTTGGCGTTCCGCGCGTGATCGTCGGCGAATCGGTCAACTTCGCGGGGGCACCCGAATTTATGCGCGCCCGCGGCATCGAAGTGGTAGACCTGCACGATGACGAATGCATCAAAATGATGGCCGACTTCATCCGCGAGCATCCGGATGTGTGGAATGAGGATATTGGAAAATAGCGCAGCAACGCAGAACAAAGAGCCGCGCACGCAGGGTACTCCCGGAGTAAGCGGAGTTAAACGTCCGAAGACCGCTTACTCCGGGACTACCCTCGGTGCGCGGCTCCTTTTGCGCATATCATTAAAGAAGAAAACAGAGAGGTTTCGTGCCCGCAGGCGCGCATCTGTAGCGTTTTTCAGGCCGATCAAGCGGGTAATTGTCATCCTGAGGTACTCTGAAGGATCTGGCTCGCTCGCGCGTATCGGCAGGATCCTTCGGCGTACCTCAGGATGACTGTCGCGAGAACGCGCCACCAACCTGAGAAACGCTCTAAATAACCTTGCGCAATTCGTGTAGAGTCCGCGCTGCGAACCATTACGTTTGAGGCGGAAAAGAAGGTCCGCAGTGCGGACCCTACGAAGATTCGAAGCGCCGAATCGCGCAAGGTTATTTAGGTGAACGTGATCGGCTGCTGGCCGACCGTCATATTGTTCGCCAGGTTCGAATCCAGGAACGCATCAGACGGGTCGACATCCGCGACCACATACTGATTCCCCGTCGGCGATCCCAGCGCTACCGGCACATTGAAATGAATCACACTCGACTTGCCCGGCTTGAGGCTGATGTGATGCACGATCGTTGCCAGGGGGACCGCGCTGGCGCCATCCGGCGTGGCCGAGACGCTGAATGCGACTGACACAGGTCCCTTTGCCAGAATATTGCCGCTGTTGGTCACTTCAACGCTTACGGGAATATGCTTGCCGACATGGCCCGCCGAGGGGGTTTTGGTGACCGCGCCGGAAAGATCGATAAACGCCTGCTCAACGGAGATTGTGGCCGTCGACGACCCGAGTACGGGATTCACCCCATTGCCGGTCAGCTCGGCGATGACAAAGAACGTTCCGTTGAGGTTCTGCGGGAACATCTTCACGTTGAGCTTATAAGTATGATTGCGTCCCGCCGCGATATTCAGGCCGATCTTCGACGGCGTCTGAACCTGCACGTCATCGTTGCTCAGAGTTGAATCGGTCGAAAGAAACAGGGCGACGTTGGCCTTTCCGCCGGCCTTTACCACGTCGTTATTCGCAATGCTGACGGAAATCTTGTCATTCACTCTAAGCCCTGCGATTACCGCCGTCGGCGACGGCGCCGAAACCGTCAGCGTGACGGTTGCCGGGTTGGCGGCGTAATACGTGCGCCCTTCCATCGGCTCGATGACAGCGATTTGAGCCGGCTTTGACTGGTGATCCCGGCGGCGATTGCGTGAAAACATGATCGATATTTCCTTTCCTGACGAGGCTCTCTTTAACCCTGAGTTGCGAAGTGTAGCGACCTGTTGGATTCTGCGATACGGGCGAAATCTCACGCATTTCCATGATTAAACCTGATTCGCCGCGCCGGAACTTACAACCGCCGGCTCGGGCCGCCGCTTGAACGGGTAAACGAATTGCCTCAGATAGCTCGTCGGCACCGGATGCCCGCCGATGCCATATCCCACCGGCCATGCGCCCCGCGGCAGGTGGTAGGTCCCAAACACCCGGTCCAGCAGCGGAAAATGAATCGCGAAATTCACGTCGATCGCCTCTTTTTCAATCCCATGATGCCAGTGATGAAATCGCGGCGTCACCAAGAACCGGCCCAGATGATCGAAGTTCCACCCGAAGTTGGCATGCACGAAAGTCGAATGCAGATAGACGATCAGAATGTAAAAGTGCAGCGCGCTTTCGCCAAATCCCAGGATGTACATCGGGATGACCGTCATGCCGCGAAGAACCACGATTTCGACGAAATGCATTCGCGCCCCGGCCATCCAGTCCATGCTTTTGGCCGAGTGATGAACGGCATGAAATCCCCACAGGAACGGCACCTTGTGAAAAAATCGATGCACCCAGTATTGCACCAGATCGGTGAGGAACATGATCTCGACGATCTGCACGATGACCCATTGCGAGCCAATGATCTTTCGAAACGCGCCCCATTCGGTATGAGTGAGAATGGCAATCGCCGGGGCCATGGACAGGAACGTGAGAACCTGCACGAACAGGCTGCTGACGAGGTAATAGAAAAGGTCTTCGCGCCATTCCTGGCGAAAAAGCGCCTGTCCCTTATGCCGGGGGAAAAGCCGTTCGAGTGGGATGAACAAAAAGCCGGTGAAGATGACATTGAGCACAAACCAGTCGAGGCCCAGGAACACGCCGCCGGTTAGTTCGCCGGATGATTTCACGCGCGATCCGCCAAGGACAGTTGCCAGCAGTGCAATGGCGATGGCACTGAAGCCCAGGACTTTGTTGGTTCGCAAAACGAGGCTCAGGATGGCAAAGCCGAACGCCGCGATCAGCAGAAAATGCAGCCCCAAACGAAATGCCTTTTGCTCATAGAGCCCGCGCGCCGGCGGAACGGTAAGAAGCCCCGGATATCGCAGGCATAGGACAAAGAACAGCCCGGCGAGCGCCGCCACCAAAGCGGCCACCCCACTGAGCCACCCGGTGCCAAAGGCGCGCTGCGCAGCCGGCGATTCCAGATCCGCGCGAACCTTCTTTCGGACTTCATTGATGATCATGCTGCATTAGCCCGGTTTGAGACGTTCATAGGATATTGGTTAAGCGGCTGGAAGCAATTTGAATCTGCAAATATTTGCTGGGGGACATCTCGCCAAGCCGTGCCCTCGCCACGCCGATTTGACGCGAGAGTGCGAAGAAGCGAAGCAGACGAAAAGTGGTTTGTGATCTCCGCGAAAAGCCATCCCTTCGCGGTCTTCGACCCTTCGCACCTTCGTGTTCAATCGTTTTCTCCACCGCAAGGAATGTGGCGGTCATTTTTGGTACGGTCATTCGTGACACGGGCGTCCGGCCCGTGCTTGGTGCTATTTACGCCGAAAGCATAAGGCACGGCCGAAACGGCCGTGTCACGCGTGTCACGACCGTGCCAAAAAAGACGGCTACACCCACCGCAAGAATCCGTTCCCTTTGCCCGCGCGATCTCGCATGGATACACTTTCGCATGCGCACGGGTTCGCGAATTCGGCGGATGGGAGCAATGAATGACCGTCGATGACTCGATGACACAACGCCATTCCGACGAAGAGCCGCTCGTCGAGATTCAACTCGATCGCGATTCGGCGCAAGATGGCGAGGACGCCGCCGCCTATCAATGTGCCGTCTGCCAACTGGCGTTTCCGGCACAGGATGTTTACGAATCAGAAGGTTCGATCATCTGCACGGCATGCTGGAACCGCGCACAAAGCGCCGCAGCCGGCGCTGGCGGGAACAAGGCTGCCTCCGCGCCGCCCCCACGGCCCAGGCCCCCGGCGCGTGCGCCGCTCCTGGCGCGCATCACGTGCCCGCACTGCTGGCACAAATTCCTGCCGCAGGATATTTTGTGGATTGCCAGCCACGGCGAATTAATCGGCGACCCGGTCGCCGGTCCCGATGCGTCGCTGCGCTTTCTTCCCAGCTCCTTCACCGCCGACGGCGCGGCCCGGGATGCACGCGGCCTGGTCTGCCAGTCGCTTGCCTGTCCCAATTGCCACCTCATCATCCCGCGGCCGCTCGTGGAAATCGAGCCGCTCTTTATTTCCATTGTTGGCGTTGCCTCCAGCGGAAAATCGTTTTTTCTTTCCGCCATGACGTGGGAACTGCGCCGGCTTTTGCCGCTCCATTTCGGCGTTTCGTTCAGTGATGCCCAACCGACGTTTAACCGCGCGCTCAACCAGCAGGAGGAAGCTCTGTTTCTGCCCGCCGACCCCGATCGGCCCGTGAAGCTCGACAAGACCGAGACGGCCGGCCCGTTGATGTACGACCAGGTTCGCCTCGGCGATCAGAACGTCAGCCTGCCGCGCCCTTGCCTGTTTACGATGAGGCCTTCGGGCAAACATCCCAATGCCGACTATGCCGCCCACCTGGCGCGCGTGGTGGCCCTGTACGACAATGCCGGCGAGCATTTCGATCCCGGCGCAGATTCCGCCAGCACGCCGCTCACGCGGCATCTGGGCTTTTCGCGTGTGTTGATGTTCGTGTACGATCTGACGCAGGACCCGCGCTTTCGCGCCCGATGCCGCGGTCTTAGTGCCGATCCGCAGCTCGACGAGCAATTTCCCACCCGGCGCCAGGAAACCATCCTGATCGAGACGGCCAATCGCGTGCGCCACTTCGCCGGCCTGCCGGCGGGAAAGCCGGTCAATCGCCCGCTGGTGGTGGTGATCCCCAAGGCGGATGTATGGGGCAAACTGGCCGATCTCGATCTGTCAAAGGAGCCGATCGTGGCGAATTGCGTGGCGAATCAGACGCTGGCCGGCGTCGATCTCGACCGCGTCGAAAGCGTGTCGAAAATCGTGAGGAAACTGCTGCTGGGGATCGCCCCGGAGTTTGTCGCCGGCGCCGAGGAATTTAGCTCCAACGTCGTCTACATTCCCATCAGTGCCCTGGGCATTTCCCCGGAAATCATCGGCGGCCGACCGGGCCTGTGGGTTCGGCCCAGCCAACTCAAACCGCAATGGGTGACAGTGCCATTTTTGTATATGTTCGCCAGGTGGACGCACGATGTGATCGCGCGGGTGAGGTGGCAGAGGAATAAGAATTAGAGCTCCAAACAAAATCGGTTGAACGCCAAGACGCCAGGAACGCCAAGTTCGGAAAGAGGAGAAAAATCCACTGCATTCCTGGCGGACTTGCTTGGAGTCCTTGGCGTCTTGGCGTTCACCTCCATTAAGCGCCACACCCTCAATGATCCAGAAGAGCGGTGGGAGTCTGGCACAATGACCGCCCGCCGCTATAATCCCGCGCCATCGGCGGTTGCAGTCTATTCAGTTCCGTCCAAGGCCCTGGCAGGACGTTCGGCTCCAATGCACCGCCGATGAGGATTACTTTGCTATGCCTTATACATTAACCCCCGCGACCGACGAATCCGTTCCCCCCGAAGTTTACGGCGAAGGAGGCGAAAACCGCTGGACCCTGAACTTCGGCCCCCAGCATCCCGCCACCCATACCACCCTGCGCCTGGTGCTGGAACTTGACGGCGAACGCATCACCAAGGCCACGCCGCACATCGGCTACCTTCACAGCGGGTTTGAAAAGCTCGGCGAACATCTCAATTACAACCAGTACGTGACCATCGTCGACCGCATGGACTATTCCGCGCCGATTTATAATGAGTTGGCGTGGCATCATGCCGTTGAGAAGCTGATGGGCATCGACCTGACGCCGCGATGCAAGGTCTTGCGGACGATTGCCAATGAGCTGGGGCGGATTCAGTCGCATCTGCTTTGCATCGGGGCGGCGGGTCTGGACCTGGGCGCATTCACCGCGTTTCTTTATGGCTTCAACGAGCGCGAAGTCATTTACGATATCGTCGAATTCATGAGCGGCAGCCGGTTTCACACGAGCTGGACGCGGGTTGGGGGGCTGAATCAGGACCTTCCCGATGAGGCGATGTTCAAGAAGATGGTGAAGAGCTTCGTCAACGACAAAATGCCCAAGGCCGCCGAGGACGTCCAGAAGCTGCTCAATAAGAACCGGATTTTCATCGACCGCGTGCAGGGGGTTGGCGTGTTGTCGAAGGAAGAGGCGATCGCCTGGAGCATGAGCGGCCCGATGGCGCGGGCATCAGGCGTGCCGCGGGATATTCGCAAGGATGATCCATACCTTTGCTATAAGGATAATTGGGACAATCAGGGCTCGGCGGCGGTGAAGTTTGATGTGCCGGTGATGACCACCGGCGATGTGTATGCGCGGTATCTGGTGCGATTGGAGGAACTGCAGCAATCGCTGGGCATCGTTCGCCAACTGATCGACAATATCCCGTCCGGCCCGGTGAATGTGAGTCCCGAAGGCAAGGAAGTGCTTCCGCCGAAGGACCAGGTTTACAGCAGTATCGAGGGATTGATTCAGCATTTCGAGCTGATCATGACCAACCGCGGATTTGCCGCCCCCAAGGGCGAAGTGTACGGCTGCATTGAATCCGCCAATGGCGAATTGGGATATTACATCGTCAGTGCCGGTGAAAATGTCCCCTGGCGTGCCCGCACGCGGCCCAATAGCTTCATCAACTACCAGGTTTTCCCCAAGCTCATCGAGGGGCACATGATCAGCGACGTGGTGGCGGTGCTGGGAAGCATCAATGTCATCGCGGCGGAGTTGGACCGGTAGGGGAGTAGTTGTAAGCGCAATTGAGTGAGAAACGGCGTTTCGATCCCTCCCGTATTTGGAATCAGCGTCGCGAAAGCTTATCATTTGCGTATCTATGACCCTCGCGGACGATATAGCCCAATGCGGACTGGCACTCTGGATCGACGCGCATGTTGACCCAAGGCTCGTTGCCTCATAGGTACCCAAAGTAAGAGATCACAATGACTACCGAGGCATTATATAAACTTCACCACGCGCGCCCATTCAAGCCCTTTATTATCCGGCTCGGTGATGGGCAGGCACTTCCGGTACCACATCCGGAAATGTTGGCCTATGCGCCAAAACAGCGAACTGCCGTCGTATCCTTGGCAGATGGAACTTTCGAGATCATCGATCTGCTACTGGTGACAGGCTTGGAGGTTCCATCCGCCCGACGCGGCGGGGGAAGCAGGAATTAAAAGCGTTTGCTGACAGGTCATCGCAAATTACCAAAATAATCACATGGCATGGATCACCGAAAATCGTCGCACCGCGAAAATCGATCGCCGTCCCGAGCCTTATCTCTCGGATGACATTCGGCACGAGCTCGAAACCGTCTATTTCCCGCGCTATCCCACCAAGCGGGCGGTGCTGCTGCCGGCGTTGCACGCCATCCAGCATCGCTATAACTGGATTCCCACGCAGGCGATGGAGGAAGTGGCCGATTTTCTGGGCCTTGCGCCGGCCGAGGTGTTGGACACCGCCAGCTTCTATGAGGAATACTGGCTCAAGCCCAAGGGCAAGTATCTGATCCAGGTCTGCCGATCCCTTTCGTGCGAAGTGTGCCAATCGAAGGAGCTCACCGCGCACTGCATGCAGAAGCTGGGCATCGACGTCGGCGAAACCACGCCTGATGGCAAATTCACGCTGATCGAGCTGGAATGCCTGGGCGCGTGCGGCGATGCCCCTGTCGCTTTGGTGAACGAAGTGCTTTATGAAAACCTCACGCCGGCCAAATTGGATCAGGTGATGGCCAAACTGCCGACCGATCCGCACGATTTCCAGGATCCCACCATCGACTGGGACACCGGCGGCCACGAGCACGCCTTTGCCGCGTCAAATGCGCCATCCCATTCCCCGGAAATCCGCGAAGGCGTCGATCCCAATCCGCACGGCGGGGCGGAAGGCAAAACGATGAACTAACCCCAGTAGCATGGGCTTCCAGCCCATGCCTTGCGCTTGTCTCAACAGCTAATGACCGAGTCAGACCAGACACCCTCCGCCGACAAACAACCGCCGATGCCCCTCGGCAAATACGCGGCGGTCGCAATCTTCCTAATGGTCGTCGTCGGAGCCTCCTTCGCCTACCAGCAGATGACCAGCGTGTATCACCTGGCGACCGTGCAGCCGGGCGTGTTGTATCGCGACGGCGCGCGATCGGAGCGCGAGTTGCAACGGGCTGTCGAGCGCGTGCATGCGAAAACGGTGGTCTGCCTGGTGGATGACAGAGAATTGAACGACCCGAAGAAGCCGCAGTTCAAAGCCGAGGAAGCCTATCTCAAGCAGCAGGGGATCGCCATGGAGCGCATCCCGGTGAAGCTTGGCGGCTGGCCCAATACGCCGGATGTGCAGAAATTCCTGGCAATCGTCAATGACAAGAAGAAGCAACCCGTGCTGGTGCATTGTGCCCAGGGAGTTCGCCGCACCGCGATGATGGTGGCAGCGTTTCAGGAAACGGTCCTGGGCTTCGATAAAGACCGCGCCAAAGGCGAAATTCTCACCTTTGGCCACAGCGACAACACGGTGAACGACATCCGTAGATTTATTGACGGTTATGACCCAAAAACGCAGACCGTGACGCTGGACGTAAAATGATCGTTGCACACGGAACTTCCCAATAATAGCCGGGTGCGGAAGCCCCCGGTTCCCTCCCGGATTACCCGGTGCGTCCGCACCCGGCTATTACCAGGAGTGGAGTCGCGATAAAAAAATGCCCGGATCCTCGAAAGACAGTTTCTTCGGTTGGCTCGGCCGCCAGATCGGTCACGTGAAGACCGCCGTGAAAACCGATCCCGGCAAACCCGCGCCGAAGGTGGTATATCGGAACGATAAGGTCGAGGAAAAGCCCATGCCGAACCAGCCCGGCGTGAAGCTCCGCCGGACGACGATTGACGAGGTGATCGTGGAGCGGAGGTTGACGGACGAATCGGGACAGAAATCAACCGATTCAAACACCGACGGATAGAACGAGAATGACATTGAGCCGGAAGAAACCCGCGCCGAAAGCCTCTGCACCGACACGCGTCGGGCTTCTCAATGCCATTAACTCGCCGCTTGGATTTTACGTTCTGGCGTTGCTGATCGCCGAAGCGACAAGTGGCCTCGTGCTTGTAAAGTCGGATTTGGCTGCTAAAGATAAATTCTATGGCTTGGTATTGTCGGTAGGGATGTTCGTTCTTGTTGTCGCTGTCGTGACGTTGCTGGTATGGTTTAAGCCTGAAAATCTGACTTTCGACCGGGACGCCCCATATTAAGATTAGAGGAAAGCGTTTCGGTTCTGATCGCGGAAGTCTGCGATACAGCGAGCTGCGACGGATTCCGCTAAGCCCTGAGAAGAAGTGAGGTGCGGCAAGTGGCATACGTATATAGCGTTTCCTGCGATTTGAGCCGCACGCGCGACTACTCGCGTCTTCACGATGCGCTCAAGGATTTGGATGCATGGTGGCACTATCTCGAATCGACGTGGCTGGTTGTTTCAGACAAAACTGCAGACGACCTCTGGTCGTTGATCCAGTCGCAGATTGGACCGAAGGACCGAATCTTGATCGTCCGATTGACCAACGATTACAGCGGATTCCTTCCCGATGAAGCATGGGATTGGATCCGCGAACACCTGGCCGCTGCGCCGGGCATCAACCCGGCCGCAACTGCTCCTGCAAGAAACCAGCCCGTCGTCAGTCCGGCACTAACCCGATAGCACGCTTGAGATAATCACAATGGCTTTCACCGAACCCGTCCTAACCAAACGCATTCCCCTCGACCCCGCCAAACGCCATGTCGTTTGGTATGATGAATACGTCGCCACCGGCGGATATGAGTCGCTCAAAAAAGCGCTCAACATGTCCGCCGACCAGATCATCAAGACCACCATCGACTCCGGCCTGCGCGGCCGCGGCGGGGCGGGCTTTTCGGCCGGGCAAAAATGGTCGTTTATCCCCAAGGAAAAGAAGGGGCCGCATTATCTCGCGGTGAACGCCGACGAATCCGAGCCCGGCACCTTCAAAGACCGCTATCTCATCGACTACGATCCGCATTCCATGCTCGAAGGCATCGCCATCTGCGCCCTGGCCACCCAGATCGACGTCTGCTACATCTTCATTCGCGGCGAATACCATCGTCAGGCCAAGGTCCTCGAGCGCGCCATCAAGGAAGCTTACGACAAGGGCGTTTTCGGCCAGAAGGGCATCTTCGGCTCCGACCACAAGCTCGAATGCTACGTCGCCCGCGGCGCCGGCGCATACATCTGCGGCGAAGAGACCGGCTTGCTCGAAGCCCTCGAAGGCAAACGCGGCTGGCCGCGAAATAAGCCGCCCTTCCCCGCCATCGCCGGTGCATTTGCCCGGCCCACGGTCATCAACAACGTCGAGACCCTTTGCCTCGTCCCGCCGATCATCGAAAAGGGTCCCGAGTGGTTCAAATCGATGGGCACCAAATCCAGCCCCGGCCCAAAGCTCTATGGCATGTCCGGCCATCTCAACAAGCCCGGCGTCTACGAAGACGAACTGGGCATCACCCTGGAAAAATCCATCGAAATGGCCGGCGGCATGAAGGGTGGCAAATACAAAGCCGCCATCTGCGGCGGTATCTCCATGGGCGTGCTCGGCCCCAACGAACTCGACATCAAGCTCGACTTCGACGATGTCCGTTTCCGCGGCCAATGCCTGGGCCTGGGCACCGCCGGCATGATCGTCATGAACGAGCACACCGACATGGTCGCCGCCCTGCGCAATTGCGTGCGCTTCTACGCCCACGAAAGCTGCGGCCAATGCACCCCGTGCCGCGAAGGCTCCGGCTGGATGATCAAAATCCTCAACCGCATCGTCGACGGCATGGGCCGGGCCCGCGACATCGACCTTTTGATGGAACTGGAAAAAACCATGGGCATCATGCCCGGCACCACCATCTGCGGCCTGGCCGACGGCACCAGCTGGGTGACCCGCACCTTCATCAACAAGTTCTACGACGAGTTCGCCGCGGTATGTCCCGAAGAGCCGACCGTGCAACTGACGGTCAATCGTGGAAGGACAAACGTGACCACGCCAATGGGCTTCAACACCCGCGCGGCGGTGGGGACGAAGTGAACGGGCCGCTCGACGTCCGGTCTTGAATCATGTGTAACCGGCACCCGCGTTTCCGCATCGCCAGAGCAGTTTTTACCCAAAATTACCCATTTTTGACGAAAAATGGGTAATTTGTCAGATTCTTGCTAAGAATTGGCGTATTCCCATTACGGTGCGCAGGTTACGCCGTCAGGATTGATTACACACCAGCTTCTCGCGCGTAATGATCGGGCCGTATTCGACCAATGGTCGCCCTTTAGCTAAACTAAAAAAAGGGGAAACCGAGCGGCTGCCATAATTGAACAAATCACAATCCGCAATTTCAAGAGCATCCGCGACCTGAGCGTCGACTTGGCACCTGTAACGGTGCTGATCGGCCGGAGCGGGGTTGGCAAATCCAGCTTTCTGCGCGCGATCCGGTTCCTGCGAAACTTCTTGTTATTAAATGGAGATGCAGCCATCCAGCATGAAGGCGGTTGGCCGCGGATTTGGCCATTCGGCAAACCGGCACCCCAGACCGGGCGCTACCGGCTTTACGCTTCGGACAATTCAAAACTCATTCGCAAGGCAATGCTCCGCGAGGGCGACAAGATCGGATTCGCCCGCGACGCCCAGGGCCGGCTGGCCGCGGTGGCCGGGGTGAAGATATGGCGGCTACATGATGGGAATTACTATTGGCTGCTCCCCAGCGAAGACGACGCCGCCGATGCCTTGATGTCATTCACGCTGCAAGATCTGGCCGAAGACGCGGCGGAATTCGCCGTGTATGCAGCCCTCGGCTATCTCCAGGCTTGGCTCGAAGGGGACACGCTCCTGCGATTTCACTTCGAGCCACCGGGCAAATCTCGCGCCGGCACGTCCATCCCTTCGCGCCAAAATAAAGCGGATGATCTACGCGCGACGCCGGCTCAATGTCCCGAATGTGGGGCCAAACCCTTCACCTTATAATCCCCATCCGAATTTCTACCCCCCGCACACTTCCGATTCCCACATCCCAAGGTATCCTTATCTCACCGATCCTTCCTCGTAAAAGGAGCAACTGACTATGGGTTTCTTCAAAAATCAGCTTATCGACATCATCGAATGGCTCGACAATTCGCCCGACACCATGGCCTGGCAGTTTCCGCGCGGCGACAACGAAATCAAAAATGGCGCGAAACTTATCGTCCGCGAATCGCAGGCGGCGGCGTTCGTGGCGGGGGGAAAACTGGCGGATGTTTATCAGCCGGGCACTTATACGCTCAACACGCCCAACATGCCGTTGCTGTCGGATTTGATGGGATGGAAGTACGGCTTTGAGAGTCCGTTCAAGGCCGAGGTTTATTTTGAAAAGAGAAAAGGCGTCAGCCACCGTTAATGTAAATATCGATTAACGATACATCCACCACGTCACAATTCTTCGATCATCTTTGCTTTCGACGAGGCTGCCCTTGGGCGAGGCCTTAGTTCCACGCCGAGGCGCCGGGCCGCTTGCAGCGTCCAAGCCTCCTCGCCCAAAGGTCGTCACCCATTCGGTTCGTGCAATTTCCTCCGCGGCACGTTTGAGGCCATGCCTCGGCAAATCCAATTTACACTCGCCGGCGCAGCCGAATCCTCGCATTTCTCCGGCCAGGATCTATTATTTCGGTGGCTGACATGTTATCCATTTCTGGTCCATCCTAAATCAGTCTGTGATATAGTCATATGCCGCATCGAGGTCTTTTCCTATGTCGGCTCTACCGCAGTTTTGCATTCACGCGTCTCGGCCGATGCTCTTTTCGGCAATCATGGTTTTAGCCGGCTGCTCTGTCGCTCAGAAGCAGCCAGTCCGGCCTCTCCCGCCAGCTACTGCTCCGGTGGAGGCGGTTGCGGGAGTCAATTCGACCTGGGGTTATCCTGTTGGCAACACGCCGGACCGAATGCGCGGTCTTCGTGCCGTGTGGAATCACGATGGGCGGAAACTGCTCGTTGTCCTGCAAGAGAAGGATGCATTGTTCGGCGAGGAGTTCGTGGTCTATGTTTTTGATGAGCAGCGGCACCTTGTACGCAAGGGAAATTTCTATTCCGACCACGCACAGCCATACGGGCTTGTTGAAGTTCGCGGCAACGACCCAGCCTTGCCAGCGCCTTACAAAGACCGTTGGATTCTGGGAATCGAGACATGGCAGGAGGGCCAGACTTACGACCCAACGAAGCCGGTCACCCCTGCGTTTTATCTGGAATCGCCTCCCAACGCGGTGGGCGTTGAGCCCGTGGAATGGGATGATATACCGCAAAAATTTGAATTCGCGGCGGGCCGCCTCGTCAACGCCGAAAACATGAAATGGCGAAATGCGGAGGCGCAGCGATAATCTTATGACGGCAGGAAACATCGATTTCGCGCTCGGCTTCCAATCCAAAGCTGGTTGAATCGGGATATCGCAATCGGCTTCAGAAATCCAAACACGGAGCAGAAAAATATGCGTGACCAAAACTCCGTTTTTGGATTGATAAGATTAGCTCCCGCATTTCTGGTTCTTGCCTGTCTGCAGTCGAGTCTACATGCGGCGGGCGAGAAGCAATTTTCATCGGAGACAAAGCTTGTAGCGCGAATGGAAGGTTGCGGAGGCGTATGTGTTGAGTTCAGCCGAGACGGTAAAGCCCTGCTGACAGCGGGCAACGAATCCGCGAGAGTTTGGGATGCAGCGACATTCAAGCCTGTGACCGAGCCGCTTTACCACGGCAAGGGACTCACCACGGCGCGCTTCAGCGGTGACGCCCGCAAGGTTCTGACCGTCGGGGATTCCGACGAAAACGACGCTGATAAATCCACGATTCGTGGTCGCGGAGCACGAGTCTGGGATGCGCTTACCGGAAGGCAACTCCTTTCAATCCCAACACACGGCCAGCGGCCGGTATTCGACGCAGCCATTAACATGGACGGATCTCGAGTTGCCACCGCAGCCCAGGATGACAACGTCGCTTGCATATGGAACACGACGACGAGGCAAATCGATGTCAGATTGAATTGCCGAGGCCCCGTATTGCATGTCGCCTTTCGGCCCGACAGCAATACTGTGATGACGATTGATCAACAGGATGGCCTACGTCAGTGGGACGGTAAAACAGGCCTGCCCATCGGCAAGACGATCGCGGCAAAACCTTTCCCTCGCCGTGCGGCTTACAGCGCCAACGGCAAGATTTTAGTCATTGGCTCAGACGCGTATTTTGCGGTGTTCGATGCGGCTACAGGAGAGCTCAAAAATGATCAGGACGTCGAGAATGCACAGCGGGCAGTTTTTAACGTTGCTGCCAGCGGCGATGGGAGAGTCGTAGCGATTGCTGCATCGGCGTTTTATGGCGCACAAGTTTGGGACGCGGAAACCGGCTTGCCGATCGTACATCCGACCATCACCGGCGATGATCGCTGCATTCTCAGCGGGGACGGCAAGCTTGTGATTTATCGTGGCGTTGGCGATGTTGCCGGAATGTGGGACGTCACCCGTAACAAACGAATACAAACATTTAATTTCGGAAGCGATTTTCCGAATACTTTCGAGGATGCATGCTTCAGTCCTGACGATCGACGGATCGCCGTGACAGGATCAGTTGGAGATGGAATTACGTTGGTGTTCTCAGTCACGCGTAACGCGGCATCGTCATGATAGTGGCGGCTGTTGGGCCAATTAAAAGGGGCGGGAGCACGATTCGGCATCTCACGGATGAGTTGGCTGCGTTGGGATTTCCGGGGCACCTTGCTTCCCTACCGTCCAGTCCTTAATTGCGGTTTCGGCCGGCCGAAAATCGACGTGCTCGGCCTCCATCAGATTTCCGTATCCATACGAAAAGTCGTTGTAATCCTTACCCCACTTGATCGGTTCGACGAAAACATCATTGAACTTACCATCATCGTGCTCACTATCGGCGATGAAACGAGCGCCTCTTGTGTCCCTGAAACCGGGAAGTGAGAACGCCACGCCAAGGGTCCAGTGATTGCGATATGCCGCCGGGAGAACGTCGCTGTCCGTTCGAATTTCCACGAGACAGTACGGGAAAAGCGACGCATCGCAGTCGACCCTTCCCGTCCGCACAATCTTTCCCGTGCGATCCACCATATCCACAGTGAATGCCTGCCCGGATAACGTCGCCATGTTGTTGCGAAGCACCACGAGGGTAGGATCGGAGCGCGTGTCCCACACAGCGGCGAAAATCTCACCTATGGTGCCGTCCCCCTGGAGCATGCGGGCTCGTGAAAGCGATTTTTGAACAGACCAATTCACGTTGTCGAAATCTACCGTCACAACAGCCGGAGGAGTTGGCAGCACCGGCGCTGTGACGGCAACCGGACGACACCCGACCAGAGCCGAAAGCGAAATTGCCGGGAGCAACGCCAATAGCCGACGGAGGTGATGGGCGAATTCTTCCATGGTTAGGCCTATATTATTCTGGAAACACTGATAAGGTGACATCCATCAGCGCGGTGCTCGGCATGACGCCGCCTTTTTTCTTTCCGAGGCGATGTTGGTTAGCCCGCATGCGCAAGGAAAACCGGGCTTGACTACGCTATTCAGGCTTTGACCGTCCGGGCGTGCTTCGCGGGAACCGGGCGCGAGACACGCCGCTTCGGATATGGGATCGGCGGCGCGGGCGGAGCATCGGGATCAATGAAGTCCATGTTCCATTCGGCCTGGGTGTACGCGAGCAATGTTCCCACCATGCGCACGGCGCGCACGCCGTATTCCTCCTCAAGGGCATCCCAGATCATGTCCTGACGGTCGCTGTCGCCTTTTCCGAGGAAACTGTCGGAAATTACTGATCCAGCGAGCTTTTGGTAGATGCGCTTCAGCTTGAATGTCGGGTCGATCAGTCGCAGGCGTCGAGTCAGCACATTTTGTAAATCTATTTTCCGCATATCACCTCGCATCGACTTACAATATCGCCGCAGACGTCGAAGAACAGCGCCGTCGCCTGCTTCATGGTCCGTTTCCGATTTACCTCGCCCAGAGCGAACCAACGCGTTTCAACATAACGTGACGAAGCAAACCGCATGTTATTATACCACAGTCGACCGACGTGCTGGATTTGCACATCCAAAAGTTTTTTCTCATGCTGGAACTCGGACGGAAATAGAGGGCTCGCGTATTGAAAGAGTTCTCGCAAGTCATGCCCCGTTTCCAGCGTTTTTTTCTGCTGCCGGATTCCGGCATCCAGTTTCCAAATTAAGGCGCGAAGCATTCCCTCGACGGCCCTCCCCCCGAGATAGATTGCGCCGGAGAACTCGCCGGCGCGAAGCAGAAGACGGGCCTCGCCGATGCGCTGGATCGCGCCTTCGCGATAATGCTTCTGGCCAAATGCAACCCGCGTCCCGTCGCCGCTGAAGCATCCGGCTTCGAAATATGCGGGATTGACTGGCGAGCCGGAGTACGCGCCATCATATTCCCGAAATAAGAAAAGTCAGCGAGAATCCCCTGATGTTTCGGTCGTCCAAACCAGCGTGCTTCCCCCGGCTTCCTTATACGCTACTGCAACACGCGTCCCATCGCCGCTGAAGCATCCGGCATCGAAATATGCGGGATTGACCAGCGAGCCGGAGAACGAAAAGTTCTGAATTCGGCGATCCTGCTTTACATCCCAGACGCCGGCAACATCGGTGTGGCCGCCTAGTGGCCCTGGCCAGAAGTCCTGCAACGAATTCGCTCGCCTATGATTCCGAGAAGGAACGAAGCCCTTTCGGAACGGAGGCCGAGCCATGCGGGGTCGAAGACCACATGAAATCCTGATCGACGACGATGATCTGCCC
>DASRRM010000341.1:0-5675 GCA_035695715.1 Tepidisphaeraceae bacterium
CGGAGGGTACTCCCGGAGTAAGCGGTTTCGCGAGGCCCGCTTACTTCGGGAGTACCCTTCGTGCGCGGCTCATTCCGCCCTGCGTACAAAACGGACAACATCATGCGGCGGGTGTATCAGAACCGGCGTCGAGCGGACAGACTTGCGAAACGATCGTCATTTCGGCATTCGGATTTCGTCATTCCAATTTCTTGACCCGACTTCATCCTCATAGACAATCGGCCCCCATGCCCGTCATTGCCGAACAGATTCCCCTTTCGCGCCGGGCGCGTAATGACAATCTGCAAAAACTCGCGTTTCATCTTTCGTGGATCAAGAAACTCCGCCTGCAACATCGTCGGCGGAATCTGAAAACCATTCACGACTGCTTCCGTTTCAGCCGAAAAGTCTTTCAACTTGTCCAGATCGAAAAGGAAATCACCGGCTTTATCGACCTGGCGCAAAGCATTCAGCCCACGATCGTCTGCGAGATCGGCACGCGAAGCTGCGGCACCAGCTTCATGCTCAGCCAGGCCGTCGGCAGCGTGAAAACCTTCATCGGCCTGGACCTGTATGTTTCCAACTGGTCGCAATTCCGCGCCTTCGCCAGAAGCGGCCAGGAAATTTCCGCCCTCACCGGCTCATCCTACGCCGACGAAACCGTCGCACGCGTGAAACAAATCCTCAGCGGCCGGCCGATCGATGTCCTCTTCATCGACGGCGACCATAGTTACGCCGGCGCCAAAAAAGATTTCCTCCTCTACAGCCCCTTCGTCCGCGAAGGCGGCCTGATCGCCCTGCACGACATCGTCCCCGATCACCGCGCCCGGCTGGGAAAGACGACCGGCCCCTACGTCGGCGATGTGCCCCGCCTCTGGCGCGACATCAAAGCTGCCTATCCCCATCACGAATTCATCGCCGATGCGGAGCAGGAGGGTTTTGGTATTGGGGCGATTACTTATTCGCCGGATGCTGCGCTGCCGGCGTTGCAGGAATAAGTGGGGTTTGCAACGTGTTATAGCGGCGGGGGAAATTCTTTGGAGTGCCTCAGACGCAGAATGACGATCTCGTCGGCCGCAGCGCTTGATCGCGGAAGTTCATTTACCCAAACCGGATGGTTTTGCGGAAGATGCCTACACGCCGGGGCAAGCGGCGCGAGTAACGCTCCCTCCCGAAAAAAACCGTATCGCCGCGCCGCCCCGGATTTGCGCAGCGCTCCGTAATCCGGAGCGGCGCGGCGATAGCACTGGTCTTGCATATTTAAATCTGCGAATACCCCGTCGGCTTCAGCATGATGCTCTTGATATTCGCAATGATCTCCGCATCGGTATAGCCCGGCGTGGTGCTCAGCTTGTGCCAGGCGGGATCGCCGCCGAAGGTCTTCCAGGCTTTGCCTTTGGCGTCGGCGTCGGGATAGGTCAGCATGTAGGTAATGTTCGGCATGTCCGGGCCGGCCAGCATTTCGCCATAGAAAACCGGGTTCAGCCCGACCCGCCGGAAGAGCGCCAGCTCGCCTCCTGTGCCGAACATTTCCAGTTTCTTGCGGAAGGCCGGCTCGCTGGGATTGCGATATCGGCGAAGCTCAAAAACCCGCGTTTCCTTCTTCTCCGGCACCTCCAGCTTCGGCATGAATTCCGCCGCCAGCATGATGCGAACTTCCAGATTGCTATAGCCGGGATCCTTCGGTGGCGCTTTCAAAAATGCTTCGCCGGCCTTGGCGTATTCGGCATCGCCATCCAGCGTTCGCGGCAGCGCCGCCACCGCGTCAATCGACGCCAGCGGAATCAGCACGTAATAATTCACCGGCCCATCGCCCTTGGCCGCTTCCACGAGAACGCCCACCGGCCCAGCCCCCGCCCGGCCCAGGGCAGGCAGCAGCGCATGCTCAAAATAATCATCCGCCCGCTTCATCATGTCGGCCTTCTTGAACTCATAGATGTACAGCGCATAAACCTCGCGCTTTCCCGCCGCCGGCGCTTCGGCCGCACCGGCAATTGCCGAGGTCCCGATGGCCGCCAGTGAGCTTGCCATGAATGTACGCCTTCCCATGCCATGTTTCATTGATGTATCTCCTTCTTGAGACTGTACCGAAACCGGCGGGAAACGTGTAATGCAGCCATCGCCGTTCGTATAACGATCAGCTCCAATCGGTTTTAAGAAGAATGGCCAATGCGGCCCGTATGCACTGATGATCGCGCGCATCGATCGCCCCGAGACGGCGCTCGATCAGACTGACGGAAAGCGTTCCGATCAAAGGCTTAATCCACGTTGGTTTTGGAAGGCCCGCAGCGCGCCATTCCGCAAGCGACAGCGAAGGGTCGCTTTGGTCCTGGCTGGTGAGTGCCATTAATACAATATCTCCAAAACGGCGAGAATAACCGAGCGGGCTTACAACCAATGCCGGACGTTTCTTCGTGCTGGTCAAATCGGTAAATGGGAAGCGCACGAGGACAATCGTGCCGGGATCATAGATGGTCATAAACTTCGTCCTCGGCGTTATTCCAAGCTTTGGCAAAAGCCGCTTGCTGAGCATCGAGCCAAAGTGCGCGATCATCGGCGTCGCCGGCGTCCTCGAAAATGACGATGACCTTTCCCGGCGGTACGCCGCGCACCTCTTGAGGGAGAATGATCCGCTCGCCATCGAAGGTCGCCTTCAGGGCGAGTATGTTGGGAAGGTCGGGAGCCATGAACAATATTATCCCTTCGTCAGGCCGCGAAAGTCAATCGGCAGTACTGTTCGGAAATATGCTAACGGAGATCCTCGCCCCTCGCTTCACGCAGGCTTTGGCGTGCAACTCGCTCCCAAGTATCATTCCCAAATCATGCCCGACACATTCTGGAACCAGCCTTATCCTTCGGCAAGATCCTGCGTTCTCGCGAAGAACATCGTCGCCACGTCGCAGCCGCTGGCGGCGCAGGCCGGCCTGGCGATTCTCCGCGCCGGCGGAAACGCCGTCGATGCGGCGGTGGCAACCGCCGCCGTCATGGCTATCGTCGAACCTGGGTCCAATGGCCTTGGAGCGGATAACTTCGCCATGGTCTGGCATGAGGGGAAACTGTACGGCCTGAACGCCTCGGGCCGATCGCCAAAAGCCGCCACGATCGATTCGCTTGGAAACAAACGCGCCATGCCAACGATGGGCTGGCCCGCCGTCACTGTGCCGGGGGCGGTGTCGGGGTGGGTGGCGCTTAGCAAACGTTTTGGCAAATTGCCGCTTGCCAAAGTGATGGAAGCGGCCATTCATTACGCCAAAGATGGATTCCCCGTCGCGCCTCTGACGGCTTCGCGGTGGGCCGGGGCTAAATCTCATTACCGGCAATATCCCGACTTTCTGAAGGTCTTCGTTCCCAACGGCCACACGCCCGCGGCGGGGGAAATCTTCAGGAATCCCGATGCCGCCCGATCGTTGCAATTGATCGCCGATTCCAGCGGCGAAGCCTATTACCGAGGCGAGCTGGCCCGCCAATTCGTCGCCCATTCTTCGGCCGCCGGCGGGCTTTTCACCGCCGACGATCTGGCTTCCCACACCGCCGACTGGGTTGACCCGATTTCCATCGATTATCACGGCACCCGCATTTACGAGCTTCCGCCCAATGGCCAGGGCCTTGCCGCACTGCAAGCGCTGGCCATTCTCCAGCACCGCGACGTTCGCCACCTGGAAGCAGACTGCCCGGACGTGCAGCACCTTGGCATTGAGGCGATGAAGCTGGCGTTTGCCGATGCCCATCAGTACATCGCCGACCCCAAATTCATGACGATGAAAGCGGAGCAATTGCTCGACGCGAAATACATTGCCCAGCGGGCCGCGCTCGTCGACCCCGACCGCGCCGGCGACCCCAAAGCCGGCACGCCCAAAGACGGCGGCACCATCCTCCTCGCCGCCGCCGACCAGGCCGGGACGATGGTCACCCTCATCCAATCCAACTACCAGGGTTTCGGCTCAGGGATCGTCATCCCCAACACCGGCATTCACCTGCAAAACCGCGGCGCATGCTTCGTGCTGACGCCGGGCCATTCAAATCAATTTGCCGGCGGCAAACGCCCGTATCACACCATTATCCCCGCCTTCGCCACGCGGCAATCCGATAAGGGGACAGAGCAGCCGCTGATGGCGTTTGGCGTGATGGGCGGGTTCATGCAGCCGCAAGGCCATCTGCAGGTTGCCGCCCGCATCATCGACTTCCATCAAAACCCCCAGGCCGCGTTGGACGCCCCGCGCTGGCAGGTGACCACCGCCAAACACATCACCATAGAGCCCGGCTTCCCCCAATCCGTCTACGACGACCTCACCCGCCGCGGCCACGAAATAACCCGGGCAACAACCCGCAACATCGCCTTCGGCTCCGGCCAGATCATCCTGCGCATGGGCGATTGTTATGCCGCCGGAAGCGACCCAAGGCATGACGGGCAGGCGGTGGGGTATTGAGGCGTGGCAAAGCTTGAGGAGAAATTGGCCGAACTTGACAAACACAGCCGCACGAAGCGATTCGTTTTCATGAAGAAATAGTGTTTTCGATTCGGACAAGGCAACGATTCCAAAACTCCTTGAAAATCATTGCCCCCTCGCGCTCGCAACCCATCACGGCGTGCCTTCGCTCGCCTCCGGGGCAATTCCCGCCAGCTTCAGCGGATCCAGACCCAGATCGCGGCTGGTTTGGTAGACCAGCAGATTGCCGACGCAATAGCCTCGGAAAGTGCCGTAGCACGCCTTTACATATCGCGTGGCTGAATCTTTTTGCTTGTGGTTGAGCAGATAGCGCGCGGTTAAAGCACGAAATTCGATTTGGTCGGCGCCGCTGGTCTTGCTGATGATCGCGTCGACCGCCGCCAGATCGAGCTTTCCGTCCGGACCGGCACCGATGGCCCTGGCCAGCTCCTTGGCAAAAACAATCGTATTGGGATCGCCATCGTGAAGCCCGGCGATCTGCTTGACGGCGGCGTCGCGCGTCGGGGCTTCGCCTGCTTCATCGGCCAGAACCATCAGATGAACGAGAGATAGCGGACCAGGCGCCCGCGCCATTCGCTTTTGCAAGGCGGCAATTCCGTCGGCGGGCTTCCCCTCAACCCAATCGGCGATGCCGCTTTGCAGCAAGTCCTCCTGCGAAATGGTGTCCCCTTTTTCTCGAAGATACTTGGCCAATGCCGAGCGCGCCGCGTCGCGATGCCCGCGGCCGGTTTCCACGCACCACGCATACCAATTGTAAGGGCTGGTGGAATAGTGCTCCATTTCTTCAACCAGCAGTTGCTCGGCCCGCGCAAATTCGCCAAGCCCGGTATGCGCCTGGGCGCCGCAGCTCAATCCCCATGCCGCCCCGGTCTCGGCCGCGGCGTCGGCAAAGGGGGCGGCTTCCTTATACTTGCCCTTGTCCATGTAATAGTTGGCAATCTGATATTGCACCTGCGCGTGCTCCAGCGACACTGCCTCGGTCTTGTCGAGGAACTCCTGCAGCGTCGCCACCCATTGCTCATCCTGCCCCTGCGAACGATATAGCTCGGCCAATGCCTCATACCCTTTCATGTCCGGCGAGAGCTTTGTGTATTGCTTCAGGCATCGCATCGAATCGAGGATCAGCCCCACTTCCTTGTACTTCATTCCCAGCGCCAACTGGATGGAAGGATAATCGGGATGGGCATTTTCCCATTGCCGGGCCTTGGTGATATCCCAGTGATTGAGGATGTCGGCGCAGACGATTGC
>DASRRM010000342.1:0-4886 GCA_035695715.1 Tepidisphaeraceae bacterium
AGATCGCCTTCAGCAAATTTGGAGCAATCATCTGGCTGGCGGTGGTGGTGTCGGCAATCGTGATGCTGGTTCCCTATTGGAGCATGCCAGGCCACAGTCTCAAGGCCGCCGCCGAATCGTCCTATGACTTGCGCAGCAATCCGATCAACGCCCTTTATCTCTGGATTGTCTTCTGCCTGATCAAATTTGTTCACGAGCTGGGCCATGCCTTTTCCTGCCGGCGATTTGGCGGCGAATGCCACGAGCTGGGCATCATGTTCCTGGTGTTCATCCCCACGCCCTACGTCGACGCGTCCAGCGCCTGGAGCTTCCGCAATAAATGGCACCGGATCTTCGTCGGCGCGGCGGGCATGATCGTCGAGCTCTTCGTGGCGTCGCTCTGCGCATTCATCTGGATGAATACCGGCGATCCCCATTCGCTGATAGGCCAGCTTTCCTTCAACGCCATGCTGGTGGCGAGCTTCACAACCATCGTATTTAACGCCAACCCGCTGCTTCGTTACGATGGGTATTACATCCTCAGCGATTACCTGGAAATTCCCAACCTCCGTCAGAAGAGCACCGAATACGCCATGGGCCTGCTCAAGCGGCATGTGTTCGGCGTGAAGCTTCAGCAGCCGCTGCCGCCGGTGCTCCAGCGCTTCTGGCTGCTTTTTTATGCCATCGCCAGCTCGATCTACCGCACGTTTGTCGGCCTGGTCATCATCCTGATGGTGGCGTTTCAGATTCCGATCTTGGGCATGTTCATGGCGATCGGCGGGGTGGTCACCTGGGCGGTCGTCCCCGTTTACAAGACTTTCAAATATCTGACCATCGACCCCGAACTTCACCGCAAGCGCGGCCGTGCGATTGCATTTACCATATTCGCCACTGCGGCGGCAGTCGTCCTGGTGGCGTTCATTCCGTTTCCGATGAACGTCGATTCCGTCGCGCTGGCCGAAGCCGAGCATCACGAAGCGGTCCGTCCTGAATGGAACGGGTTTGTCCAGAAAATCGTTGCCAAAGATCATCAGTGGGTGAAGGGCAACGTGTACGACGAGAACAGGAAGATCGTCACGCCCGGGGATGTGATTCTCATCGCCGATGATCCGGAACTGGACCAGCAAATCGAGTCCGACCAGGGACAGGTCAAGCTATTCCTGGATAAGATCACCGCGGACCGCTCGGCCAGTCCCACCGATGTCAAAGGCGATGAGTCGCAGTTGGCCGCCTATCAATTCGAACTCAACACGCTGCTGGAACGGCGTGACAAGCTGACGGTTCGCGCCCCCATCGATGGAATCCTGATCGCGCCAAACCTGGCCGACATGAGCGGGCGCTACCTCGAGACCGGCAAGGAAATTGCCGTGGTGATGGACCCGAGCCGGCTCATGCTTCGCCTGCTGACGGAGCAAAAGGAAATCGGCGTTCTGACGAGCAAAGATTCGCGAAATCCGGAGGGACGGATTGAGGATCTGCATGCCGAGGCGAGGCTGGCCGCTGATGTCGGGACTGTGCTCTATGGCGAGCGCCCGCAACTTCAGGTTCAGGCCACCACCAAGGCTATCACTTCCCTCAATAACCTGACTGGCGAAGAGCCCCAGGTTGATCCGAAACACCCGGACAAACTGATGAATCCGGAATTTGAAATCGACGTGCCGGTGGTCAATCCAGGTGGCCGATATGTGCCCGGGCAAAAGGCCTGGGTGAGATTCAAGCTCGCGCCCCGGTCGCTGCTCTGGCAGGGATATCGCCGGCTGCAACAGCTTCTGCAAACCAAGCAAGCAAGCCCGCTGGTGTGAAGGCAAATGCTGAAAGATGAATGCTGAATGCTGAATGCTGAATTCAAATACGGTCCCCGTATTCATCTTTCAGCCTACGTAGGGTGGGCGTACTTGCCCACCATTTGCCTGCGGCGTTTGCGATTGGTGGGCGAGTACGCCCACCCTACAATTGACCACTGACCACTGACAAATGAGCGAACTCGTCACCAACGAACTCTGGTCGATATTCGACGCCCGGCGCGTGAAGGCCCTGGATCTAAAGGGACTTGACGCGACGGCCAATGGCGTCGTCGGCTATTTCAAGAATCGCCGGCCGGTGCTGGCGCGCCTCAAGGCGCAGGCCGAGCGAATCGAAAAGCTGGAGCCGGAAATTCGCCCGCTGGGGTCGGTGCAGTTCCAGGAACAAGTCGCCGAGTGCCGGGCGCTGGCACGGGTCAACCGCCTGACCGGCGATGCACTTGACCGCGCCATGGCCGTCATCCGCGAAGGAGCGTTTCGGGCCATCGGGCTTCGCCCGTTCCCCGTGCAGCTTATGGGCGCGATGGCGATGTGCGAAGGCGCGGTCGCCGAGATGGCGACGGGCGAAGGAAAAACGCTTACCGCCGCGTTGGCCGGGTCACTTTGGGGATGGGCCGGCCGGCCGGTTCATGTCATCACCGTCAACGACTACCTCGTCGCCCGCGACGCCGAGGAAATGTCCCCTATTTACGAAATGCTGGGCCTTCGCTGCGGCCATGTGGTTCATGAAACCACCCCGCAGGAGCGCATCGACCACTATCGCCGCAATGTCGTTTACTGCACCAGCAAGGAACTTGTCGCCGATTTTTTGCGCGACCAGCTTCAGCTTGGCAACCTCCGCACCAGCACGCAGACGGCCCTGGGCCTGATGATGAGCGGCGGGGCGGCGGCGCGGCTGATGGTGCCCGGCTTGTTTCGCGCCATTGTCGACGAAGCCGACAGTTTGCTGATCGACGAAGCGGTCACCCCGCTGATCATTTCCAATTCGCCGGATGAAGAGCCCAACGCCACCTTTTACCGGGCGGCCGACGAGCTGGCGCAAAAGCTGGAATACAACCGCGATTTCACGATAGACCGGACCGTCCGCCAGGTCGACCTGACCGCGCGCGGTCAGGATCGGCTTGAGCAGCTTTGCGCGGGCGAGAATTTCTGGAAGGGCAAACGCCGCCGCGAGGAACTTGTCACCCAGGCGCTGACCGGACGCCATTGCTTCATCCGCGACGAGCAATATCTTGTCGGCGACGATGGGAAGGTGCAGATCATCGACGAATTCACCGGCCGCGTGATGGCCGACCGGTCATGGCGGCACGGATTGCATCAGGCGATCGAAGTGAAGGAAGCCGTCACCGTCACCGCCGACAAGGAAAACCTGGCGCGGCTCAGCTTCCAGCGCTTCTTCCGGCAGTATCCGATCATGGGCGGCATGACCGGCACGGCCTGGGAAGCCGCCCCCGAGCTCTGGCAGATCTACCAGCGGCCGGTTGTGCGAATTCCGACCAACCGCCCGTGCATTCGCAAGCAGCTTCCGTTGCGGATGTTCGATAACGCAGACAAAAAATACGAAGCCGTCGTCCAGCGCGTTGCCGACATTCACGCGACGCAGGCGCCGGTGCTGATCGGCACGCGCAGCGTGCTGGCATCGGAAGAGGTCAGCCAGCGGCTGAGCGCCAGGGGAATGGTCCATCGCGTGTTGAACGCCAGCCAGACCAAGGGTGAAGCTGAGATCGTCGCCCAGGCGGGCCAGCCGGGCCAGATCACGGTGGCGACCAATATGGCCGGCCGCGGCACCGACATCAAGCTGGCGCGCGGGGTTGCCGACATGGGCGGCCTGCACGTGATTTCGACTGAGCCGCACGGGAGCTTCCGCGTCGACCGCCAGCTTTTCGGCCGCGCCGCCCGCCAGGGCGACCCGGGCTCGGCGCAGTTGTTCGCCAGTGCCGACGATGACCTGTTCCTGCGTCACGCCAAAAAGATTCGCCGGGCCTGGCGCGCCTTCGGCGCTGAAAGGCTGATCAAGCTCTCGCAGTCCGCAGCCGAGCGCCTGGCGCGCTTCAACCGCAAGCAGGTGCTCAAGAGCGACGATTGGATGGATCAGAGCTTGCCGTTTTAAAGGCGTGGTCACTTTAGTGACCATGTCTTGAATCTTGATTTGTTTTTTCCTTGCTCCCTCCCCATTTCCCGGGCTACACTCGCGACATTCAAATAGCAAATTGAACGCTGTACCGTTTGAGGAGGAAATGCATGTCGCGTTGCGACATGGTCACTAAAGTGACCACGCCCGAATCATGTCCCAAACGTTCGATCCCCTGCATCGCCCAGCCCGGGTAAGATATATCCCTTCTCATTCAACTGCCGGTCGATCGCGGCACAGTAGATGGGCACTTCCGGATGATGCGCGTGGAAATTCTGGATGCCCTCGGGCGCGGCCACCAGGCACACGAATTTCATGCTGCTCACGCCGGCATTTTTCAAAAACGCGGCCGCGGCAACGCCGCTGCCGCCGGTGGCCAGCATCGGGTCGATCAGCAGCACTTCGGTCGATGCGATATCGGGGGGAAGCTTTTGGTAGTAGGAAACCGGCTCGAGCGTTTTTTCGTCGCGATAGACGCCCAGATGGCCCAGCCGGGCCTCGGGGAGAAGCCGGAGCACGCCGTCGGCCATGCCCAGCCCCGCGCGCAAAATGGGGACAAGCGTCACCTGCCTGGCCAGCACATTGCCGATGGTGCGCTCCAGCGGCGTTTGCACGGGCCGGGTTTTGGTCGGCCAGTCGCGGGTCACTTCATAAACCATCAGCGACGCAATTTCATCCAGCAGCGCGCGAAACTTGCGATGATCCGCGCTGAAATCGCGCAGCTCGGTGAGCTTGGTCTGGATGACGGGGTGGTCGAGGAGGATGACGTTTTGCAATGACACGCAAAGAAGCGTAATCCATGAGACGCCGCCCGTAAATGCCACAGGCTCATGCGCCTGTTGTACCGAAGCAGAAATGTCACCCCTTAGCCGAAGCAGAAGTGTCACCCCTCCCTCCGGAGTAAACGGTGGGGATGGAAAAACTGAAGATGTCTTTGAAGGAACGGATTCGGCTGGAAGCATTGGGCCGGGTGA
>DASRRM010000343.1:0-27794 GCA_035695715.1 Tepidisphaeraceae bacterium
TATAATCCGAAGGCAATTCCGCGCCGAGTTCTGCTTCGGCTTCTGCCCAAAGTTTCGAACTGCCAACATCCGTTGGATGAGCAGGCGGCTTCAGGACCGCGCATAGATCTTGTATTGACATAAAGTTCCTTTAATTCGGAAGGCGTCGGGAAAAGGGCGTCGGGAAAAGGGGAGGAGAGTCGGGAAAAGGGGAGGCGTCCGATTATCGCTCGCCTTTCCTTCGCGCACCGACTGTCAATCGCGGCACAATAATCGGACGCCTCCCCACTCTCCCCGTTCCCCTTTCCGTCCCCATTCTCCCCATCCCGGACGCCTCACCATTCTCCCATCTCTATTCGGCCTTTTTCGTATCCTCGGGGTCGGCGAGATTCGGCTCGGCAAGTTTGGCCGTCACCGTGTTTGATACAATGGTCACCATCTTTTCGGGATCCGGCCGGCTCGGCATCTTTCGCTCTACATGAATCCGATATTCCGTACTAAACGACATATCGAAGCAGCGGTTCAGGTGAACGCGCACCATATCGGATGCGCCACAATCAAGAACGGTTCCGTAGATGCCGAGAGCTTGCTTTGGGTCTCTCCCGGACTCGCCGTAGACGGTATACGGCGCGCGGGCACCGCTGGCGCGTAGGACGATGATATCATAGTCCGCGACGGGTCCGATTCCCCTTAGTTTCACGGGCGGGCCCAGGTTTGTGAAATTGATCGTGAGGATGATGGGCTCGCCAACCGCGCATTCCGCTGGCGAAATTGAAACAGAGATCTGGCAGCCGTCAGTCACTTCACCCGCGGCAGGCTGGGTCGCCGCGGGCTTCTCATCCGCTGCTATCGAGAGGCAGGAAACGGCGATGATGACGAAGCAGAACGGTGAGATCGAACGGAACATCGTTGCACGCATGAGTAAGCTCCGGAAAAACGAAGACTGATTCGATTCGGAACGCAAAACGGAGGCAGAAAACGGCGCGGGTTTGATAGAGCATAGTTATGAAAATCTCACCCGTCTATCCATCTTGGTTCCCTGACGCCGATCGGAGACCGTAAGACCGTACCGCTTTCCTCACCTGAAAGTGAAGGCGGCGCCTCGCCCGGCGGAACGGGACGCAAGCGTGCAGCGGCTATTGAGCGTCACAAAAATATTGTCAGTAACTTTTCGCTCGCACCGCTCGAAAATGCCCATTTTTACGACGATTTCGAAGCGATCGTCGTACTTTTACTGCCATTATTTATCTGACGATCAATAAACGGTTTTGAGTGCTGCGCACGCGGAAGGATTTTTGCAGCGATTTTTCCCGCGCGGAACATGCCAAAATATCCTTCGGTCCTCTTCCGATTCGTTTTAGCCGTTGCACGCTTGCGTGCCGTCCGTGCCGAATGGTGGAAACGCCACATAAACAAAGTACTCGTTTCTCCCCATGATCCGATGCCCTGACAACTGCCTTTTCCTCCCCAACGCCTTGGCAAGGAATGCCCGGCGGTTTGAACTGATACTATCGAGCCGGTAGGATCGGTGAGGAAGGGCAGAGGTCGGAAGTCAGAGATCAGATGTCAGAGATCAGATGTCAGATGGCTGACGTTAAAACGTCGGAGCTCGAAGGTCTGGCAAGCCCGGATTTTTGCGATGGGACATCGGCGGGACACCGATGGGACATAAAACGTCCCAAAAATGTCCCAAATGTCCCATGCGGAATGGGATTGCCCATTCGCCAGAAAGCATGGAAGCTGTTGTCATAAAAGGAGTTATGCGGTGGAAAAAGAATTGAAGCTGGGGAAATGTCCCGTTTTCTTCAAAAAATGGGACATTTCGGGACATGGGCCGGCGCAACACCCGGGTGTTGCGCAAAAATGATGCGCAATGGGGCGCGAGGGTGCGCGGGTGGGGATTGAGAGCGGCCTTCCCGACGTCTGGCGGCGACTCAAACATTTATAGCTGAAGACCGATTTTCATGAGCCGAACTCTCTTTGCCTATATCTTCAAGGACCTTCTCCGCATCTTCATGATGGCCTCGGGCGCGCTGGCGGGGATCATGAGCTTTGGGGGGTTGCTGCGGCCTCTCACGCGCGAGGGACTGGATGCCGGGCAGGTGGCGCGGATGCTGGCCTATTTCGGGCCGGCGATGACCACCTATTCGTTTCCCGTGGCGGCACTCTTTGCGACGGCGGTGGTGTATGGACGGCTGTCGGCGGACAACGAGCTGACGGCTTGCAAGGCGGGGGGAATCAGCCTGCTGTCGCTGACGGTTTCCGGGCCGGCACTGATGCTGGGGTTGATCGTGGCGATTGTGAGCCTGCTGTTCCTGTGCTTCATTGTGCCGGCGTCGACGCTGAAGGTTGAGAAGGTGATCTATTCGAATCTGGCGAAGCTGGTGCAGAGCCGGATTGAGCGGACGCACGAGATTGACTTGCAGCAGTCGACGATTTTTGCCGAGGAAGCGCATGTGATTCCGCCGGACAAGAACACGCCACCGGGTCAGCAGCGCGTGGAGTTGATTGGTGCGGAGGTGATCTCGACGGACCACGATCCGGAGGACAAGACGCTGATCATTCCCAAGGAGTTTTACACGGCCAGCCGGGCGTATGTGTACATCGACCCGCAGGCGGATGGTCAGACGGTGCACGTGACGGTGAACCTGATGGCGGGGTTTAAGTTTCCCCGGCGATACAAGGGCGCAACCGAGGCGGGGATCGAGGATCTGGTGTATGGGCCGACGCAGATTCCGTCGCCGATCAAGGAGGATGTGAAGTTCATGAACATCCAGCAGCTTAAGTCGCTGTATAAGGATGTGAGCCAGAGCGGGCGGCTGAAGCTGGACATTTCGGAGTTCGTGAAGAACTGGCAGAAGATGTCGTTCCTGCAAGAGATGGAGCGGGACTTGAATGGCCTGAATGGGCCGAAGCGGCAGACGTTGTTTAGCTTCGGCAGCGGGGGAAGCTATAGCCTGAGCATGGAAGGGGAGGGATACGCGGCGACGATTAATGGAGAAGAAGTGGCGCCATTCCGAAGGGTGGCCAAAGGTGGGGCGACGACGCAGCCGGCTGGGGCGACAACGGCGCCGGCGACGACAGCGGCGGCGGTTGCCGGCACGCAGCCGGTGCAGCGGACGATCGTTTATCGCGAGGAAAAAGAGGGACATGATCCATTTGTGGTGAAGGGGGCGGATGCGGTGGTGCGGGTGACGCCGAATCCGGATTCGGGGATGATGCAGGTGCGGATCGAGTTGAATGACTGCGTGCAGACGATGAAAGGAACGGATGGCGTGACGGATATGCCGGTGGAGAGCAAGAAGTTCACGCAGCAGTTTGAGGTCCCGATGAACGCCGAGCAGAAGGCGATGGCGGGCAAGTCGATCGACTTCTACGAATCGAAGGAAGCCGCGAAATACGGCAATCAGCTCATTTTGAGGCACGACAAGGCGCAGCTCATCAATGCGATCATCGCCGAGAGCAATGGCCGGGCGAGCTTTGCGATCAGTTGCCTGATATTGGTGATGGTGGGCAGCGCGCTGGGAATGATGTTCCGGAGCGGGAACTTCCTGACGGCGTTTGCGGTGAGCTTCGTGCCGGCGCTGCTGAGCATCACGCTGATTATCGCCGGCCAGCGCACGGCGGCGAATTTGCCGCTGAAGTTTGACGCGGGGAATAATCCCCTGAAACTGGGTTTATCGCTGATTTGGACGGGGAATGCGATCAATCTGCTGCTGGCGATTGGGTTATTGTGGAAGCTGGGGAGGAGATGATTTGAAGATCCTCGATAGATACGTCATCATCAGCTTCATCAAGAACTACCTCATCAGCTTTATGGTGCTGGTGGGGATGTATGTTGTGTTGGACATGGTGTTCAATTTCAGCAACCTGGTTCAGTTTGAGCCGCAGGCCAGTGCGGTGCAGACGCTGATCGGGACGCTGCGCGACATGGGGGATTATTATTTCTATCAATGCTTCCTGTTCTTTGTGCATCTGTCGGGCATTATTCCCGTGGTGGCAGCCGCATTCACCTTGATGCGGCTCAGCCGGTTTAATGAGCTGACGGCGATGCTGGCGGCGGGGGTGCCGCTGTTGCGGATCGCGATGCCGATCGTATTGGCGGCGGTGTTCCTCAACGGCATCCTGATCGTCGATCAGGAGCTGCTGATTCCCAACATGATTCCCAAGCTGGTGCGCGATCACGACGAGATTCACAGGGAAACGAAGAACTATTACACGATCTTTTTCATGCAGGACGCCGAGGGCGGGTTATTGCATGCGTCGCGCTATTATCCGCATGGCGTCAATTCTGACGCCGACTCACGGCCAACGATGGTTGCGCTGGATGTGCTGGACCGAAAGACAGTGACTCACCCGGTTGTGTATCCGGATCCGAATCGAAAGGGCAAATCGATCGAAACGGAAGTAACCGATCTTCAGCCCGTTGCACATTTGCAGGCCAAATCGGCGACGTGGAACGCCGCGACGCAATCGTGGGATTTAACTGACGGGACCCGCGTGACGGGAATCGGCGCGAACGATCCACGTTCGCTTTTGGTCCCGATCGCAAGTTTCCACAGCGACAACATCACGCCCGAGGAAATCAACCTGTATCGCAGCGGCAATTATGTGGACCTTCTAAGCACGTCGCGGATCGACGAGCTGCTGAAGCGGCCCAAGAGCTTTGGCATCTTGAACCTGCTGCGGGTGAAGCACTGGCGGTTTACCCAGCCATTGATGAACGTGATTCTGCTGTTGCTGGCAATTCCCTGCGTTTTGACGCGCGAGCCAGGGAAGCTTAAAGCCGGGGCGACCAAGTGCCTGATTTTTATGGGACTTGGCCTGGGAAGCGTGTTTTTATCGCAGCAAATGGCGGCCAATCCGATGGGGGGCATTCCCCCGGACAAATGGGCGGCGCTAATGGCCTGGATGCCGATTTTCATCTTTGGGCCGCTTTCGGTGTATCTGCTGGAAAAGATCAAGACGTGAGGGGAGGGAGAAGTCAGGGGCCAGAAGCCAGAAGTAAGAAGTAAGAAGTAAGAAGTAAGAAGTCAGGACGTCCGATAGATTACGCGTCTGCGTCCATCGCTTCTGGCTTCTGGCTTCTAACTTCCAACTTCTGCCTTCTGGCTCCCAACTCCTGGCTCCTGATTACCAATTTGCTTTCCCCTGATTCCAATCGTACATCTTTTTTGTCAGGCAACTACAAACGATCGGCCGCCCGTGTGGGTGAGCCGGCTTTTTAGTCCTGACGATGCTCCCCTTCCCACTTTCTGGCGATGCCGGCCGCGTGAATAACGCGGCCGGCATTTTTTTGCGGCGGGATTTTTGTTGACCCTGCGGCCGGTTCTACGTATCTTCACCTCCAACAGGCCGTTGATGGTTCCTTGCTTTCGCCGGCCTGTGGAACATATCTGATTCACTTCGATTGAGGACGATGTTTAATGCGAAATTCGCGGGTGAGCGGGCATCATTCTTGACAGCGGACACCGCAGCCGGACAGTAATGCGATGCGCCTTTTATGCCCCGCGAAAATAAACCTGCACTTGCGCGTTGGCCCGCGCCGCGATGATGGATTTCATTCGTTGCTGTCGTGGTTTTGTACGGCGGGGCTCTTTGACACGTTGACGTTCGAGCATTTCGCTTCGCCTGCGGAGGAACCCAGGCCGCCAATTTCGCTGGTGTGTGACAGGGCGGATATTCCGTGTGATGGCCGCAATCTGGTGGTGAAGGTGGCTGTTGCCTGGGCGCAAGAGGTGCGAAATGCGACGGGCGTTTCAGTCGGTGGAATTCGGGCATCGTTGCAAAAGCGCATTCCCGCCGGCGCGGGCCTGGGTGGCGGCAGTTCTGATGGCGCCCGCGCTTTGCTGGGGTTGAACGCGCTCTGGAGAACGAATCGATCGGCGGATGATCTTTCGGAATTCGCCGGTCGGTTCGGGAGCGATCTGCCGTTCTTCTTTCATGGCCCCAGCAACATCTGCACGGGCCGTGGAGAAAATGTTCGGCCGTTGGCAAAGCCGTCGGCGCGATGGGTGCTGCTGATCCTGCCGCCCATTCATATGCCGACGGCGGATGTATATCGCCGGTTTGATGCAATGCATCTTGGCCGCGATGAAGACATCTCGGTTGAGCCGACCTGGGCGACATGGGCGAAGCTCGATGCGAAGGAGTTGATGGAGCAACTGGTGAATGATTTGGAGCCGCCGGCGTTTGCAATCAGCCCGGCGCTAGCGGCGCTGCGGCAAGATATTGAAACAGCGCTCGCCCAGCCGGTGCGGATGAGCGGCAGCGGCAGCAGCCTCTTCACGCTCTACGACACGAAAAAAGAGGCAACTGCGGCGGGTGGACAGATCGAACAATTATGCGAACGCGGGCAGATCGAAATCGTTGAGCTTGCACCTGAATTTAAAGACGATGTCTCAACGCAAATCGATGATCGTGGGTAGATAGAGTTGAACACATTGGGCTTTGGGAATTGGCCCGTGTTACATATCGCTTGATGGATTTACGAAAATATCCGGCGTTATTGGTGTCTGCGCCTCGTGTCGTTTTGCTGACGCAATTTGCGTCCTGATGGAATAAATTAATCGCCTCCGGCCACTACACAGGGATGTTCACATCACGGGCCGGTTGGTGAGATTTCGGGGGCACGTCGCTTCACCCTTGATTCTGCACCGGAGGTGCATCATGCAGTTGACGGAAATTCGAATAAACCTGTGCGGCCAGCGCGGAAGCCGCCTCAAGGCCTTCTGCTCGCTGACGTTTGACGACACGTTTGTCATCCGCGATGTCAAGCTCATCGACGGAAACGATGGTCTTTTCCTGGCGATGCCGTCGCGGAAGCTGTCGGACCATTGCCCGCGCTGCCGGGAAAAAAACCACCTCCGCGCGAGGTATTGCAACAATTGCGGCACGCGCCTCAACGAAGAGCGGCATCATCAATACCGCAACGGCAATGGGCAAAACCGTCTGAAGCTTCATGCCGACATCGCCCATCCGATTAATGCCGAGTGCCGCGCTGGAATTGAGCGCTGCGTTTTGGCCGAGTATGACCGCGAGCTGGAGCGCAGCCGCCAGCCCGGCTACGTTCCCCCGAGCCTGGACGGCGAGGATTTCGATTTTTACGATCCGGCTTCAGTGCAATCGGCTGCGCCGCCGATGCTGGAAGTGCGCAGGATGCCCTCACCCGTGCGCGATCCGGCCAAGCAGTTTCGGTCGGTCGGTGCGACGTCGACCGGCATTTCGTAACAGGCGAAGTTCAATCGGATTCTATTCCCCGTCTTCCCTTAATAACCACCTTGCGAATCCGTCCACGGTGTCGTGACGCGGAATGTGAGGAGGTTCAGTTTAAAAAGAGGGTCAAGTCCATCGTTTCCAAGGGCAATCCGCTTTTTCGGGGTCTCGCTACGCGCTTTTCCAGCCCATCCAATCGCAATTCGCGTGGTTCAGCCATCCGCCGGGCCGTGGCTTTTGTCGTGGAGATGCTCGAGCAACACGTGTTTCTGTCAGCCTGTTCCTCTTTGGAAATACGAGGCATGTTTTGTGTCGTCGGCCAGCGCGGGTATAATCGCAGCTGGTGTGCGCCGGGGTTTTGGGTGTGCGAATCGCTTTTAGTTTTGGAGCTTTTGCTGCAAGACATGACAAATATCGCCGGTCCCGGCGCGGGGCGGCGAGGGCTCGACTGCGCTGGGTTGCGGCCTGGATTTGGCGATTCGTCCATGCCACGAATTTCGAATTTGGATGGTTGCAAAGGAATGCGTTGAATGAGCAGGTCTGCGCGAATTGATTCAGCCAGCGCGGTCGATGTGCCCGGGGGCACGGGCCGAGTGTGGGCGGGTTGGCTGGCGATTTTCGCGGGGGCATGCGCGTTGTATGGGCTGACGGCAAGCCGGGCGATCGGCTGGCAGGACTCGGGGCAGTTCGTCGTGCGCGTGATGCGGGGCGAACTGGCCGATCCCTATGGGCTGGCGCTCACGCATCCGCTTCATTTCTGGATTTGCCGGCTTTGCGTTCTGGCTTTGCCGGTCGATCCGGCGCGGCTGTTGCCAATCATCAGCGCGATCTTCGGGGCGCTGGCGGTGGCCAATGTGTTCGGCATCGTCAAATTCCTGACGCGCGTCAATTTGGCCGCGATTATTGCCGCCGTTTCGCTCGCCTTCGCACATACCTTCTGGCACATGTCGACGTTGGCCAAGGGGATCGACCCGCTGGCCGCGGCACTTTGGACGGCAGAATTCTGGGCGCTGGTTCGATGGGACCAATCGCGCAAAGCGAAATGGCTGATCATCGTTTTCTTTTTCAATGGCCTGGGCCTGGCGTGCCTGAATATGGCGCTGCTGAGCCTTCCGGTCATTGGCATCATTCTCATCATCGCCTTGCGCAACGGCCAGGGGTGCTGGCGCACCGTGTTCCTCTCGGCAATTGCCTGGCTGATTGGCTCGAGCCTGTTTACCGGCTATGTTGCCGCCGTCGCGTGGAACTCCGGCGATATCGCCGGGACGATTCACTCGGCATTGTTCGGCAACTACGCCAATGCCGTTGCCGGGCGCGGTTTTCCGATTCGCTACACGCTGACGAGCATCGCCTTCACGATTCTGAGCTTTCCGAATCTGATCTTGCCCGCCGCTGCTTTGGGCGTGATGCGCGGCCGGTCGATTGGGGTGCCGAAACTAAGCCGCATTGCCCTGGTTTGGATGCTGGGCATTCATCTGCTGTTTGTGCTGCGCTATGGCGTGATCGATCAATACACGTTTCTTTTGCCGGCGTATGCGATGATCGCCATTTTTGCCGGGATTGGGCTGGCGGTTGTCAAAGAGCGTTGGCAGGTCGGGCGTCGCAATGCCGTTTTGGCTGTGGCGATCCCGGCGATGCTCCTCACGCCGGTGCTTTATTTCTTCGTGCCAGCCCTTGCGCGGCATTTCGATGTTCTGGGCGCGCAGGCGCGGCACAGGCCATACCGCGATGATTATCGCTATTTGTTTGTGCCGTGGGGTCTGGGGGAAGATTCCGCCCGGCGCATGAGCCACCAGGCGGTGGAACTTGCCGGGCGCGATGGGGTGATCATTTCCGAAGACCCGATGGGAACATTTGCGATCCGTTACCAGCTTGAGCGCATGCATCGGCCGGGCGTGAAAATTGTCGCCACCGCCGATGCCGGTTTGGTAACCCGGGCGGCGGCGGGGGGAAGGCCGGTCGTGTTGGTCCCCGCAACGACGGAAAATTCCCCCGCGCCGCCGCCGCGGGGGACTTGGCAACGGAGGGGAGATCTCTATCTTTTACGAGAGTAAATCGGTCTCTCGACGCAGGCATTTGTAACGATACATTGTTTTGTGATTAGAACGAACATCGATGGACCTCCGATGTATAAATCACGGCTACTTGTGCGATCCCGATAAAGCGCTTGGGATTAAAGCAGTGGTGATGACTTCAGTCGCCGCTCTCTTCACCCTGCGTTTTGCCAAATCGCGCATCCGATGCCTGCGATGAAAAGCAACCACAACCGCCTTTAACCCCCTTGGAGAACCTCGCAAATGAATCCATCGACCCCATCGAAGACCTCGCGGCGCGATTTTGTCAAAGCAACGACGGCCGCTGCTGCAGTTGCCGCTGTTGGCTCGACCGTCGCCCGCGCCGCCGAGCCTGCCTTGGAAGTTCCCAAGGGCGTGGTCACCGGGGCGAGCAATCTGATCAAGGTTGGGCTGGTTGGATGCGGCGGGCGCGGATCGGGCGCGGCCGCACAAGCCTGCCGGGCCGATGATGGAAACGTCCTCTGGGCGGTTGGCGATTTGTTCCAGGATCCGATCGATGATCCCAAGCTGGGACATCTTGAGCCGCTCAAGAGTGAGCTTGGCAAGCAAGTCGACGTGCCCAAGGAACGGCGATTTTCCGGGTGGGATGCCTACAAGGGCGTGATTGAGGCGTGCGACGTCATTTTGCTGGCTACGCCGCCGCATTTCCGGCCCTTGCAGCTTGAGGCCGTCGCCAAGGCCGGGAAACATTGCTTCTGCGAGAAGCCGGTTGGTGTGGATCCGGTCGGGGTGAGGAAGGTGATGGAAGTTTCCAAGATTTTCACGGAAAAGAATAAGTCGCTGGTGTCGGGCTTGTGTTGGCGTTACGACGAAGCCAAGCGCGCGGTCGTCGAAAAAATCCACGAAGGCGCGATCGGCGATATTCGCGCCCTCCAGCACAACTACCTCAGCGGCGGGCTCTGGACCAAGCCGAGGCAGGACGCCTGGAGCGACATGGAATGGCAGATCCGCAACTGGCTCTACTTCTACTGGCTCAGCGGCGACCACATCGTCGAGCAGCACATCCACAGCATCGATAAAATGATGTGGATCATGAAGGATGTCCCACCGGTGAAAGTCATGGCGACCGGCGGACGCATTCAGCGCGTCGCCCCGCAGTACGGCAATGTCTACGATCACTTCAATACCATCTTCGAGTGGGAGAACGGCGTGCGTGCCTTCACCTGCTGCCGCCAATTTGTGAATTGCGCTGCCGATGTCTCCGACTATGCGTATGGCGTGGATGGCGTAGCCGCGGTCGGGGCGGATCGGCCCTTCATCACCGGCAAGAACCCCGCCAAGTTCAAGAAGAGCAAACACAATATGTACGACTCGGAGCACGTCGCGCTATTCAAGAGCATCCGCGACAATACCCCGATCAACAACGGCGACTACATGTGCAAGAGCACGATGTGCGCCATCATGGCCCGCACTTCGGCATATACCGGGAAGGAAGTGAGGTGGGTTGACATGATGGGCGGGACTGTCATCGACCCGACCACGAACACGGAAATCAAGGTTCCCGCCAGCACGCAGAGCTTCTCGTTGGAAAAGTACGGCTGGGGCCCGCGCGTCGTCGATCCAATCGCCGTTCCAGGCGCCTCGGCGACCAAGGGCAATGCTGCTGCGCCGGTGGAACATTAAAGGATTTTACGAGCGTTTATCGGGTTGGTGGCGCGTTGTCGCGATCGTCATCCGGATTCCTCACGCGGCTGCGACCCACCCGCGGCATTCGCGTAGGCCGGGCGCCGCCCGCCCTACATTTTCAGAGCAGCTATTCCGAAGGATATTGCGCGTGTTTGCACGCGACGTAGATCCTTCGGGGTAGCTGCACTCAGAGCGCATGAAGTTTTACGTGGCACGGCCGGCACGGCCGTGTTTTCCAACCCCGGACACGGGCCGTACGCCTGTGCCATTCAAGACTTCACGCGCCTTGCGCCAATGTTGAACACAAACGTGTTCATTTGCAGGGATTATTTGCATTTCGATCGATTTACGATTCCGGCCGATGATTTTCGCGAAATAAAAACGCCCCTCGAGCGAACATAAGAATGTTCGTATCCGGAAGATTATGCGCTTCGTGGTCGCGCGATCTTCAATTGCAATACATGCAAGCATCTCGATTTGCATGTCATTGAAGTCCGCTCAACATTCCAGCCTGTCCCCATGGAGCTCGCTACCCATGATCATCTGGCTCGCGTCGTATCCCCGTTCGGGAAATACTCTCCTTCGTATCATGCTGAATCGCGTCTGGGAAATGAAGTCGTATTCAATGTACGGCGACCACAGTGACATTTCCGACAGGCAGACAACCGCACGAATTGCCGCCCAGGTTGGCCATCAGTCCTTCGGCACAAATTGGGACGATGCCTACCCGAAGCTTCTGGAAGGCGGGCGCGTCAATCTCGTCAAGACCCACGAGATCCCCATCGACAATCAAAAGGCAATTTATGTGGTGCGCGACGGCCGATCAGCGACACGTTCCTATTGCCAGTATCGCATGGATTTTAACGGCTGCACCGACCCGGCCGCCACACTGCGGGATGTGATCCTCGGCTTTACGCCATTTGGCTCGTGGAGCAACCATCTTGACGCATGGAATCCGCTGCAGCGGCCCGGCACGCTCGTTGTTAAGTACGAGGACCTGGTGCAATCGCCCGACCAACAGATCGCGCGCATTTCTGAATTTCTGCAGCTTGCCCCATCGCGGCCGTGGCGCAATGAATTCGAGGAGCTTTCGCGCCTGGACTCACGCCATTTTCGCGCCGCCGGCGCCAATCGTCCCGCCGACGCGCTGAACGACGGCGACCTGCGGCTGTTCACGATGCTGCACGGCCCCTGGATGCGCCGTTTGGGTTACGAGCTGCCATCGGGCGCGGGTGACGCGCCGGAGATCGATGAGACATTTCGCAAGGTTCTGTATGGGGCGGTGGCCGATCAAATCTACCGGACGGCGCGCATGCAGGCGGATGCCGACCAGCTTGCCGCGGAGTTGAATCGCCGGATTGAAACGGCAGTGCAAACCCTGATGCCAGGTGCGGCGGGTGGTTAGTTCCGTCGAAAATATTCGGAAAGCTCGCGAAGGCGCAAAACTGCGAAGGTGGTTCGACTGATGCGCACAAAAGGAGCCGCGCACGAAGGGTACTCCCGGAGTAAGCGGCCTTCGCACGATTAATAACGCCGCTTTCCGCGAGCGCCGTTTGACGATTAGGCTCCGCTTTCTGCGGACACCCTTTGACGATTAACTCCGCTTACTCCGGGAGTACCCTTCGTGCGCGGCTCTTCCTGCGGGAATAATTTCCGTGCTCACGCGCATTAAACGTCGCTGTACGACTAATTCGCCAACGGCGAATCGTCCGCGCTGGAAAGATCCAACATCCCATCGGCAATTCCCACCATCGCCGCCGTGCGCTCCGGCGCGTCTTTCAGGCTCTCGATCCGTTTGCGCGCAAACGCCAGGTCGTGCCCGCGAGTAATCGCCCGCAGCACGGCGCGCGCCTCGTCGGTGCGAATGTCGGCGTCGCGAATTTTTTCGACCATCGCCACCGCCTCATCGGGCATGTCGATACCAGCCAGATTTTCCGCCACGGCGGCCAGGGCCGGATCAGAAGGCAGCTCGTGTTCCGGGAACAGCGCCGCCTGTGCCTCGGCCATGGTCTTGCGGGCGAGTTGGGCATTTCCGGATTTTGCCGTTGCCAGCGCCACCAGCGAGAGGCAGACGCTTTTTCCCGCCGCATCGTGGCAGCCAAGGGCCGCCGCACGGCCGCCGTCGAGGCCCTGATTCTTCAACGCCAATTCCGTGACCTTGCGCTCAATGTCCAGCCGCACGTCATCATCGGGGATGGCGTTCATCTGCTCGATCGCATCTTTCATCTGGCCAGCCTGGGCGTGCGCCATTGCGATCGAACCCAGGGCGGCAGAACGGTAGGAATCGACATTGATGTCGGCGGCGTGCGAATCGGCGGCAGCAAAATCGCGGGCGGCGGCCTCGATGCTCACCATCGCCGCCAGCACGCGCGACTGGTCGCTTTCGCGATGCAGCCGGGCCATCAATCGATCCGCCCGCTCGAGGTTTCCGATCAGCGCCTCGGTCTCGGCGACCTTGGCCACCTCGGCCTGGCGGTGCGCCAGCAACTTCGCCGCGTCGAGCGCGGCGTCTTCGCCGTCGCGGTCGGCCACCTGATGCTCGATCCGCGTCGCCAGCAGCAGCGCATCGAGGCGGCCCTCGCCGCTCACCAGCCTGCACATGCGTACGGCCAGCTCGGCATCGCCGGAATCGTCGGCGGCGTGCGCCAATGCAAAAAGCGTGATGTCCGAAGCATCGGCGTCGTTCATGGTCCGCACGGTGAACAGCGCATCGTCAATCCGCCCAGCGTGAAGCTGCGCCAAGGCCAGCGCTTTGAGAATGGGGCGGGGCGTTTCGGTGGTTTTGATTTTCTTGTCAAGGGCCAGTGCGCCGTTTTCATCCCCGGCGCGGATCATCACCTCGGCGATTGACGCCAGTGCCGCGTTGCGACCCGATGGCGAAACAATGTCGTGAGCCGACACCTGCGCCTCCAGCAGAATTTTGCCCGCCAGCTCGCGGCGATCGTGATCCGGCCCGGCAGCCTCACCCCCGGCCGCCGACGCCGCGACGGCCAACACCACCCCCAGGCATTTGCGGGCCATTGGCCACATGCCGGCACTCCGGTCTATTTCCAGTGAAAGGTGGCGAGGATTTTATCCGCTACGCCCACATTTTTCGCGTAATCGGCTTTGGCGCAGAGAAACTGAATGATATAGATTTTCCCATTGCGAAACGCCAGCACTGACTTCATGCAGTTAACATCGCTGCCGGTGGCTTGCGAGAGGTAGGTAAACGCCAGCGCGTCGACTCCGTCCAATTTCGTTTTTTCCACTTTCCCGTATCCCTCCTGATCGGGATGATCTTCCTTCGCAGATTTAATCAGCCCCGCGGCCAGCGCGGAAAGATCAGGATGATTGTCTTCCTTGTGGGCAATTTCCGTGACGTTGATCGCGTAAAGATGCGAGACATTGCCAATCTCGATTTTTGAGAGCGAGAGCGCCATGGCGGGGAGGATTTTTTCGCTCTCGGTCTGCCGGGTCCAATCCGCCGGGGCCTCCAGGGTGAAAGTGCTGGCGGCATCGGAATAGGACTTGGGCGCATTGTCGGCTGCCAGCGCAAAGGTCCCCGGCAGCAGCGTCAAAATTACGACAAAAGCCACAAAGCGCATTATTCGCCTCTTTCCGAATCGTTGTGCGGATCGGTCTACTTCCAGTGAAAGGTGGCGAGAATCTTATCCGCCGATTCACTCTTCGTCTTATACTCGGACTCGGCACAAAGGAACTGAATCATGTACACTTTCCCGCTGCGAAACGCCAGAATCGTTTTCGTGCAGTCAACAACGCCCGAGGCGGATTGCGTCAAGAAGACGAATGAGCGGGCATCCGTGCCGTCCAACTTAATTCGCTCGATTTTCCCGAATCTTCCCTGGTCGGGGCGATCTCGTCTGGCGGTCTGAATCAATACATCCGCAAAGGCATCCAGATCGGGCGGCTTCTCATTCTTATGTGGCAGTTCGCAGACGTTGATCGTCGGATTCAGGTTCGCATCAGTCGCGTCCATATTTGAAATACAAAGCACGCATCGGGGTATACTCTGCTCGGTATCCGGCTGACGTTTCCAATGGCTCGATGCCTCGATCGAAAATGTTTTATCCGCATCCGAATATGAAGTAGAGTTGGCGGGCTTATCGCCGGCAACAACCATCGCCGAAAGCCACAGAATCGAAACGATCAGATAACCAGAATATCGCATTATTCGCCTCTTTCCGGATGGCGGGACTGCGGAAGGACATGACAACGGAGTATATCCCCGCGCCGACCAGAAGCGAGTTCTCATACATCCGCCGCTCAAGAGTGTCCGGTCCGGGGCAACGAAACGGACAAGATCATGCGGCGGGTGTGGGCATCAGCTCGGCAAATGATTCACCCGATTAGAATCAGGCATTTCCTGAAAGACAAATCTGCCGTCCGCTAATTCACCGCCTCCACCTTCACCACTTCCACCTGCCCATTTCGCGCCAATTCCGCCAGCGTGCGTTTGCCCATGACAGCCTTGACCGTCACCCGCCCGTCGCTGAATTGGCGATCGTGAACCCGCGCGTGCGATTCGATGAACGCCAGCAGCTTGCCGTTGGTGTCATCCGCCGCGAGGGTCACATCCACCTGCTGCCCGCGAACGTGCTTGAACACCGCCTCGGTTAACTCCGCCATCCCAGTGCCATGGCGGGCGCTGATGGGAATCGCATCCGGATGCAGCGTCCGCCAAAACGGAAAGGCGGCTTCGCCTTCCTCGGTGTCGATCTTGTTCAGCAGCAATATCTCCTGCTTGTCCTTCACGCCAATCTCGCTCAGAACATCATGCACCGTCTTAAACTGCTGCTCGGAATGCGCATGACCCACGTCCAGAACGTGCAGCAGCAGATCGGCATGAATGGCCTCTTCGAGCGTGGCCTTGAAGCTCGCGACAAGGCCGTGCGGCAAATCGCGCACAAAGCCAACGGTGTCGCTCAGCAAAACCTCTGTCCCCTTTTCCAGCTTCCACGTGCGCGTCTTGGTGTCCAGCGTGGCAAAGAGCTTGTCATCGGCATACGTGCCGGCGGATGTCAGGGTGTTAAACAGCGTGCTTTTGCCGGCGTTGGTGTAGCCGACGATGCAGACGGTGAAATGATCGAGCTGCCGCCGCTCGACAAGCCGGGTCTTGCGGCCCTGCACGACTTCGATTTCCGATTTCAGGATGGAGATGCGTTTCTTGACGATTCGGCGATCGGTTTCCAACTGCGTTTCGCCCGGCCCGCGCGTGCCGATGCCCATGCCGCCGCCACTTCCCGAGGCAATGCGCTCCAGATGCCCCCACATCCGCACCAGCCGTGCAGATGTATATTGCATTTGTGCCAATTCCACCTGCAGGCGTGCCTCATGCGTTCGCGCACGGGTGGCGAAGATGTCCAGTATCAGCTCCGAGCGATCGAGAATCTTCACCCCTTCGCCGCGCGGCGAACCCAGATGCTCGTTGATAATCTTTTCCAACTCGCCGATCTGGCTGGGCGACAGGTCGTTGTCAAACAGCACGACATCGGCCCTTTCCTTGCGTGCCAGGTCGGCAATTTCGATGGCCTTGCCGCTGCCGATATAGGTTGCCGGGTCAAGCCGCTGGCGTTTCTGTATGATCTGCCCGGCCACACGCGCTCCGGCGGTTTTCGCCAGCGAGGCCAGTTCGCCGAGAGGATCGCGCAGATCCGCCGTCGAATCCGGCAGGATCACGCCAACAAGAATCGCCCGTTCCTGGCGGACCGACATTTCCGTACGTTTGAGTTCTGACAAAAGGTAAAGCTCCTTCGACGCAATTTCCCGCGATTCTTAAGTTCGGCCAGGAGGGGCTGCCGGATCTCTCAGGCGATTCGATTTAGGAATGCCTAATCGTCCAGGAGCTCATCGAATATCTCACTGAGCGTCTCGTATTCCTTGTTGAATTTCGCGCAAATTTCCTTACGGATCACATCATCAATTCTTTGCATCGTTGCGGCCGGCACATCTCCGCCAAATCCTATTGCATCATCAGGGATCACAAGTCGGTGGTACCATCCAATAATTGCCCCACAGTCTTCCTTCAATCGTGTGCTTGTGCGGCCGTCGGCCGAGAAGGGAAGCCGGACGTATGCGGTACTGTAAGTCTTGTATTTGGTGCTCACCCCGATCGCGCGGACGGAGTTATCCTTCGGACTCTTGCGCGGATCGAATTTTTCCGGCTGTATGATCTCGTCGTTATCGCTCAAAATGACGGCGGGATGCAACTCCCTCTTGTGGGTCTTGCTGTTGGCGAGGTATGCATACACGATCCGACCGTAGCGATAGGTGAGACTATCCGCCATGCGCTACTTGTCCTGAAGATCGAACGGTGGGTGATCGGGAACTTCATCGAAGATTGGCGGCGTCGGAGATTTCGACATTAGCAAGTCCAAAGCCGCATTAGAAAGCGGTTTTTTCCTTAAAGGCCGACTGACATTGGAGGCGCGCCGGCCCCTCACCACTGAGTCTTTGGACGTTTTTCGGATCGTTTTTATTGCGTTTGCCATTCTCTTTTTTGCCTTGCAAAGCAACCTTTCTTGTAATTATCGCCACATGCGAGCAGCGAGTCAACAATGCTCATTCCCTTTTATTAAGCCCGTGCGGTCTTTGACGTCGCTCCCTATAATCCCCGCCCATGGCGAAGAAAGAGCCTCCGAAGTTCCCGCTCCTCTCCTACATTGACGAGCTCGTTGAAGGCCTTCGCGGCGATGTTCCCAAGGCCATGAAGCATTGGGATGCCGACGCCATTCACGATTCCCGCGTCGCCACGCGACGGCTTAAAGCCGCGCTTGATCTGCTCAAGCCGGTCCTTTCCGATGAGCATCTTAAGCCGTTTGCGAAGGTGCTGAAAAAGTTGCGGCGGCGGCTTGGGCCGATGCGCGATCTTGACGTGATGATTGATCATTTGCACGAGTTGAAGTCCAGGCCACACGCTGACGCCGTTGCCTGGCTGCTCGATCGGCTCACCAGCGAGCGCGAATCGGCCCGCAAGGAATCCACCGCCGTTGGCGCGCCGGCGCGCGTTCTCTCGCGGCTGGGCACATGGTGGGGTTTGCGCGAAGAAGTCGAAGAGGCTTGCGAGGCGACGGATTCGCTTTTGGCCGAGTCGTTGCATCAACAACTTGACTCATTCGCCGAGCAGGCTGACCGCCTGACCGCTGCGCCCGCCGCGGGAAGTGATCCATCGTCAAGGCAGGATCCCCACGCCGTCCGCATTGCCGGTAAGAGCTTCCGCTATACGCTGGAAATGGCCGCCGTTCAGGGACACAAGCTCCCCAGTGGCATTATGAAAAGCTTCAAGCGCATGCAGGAGTCGCTGGGCATGTGGCACGACTATGTCGTGCTGACCGAGCGCGCCATGCAGACGTCGCTGCAAGACCTGCTGCCGCACCACAACGCCGACCTGGCCGCCCGCGTGCTGGAATTGTCCAAGTTGCTGCTGAAGCGCGCAACCCATCACATGGACCAGTTCTCGCGACTGTGGCTGCAAACCGGCGGCGACGTGGCCAGGGCCGTCCGGCTGACGTTTCCGCTGACCAAGTCGCTGGTTCCTGATTCTGCGGTCGAGCCCCCATCGGCCGACGTCTCCGAGTCGCCCGCCGAGGCAAAGTCCAGCCCAATTACAACCTCCTGACCCGCCCCGTTGCGCTGAACATAATCGGGTGCCTCCAGCGCTACGGCGGCAAGTGACTTGACGCATCAATTGACGACGTCCCCAACAACGCAAAGAAAATCGCGCGAAACCGTGTGCCGATCTCATATCATTCCCCCGCCTGCGCCGGCCTGACGGGCGACGATCCTGGCTGCGGCTCGTGCAAATAACCCCGCGCGATGCAGGCTTCGATCGCCTCGCGCGCCACCGACGCCGCGGCCCCGCCTCCGCTGCCGCCATATTCGACCATCACGGCGAAGGCGATCTTCGGGTGGTCGGCGGGGGCGAAGCCGATGTACCAGGAGTGGTCGACCGATTTTTTTTCGATCTCCACAATCATGCCGGTCGCGTCTTTCACCTTCTTCTTTGTGACCTGGGCGCGATACCAGGGGGCGTCGGGGTTGGGTTTTCCGGGGAACGATGGTTCAATGAAATGGCGCACGACGTGATGCGTGTCATCATAGAGGATTTTGCCATTGGCATCGCGCTGGGCGATGCTGAACCATGCCGCCTGGGCGGTGCCGGTCTTGCCGCAGATTCCCAGCCGCTTGAGCATCATATCACCGGCCACCAGGGAGGTGCCGGTGCCGGCCCGTCCATTGACGACATTAAACATTCCCAAATGTGCCGCAGCCAGGGCGTCGGCGGGGAGATGCAGATCGAGGCGGTCAGGGAGGGTTTGCCAAACACCGCTGCGCATGGCGGGGTTCTGGCCGTTTTCATTGGGAAGGACCAGCACCGGGCGCATCCAGATTCCGTTGCGGGCAATCATGGCGGCGCCGTTGGCCATCTGGATCGGGGTCACCGCGACATAACCCTGGCCGATTCCTGCCAGAAATCCCGTTATGCGCCGGCGGAAATTCAGCCCTTTGGGAAGATCTCGCGGCAGGCGGCCTTTGACTTCGCCGATGCCGATGCCGGTGGGCCGGCCGAATCCGAACTTGTCATACCATACTGAAAGGCGATCAATTCCGATCCAGTCGGCGACGGTCTCAAAGAAGCAATTGCAGCTACGCTCCAGGGCATCGGAATAGGTCAGCCAGCCGTCGGGGTTCCCATCGTGCCCCTTGTGGGGAAAAGGGATGGGATGGTGCGCGCTGCTCATGCCGCGTTCGCGGAGATAATCGCCGTACATGCTTTCAACCCAGCAGCGCGCGCCGTAGGGCATGGTCTTGCCGTCAAGACGCAGCACGCCGGTGCATTCGATTCCCTGGTTGATTTTCAGCACCCCGCAGGCGATTCCCGCCAGCCCGCAGAACGGCTTCATGGTCGAGCCCGGCTCGAGCATCGACATCGTGGCGCGGTTGCGAAGGGGATCGTTGATTTCATCGTCGCGCAATTCCGGATACAACTCGTCGAAATTGTTGAGGTTGTACGTTGGGTACGAAACCAGCGCCAGCACCTGGTTGGTGTCGACGTCGAGCACAACCGCCGCCCCATGCAGCACGGCATTTTCCTCGGTGACCGTGCCGTTGGAATCGCGCAGCCGGGCGGCGGCGAAGACTGCCTGAATCTGCTGCTGAAGCTCGACATCGATTGTCAGCCGAACCGGTTGGCCCGGGACGCCGTCGCGGCTGGAGAGGATGGTCGCCTCATTCTGCACGCTGTCGATCTTGCCGCGCGTTCCGCGCAAGGCCGGCTCGCAAAGCGCTTCAATTCCAGTCTTGCCGATCAGATCGTTGCGCAGATAAGCGCGTAGTTCGTCCAGGCCTTTGTTTTCCTCCAGGTCCTTGGCATCAACGTGTGCCAGATGGCCCAGCAGGTGGCAGGCAACATCGTCGTAGGGATAAGTGCGATGCGTGCCGGGCCGAAGAACCAGGCCCGGGAACTGGTCGATGTCCTTGTCCAGCTCATTCTGCACATCGCTGTCGATGGCGGGCAAAATGACGTGCGGCTCAAGTTGCTCGGCCACCACAACCTGATAGCTGTCGATCGGCGCCGCGTCATCGCCCCCGTCGGTCAGCCACTTTTTCCAAGATCCCGTCTCGGCGTTCTTGCCGCCTTTGCTGATGGCTTCCTCGTAGCGCTTGTGCCAGATGTAGCGCTGCCGCATATCCACCCGGCGAACGATATCGGAGCGAGTTTCCTCAATGTCATCGAGCGAGCGGCCGGATATTTGCGCCAGCCGGGCCCACATGTGATCGATGTCGCTGTTAACGGCGGCAATTTCCGCGTCGCGCATGGCGACGCGCTGCTTCCCCGACAGTTTCATCCATTGGTCGCCAAGACGGTTCTTAAGCCGATCGAGGGCGCGCTGCTTCGCCCAGTTCGCATCGGGCGGGGTGGTCAGCGCGCGATAGTCGACGCAGGCGTCGATGCACGGCTTGTCGACGGCCAGCAGTTTCCCATTGCGGTCGTAGATCGGCCCACGCGTGGTTTCGACGAGATGGGTGAGCTTCATCGCCTCGGCGGCTTTTTTGCGCCACTCTTCGCGCTGCACGATCTGCACCTGCCCCGCCCGGCCCAGCACGAAAATGCCGACGAAGGCAAGCAGAATGAGTACGATTTTCAGTCGGCGTTCAAACATCGTGGTGACCTCGCGGCAGGGGGACGGGACTGACGGTTCCTCAACGCGCCGCTGATAAAGCGCGCCACGGAAGCCGGGATGGCGACTTCAGTCGCCGCCTCAGTTGAGACGCGCGCTATCAACCGCGCGCTGCGTAAGCGAAGCTGGGATCAGTTTTGCAGGGTGGCCCGCCGGGCTCTGCGTCGCCCGCCAAAAACGGCGGATGAGTACGCCCGGCTCACGAATGAGGACCGCGCAAAGGCGGCAAAAGTCGTTCGGATTGATCAGCGACATCCTTGTCAGCTCCTGTTTGGGGATACGGCAAACGGTATTATCCTACGACGCCTGCAAAATTCAAATTTGCAGAATGACAGCGCGAAGAGGCGCGTGGCAGAATTGGCCTACGCGAGCCCGCGGAAATCGATTGTCCGTCACCCAGGTTCCAGCCTGCATTACACTTCTCCAGAATGGAAGGTTCAGTGCCAACCTGCATTTCCGAAGACGTGCCCATTACTGTTGGTTTTATCATCCGCTGGCACGATGCTCGCATATTCGGCTGATGCTGGTGTTTAGATTTTCAGATTTTCAAACAGCCACCGGCATTGGAGAAATCATATGCGTAAAAACACAGATCGCCGACCTCATGCATCGCTCGGCAGCACGCCGAGCCGCGTTGGCAGTGACCTTGAGGCGGCAAAGCGGACAGGCGGAAAACTTGACTTTGGTATTCCCGCATCAGCCGCGAAGGTTGATCCCGGCGGGCGGGCCAAGGGTCCTGAGCAAGGCACCGGGCCGATGCGCGGTGGCACGGGCGGGACGCGAACGACCGGCGTCGGCGCGCCCGGTGGCACTGATGGGGCTGGCTCTGGAGGCGACATTGATACCGACATCATCGGACTCGATGGCCGGGGCGGCCTGGCTGGCGACCCCGGCGAACATCGCACACAAGGCGCGGACATGTCTTTTGCACGAAACCAATCCGCCGGCGAAAAGTCACAATCAAAACGATCGCATGCTTCCGTTACCCGCCGAAGCGCCAGTGATCGGCGCACGCTCGACACGGTGGATCATTCCGGCGGAGATGTCACCACCACCGGCGATGAGTCCAGCCCGTCAACCAATCCGGAAATCGAGGAGATCGGTCAGGAATCGCAACTGGGAATCGCGGGCAGAAGTCGCGAAATCGCAAGCGACGAGCGACGGCGTTCGGTGAAATAACGGCGCCGTTCGCCGAATGCCTTTATACTTCGCTTGCGATTTCGCGATGCGTCGGAGCACGAAGTATCATCGCCCCGCCAACGCGAAAACTGCGACGCACAAATTCACATCCTCTGCCTTCCGCTAATAGCGTCGGCGAGGATGTTTTTATTCGCATATTCGATGTTGCTGCCGGCGGGCAGGCCGCGCGCCAGGCGGGTGACCTGAACGTTCGGAAAACGTCCGCCGACCATGCTCTGGATGTAGAGGGCCGTTCCATCGCCTTCGAGCGTGGGGTTGGTTCCCATGATGATTTCGCGCACCGCGCCCGATGCCAGCCGGGTCATCAGTGCCTCGATGGTTAAATCGGCCGGCTCCATGTCCTCCAGCGGCGAGATACGGCCGAGCAGCACGTGATAGACGCCGCGATACAGCCCGGTCGATTCCAGAGCCAGCAGATCCTTGGGCTGCTCGACCACGCACACCAAAGCCTGATCGCGCCCGGCGTCGGAGCAAATCGAACACGGGTCCTGCTCGGTCAGGTTGTAGCAAATCGAGCAATGCTTGATGCGCGTTTTCACGTCGCGGATGGCATCGGCCAGCTTGAGCGCTTCCTCCGGATTCTGCTTCAAGAGATGAAACGCAATGCGCTCGGCCGACCGCATGCCAATGCCCGGCAGGCGTGCCAATTCGTTCATGAGGTTCTGGATGCTCTGGGTGTAATTTGCCATTGTGGGGATTATAGTAGTTGAAACTGACGTTGAGGTGCAGGCATGGTATCGATCGTTAAATCAAAATCTCCCCGCCCGCAAACCGGCGAGCCCGCCTGGGATATCGCGCGATTATTCCCGCTACAGGGGTATTGGGACGAAGGCGATTACCTCGCGCTGGGCACAAACCACCTTGTGGAATTCACCGATGGCCGGATCGAGGTGCTTGCAATGCCAAAACCCGCACATCAGCGGATCGTTCTTTATTTATGCGACGAAATCCGGGCGTTTGTGCGCCCCGAAAAACTCGGGGAAGCGCTCATCGCCCCAATGCCCGTTCGATTGCGCGCCCGGAAATACCGCGAGCCGGACGTGATGTTCATGCTGGCAAAGCATGCCAAACGAAAGTCTGCCGATTACTGGAAAGGGGCCGATTTGGTGATGGAGGTTGTGAGCGATGACGATGAATCGCGCCGCCGCGATCACAAGCAAAAACGGGAAGACTACGCCGCCGCCGGCATTCCGGAATATTGGATCGTCGACCCGGCGACAGCGACGATCACCGTCCTGTCGCTGCATCGCGGCGAATATCGCACGCATGGTGAATTCAAGAAAAAACAGCGGGCAACGTCAGTGCTTCTTGCGGGATTCTCGGTGGAGGTAGGTGAGGTTTTCGGGGCGGCAACTGCGCCCTAAGCAAGAGCACCTCTTGCCTCAATGTTTCACTCCGGGCGCAATCAACTTTCCACATTCGGGGCATCGCCCCTTGCTGGCGCGAAGGTCAAAGCCGCAGGAGGAACATTTACCGAGACGCTTTCGCCAATCATCGTAGGAGATCGCTGCGAAGATAAACAGGAGAAGAATACTCACGCTTATCCAGAACAAAAACCCCAGGGGATTGACAATAAAAGTAGCCACGGAGATCAGGAGCGAACAAGCTGTCCCGATTCGGAGGAGAGGATGTTTTCGCTGTCGGCGTGTCACGGCTTGGAATTGTATCCCCACCAACCCTGCCCTTCATTCATCTCCCGTGACCTGACTGCTGTCAGGTTTTCGAGGTATTCTTCGCGTCTTCCTTCGCAGCTTCGCGCCTTCGCGAGCTCTGCGTTTTCACCGCTGTGGCGAGCGATAGTGTGCAGGATTAATAATGCACGACCATCAACCACCCCATCCCCAGCGCCAGCGTCAAAACCGTGATCGGCACGCCCGCCTTGCAGTATTCCCAAAATGAAACCGCCACGCCCTCCCGCCTGGCGTTTTCCACGACGATCAGATTCGCAACCGACCCCAGAATCGTCAGATTCCCGGCGAACGTGCTCGACATCGCCAGCGCCAGCCAGGCGGTTTGCTGATTGACAACCGGCACAGCACGCACGATCGTCTCAAACAACAAAACCGCCGGCACGTTGCTTACCAGATTCGACAACGCCGCCGACGCGAGGCTCAGAAAACTCACAGGATGGTCGAGGATGAGATGCCACTGCTCGACATGCCAATGGCTGACCACCCGCATCTGGAATGCGTGAACCACAATGAACAACCCGATGAACATCAACAGCAGCGTCCAGTCGATCTCCCGGTAAATGCGCTTGGGCTTGAGCCGGCTGAGCATCAGAAAGGCCGCCGCTCCGACGGCAACCAGCGCGATGGGAAATCGGCAGAAGAACAGGATGACCGTGATCAGCGCGACGATCGCACTTTTAAGAAAAAGCCGCCGGGGATATTTGCCATGCGGAATACGGTCTTGGTCTCTGCCGTTTTGGCGCGATACGATGGCTGCCTCGGCGAGTGCGGCGCGATAGACGATCGCAATCACGCCATAGGTGATTGCCAATCCGATCAGCGCGACGGGCATGAGATGTGCCGCGAAGCTGGCATAGGAGATGTGCGACTGGACGCCGATAATCATGTTCTGCGGGTTGCCGGTGATGGTGCCGGTGGAGCCGACGTTGGCGGCGGTTGCCAGGCCGATCAGGTGGGGAATGGGGTTGACGCCAAGCCGTTTGGTCAGATGCAGCACCAAAGGCGTCAGGGCCAGACAGACGATGTCATTGACGAGAAACGCTGACAGGATGCCTGATAGCAGCACGACCGCCGCGAGCAGCGCTTTGGGGTTTTTGAATCGGTCGAACGACCAATGTGCCAGCCTGACGAATAATCCGGAAATGCGCAAAAAGCCGACGACAACCATCATTCCAAAGAGCAGGAAGAGCGTTTGATAATCGACCGAATCCGGGGCGACGGCATCGCCCAAAGAGATCGTTCCCAGGCACAGCATGAGTGCCGCGCCGATAAATGCGATTGCCGCGCGATCGCAGCGCAGGCGGGGAAGCTTGCCGACGGCCAGGCCGATATACGTCAGCGTAAACACGCCGGCTGTCAGCCACATTTTTTCAACTTGCACGCTCAACTCCTCGATGGGTGTGGCCGCCTTTTTTTGGTACGGTCATTCGTGACACGGCCGTCTCGGCCGTGCCTTATGCTTTCGGCGTGAATAGCACCGGGCACGGGCGGGAGGCCCATGTCACGAATGACCGTACCAAAAAGACGGCCACACCCCTTCTGTTTCCGCCGAATCCTGCCGCCCGGCTCCTATATATTGCCGCACGCGTCAATTAACCAGACAGCCAACTTGACGAACGCGCTCAAGAATGATTATCCTTTAGTCGCCTATCCGGGGCATTCGTTTCTCAGGGTAATTGGGTCTTCTATTCTCAGTTCAGGAGTTCGCCATGCGCCTCTGCCGCTTTTCACTTCTATTGGGTTCAGTGTTTTTGCTTGCCGTTTCCGTGAACGTCGTTCGAGCCGACAAGGCTGCCGATGTCTTGACGGCTAATCACCTTCAGGCGGGAACCGATGCCTACGTCCTTAGCGATGAAGCCGCGGTTCTCGACGGCATGAAATCTCTGCGCACCGACAAGAAGAAGGTGGACGAGAACAAAAGGCTGCGCAAAGCCTATGACGCCAAAATCAGCAGCTCCAAAGCGCTCATCGAGCAAAACTACAAAGACTACACCGCATTAAAGGACCGGCTTACCGTCGTTACCGATGCCAGCGTCCACAATCGAATGGTCTTGCGCATGAACATGCTCGTGCTGAAGTCCAAGCAGGCCGCCGAGGCGCAGAAGGACGCCGAGGACAAGGAAAACGCGATGAGCATCGACCCGGAAACGAAATACGTCGATGGCCTGTTGGCGCTGGGCACCAAGGCCGATGCGGCCGGCGAAGCTTATACCTCGCTGGCGTCCAACGCGGCGGTGAAGTCGGCGCTGCAGACCGCAACGCCCCGCCTGCCGCTGGGTCCAAGCAAGACCTTCGCCGACGCAATCTCGGAGCTGAAGAAATGGCGCGATGAGGTGGAATCCGAAGCCATCCCGCTCAGCGAAGATGGAGGCGTGCAAAAAGTCGTGGCGCTGATCAATGGCGCGCAACACAAATTCATTCTCGATCCCGGCTCATCCCTGGTCAGCATTCCCGGCGAAATGGCGGATGAACTTAAGCTCACCATCACCGACCAGGACCCGGTTGTTCAATTGAAGCTTGCCGATGGCAACATCATTCAGGGAAAAAGAATCTCGCTGAAAAATATCCGCGTCGGCCGATTTTCGGTCGACAACGTGGCTTGTGTCGTGCTCGCCAAGGGCCTTCCCGATGCACCGGCACTTCTGGGCAATTCGTTCCTGTCCCATTTCATCGTGAAGCTGGACCAAAAAGCCGGCCAGTTACAGTTGGTGGAAGTCGGTAATGGCACAGCGGCGTCCTCCGCCAAGCCGAGCGTGAAAAGCCCAGGGGCGTCCACGGGAAAGATTGAGGAAAAGTAATTGTGCAAAGACGAGTTGTCGCCTCGTTGGCTGGAAGATACGGCGGCGCGGAGGCATTGCGCTGACTTCTATTTCAGGCGAAGTTTTTTCGCGTACTTATTCTGCGCAATAAACCGGAAGGTTTTCCAGTCGCGCTTGAATGCCGACCCCAGCGGCGCGTCGAGCAGGGGGATGATGGCCGAGTCATAATTGGCGATGACGTTCACGTCATACACGCCATGGCGGGCGGCATCCTGCATGTCTTCGGATGACTCTTCGCCGGAGAGAAATCGCCAGCCGTTATCCAGCGCGTTGGCGGGCTTTTCACGGTACATGTGGCCGACGAGATGTCCCAGGACGGTGGATGCGGTCGGACGCCACGCATCCGCCGCGATGTTGGATGATGGGGCGGATTTGCTCGGGGATCAGCCAGTATTTCTTGGGTGCCATGGGTCATCTCATTTCCGCTTCTGCTCGAACAGCCACTTGAGCAATTCCGGGTCGCGGAATGCCGGCTCCCAGCTTGCATGCCCCACGCCGGGATACTCGGTGTATTTGGGATTTCCACCCGCTTCCTTAATGGCGGCAATCATGTTCCGCGAGCGGATGGTCTTGACCACCGGATCGGCCCCGCCATGAAATGCCCAGATCGGCAAATCCTTGATCTTGGCCGCCATCTTCTCGTCGCCGCCCCCGCAAATGGGAACGGCAGCGGCAAATAGCTTGGGCTTGCGGGTGATCACATCCCAGGTCGCAAATCCGCCCATCGACAAGCCCATCACATAGATCCGATTCCCGTCCACCGAATAATCCTTCCGCAGCGATTCCAGAATCTCCAGGCTGAGCTTCATCTGCTCGCTCGGCTCGGCCGGCTGCGTTTCCGAATTATCGCCCCAAGGCACATTCACCCATTGCTTGTCCTTCGGACATTGCGGCGCGACGACAAAACAGGCGTATTTCTCCCGGTTTTCCGGCTTCTGGAAAACCTCGACCCCATTTTTCCACTGGCTTTTGTTGTCGTCGCCCCGCTCGCCGGCGCCGTGATAAAAC
>DASRRM010000344.1:0-3748 GCA_035695715.1 Tepidisphaeraceae bacterium
TCGCGCAGCATACTTGAGCCAGGATGGCCGGGCCGACACGTTTCACGAGCAGCGTCCTCGCGGCTCCGCCGTGGGCCGCAATCGTGCCAAGGCGTTCCAAGCCGCCAGGTGAAGCGCAGAGACGGGCGTGCACCCCCTTTACTCGGAAGCATGGAGAATTGAACATGAAGGCATTACTCTCCCGGCAATGGTCGGCCGGAATCGTGACGGCGCTCCTGGTCGTCGTTCCGGCGCTGGCAACGGAGACGAAGATCGCCGAACAGCCGACGCCTCCCGTCGCTCCCGTTCAACCGGTCGTTGACGATTACTTCGGCGTTAAAGTCACCGATCCCTATCGCTACATGGAGAACCTCGAAGACCCTCCGGTGGCCGCGTGGTTTAAGGGGCAGAATGATTACGCCCGCGACACCCTGCACCGGATTCACGGCCGGGCGGAGCTCCTCGCGCGCATCAAGGAATTGGGCGCTTCGGCGCCGGCACGCGTGTTCGATATCCACCGGATGCCCGGCGGGCGATACTTCTATGAGAAACGCTTGGCCAGTGAAGATGTCGCACGCCTTTACATGCGCGATGGGCTCGACGGGGCTGAGAAGCTCATCGTCGATCCCGGCAAGTATCCGGCTCCGGTTGGATCGCACAACGCCATCAGCTATTTCGACCCATCCGACGATGGCAACTGGGTCGCCGCCGGCATTTCCGCTTCTGGATCGGAGAACGCGGTCATCCACATCATTGATCTTCAGAACAACCAGGAAGCGAAGGAAACCCTCGACCGCGCCCGCTTCGGCGGAATCAATTGGCGGCCGGACAATCATTCGTTTTATTACAATCAACTCCAAAAGCTCGGGCCCAAGCAGCCCGCCACCGATCAGGAGCTCAATAGCAAGTGCTTGCTCCATGTGGTCGGCACCGATCCGCAGACCGACATCGTGGTGCTCGCTCCCGGCCTTACCCCGTCGGCGACGGTTGCGCCGACGGATTCGCCGTTCGTCGTCACGATTCCCGGTTGCGCCTACGCATTGGGAATGATCGAACACGGCGTGCTTAACGAAGCGACGATTTATGCCGCCCCAATCGAAACCGTGTGCCGGGCGGACATTCCCTGGAAAAAAATCTGCGATGTCGATGATGACGTCACCGGCTTCACTGTTCACGGCGATGACCTCTATCTCCTCAGCCACAAGGGCGCACCGAAATTCAAAGTCCTCCACACGAGCCTGGCTCATCCCGATATGAACAACGCCGCAGTCGTCGTTCCGCAAGGATCGGCGGTGATTAACAACATCGCCGCCGCGCAGGATGGACTCTATGTGCAGCAGGTTGACGGCGGCCTCGCGCGGCTTGAGCGAGTCGCATACGCTGGCGGCGAGAAAGGCCCACGCGATGTTGCGCTCCCATTCCAGGGCGCGATCACCATCGACAATGCCGACCCGCGCGTCGCCGGTCTGATACTGGAACTGAGCACCTGGACGCAGGCCTACTCGATCTACAGCTACAATCCCACGGATGGAAAGGTGACGGACACCCATCTGACACCGCTGGGAAAATTTGACCGTCCCGGCGACATCGTCTCAGAGGAAGTCAAAGTCGAAAGCTACGATGGAACGATGGTGCCGCTCTCGATCATTCATCGCCGCGACATCCGGCTGGATGGCTCCAATCCCACACTGCTCGACGGGTACGGTGCCTATGGCATGACAATCGATCCCTACTTCGGCCCGCTGCGTCTGGCGTGGCTCGAGCACGGCGGCGTATTTGCCGAAGCCCATGTGCGCGGCGGCGGCGAATATGGCGAAGACTGGCATAAATGGGGCGAAAAACTCACCAAACCAAATACCTGGCGCGACTTCATCGCCTGCGGGCAGTATCTCGTCGATCACCGTTACACCTCGCCGGCGCGCCTCGCCGGCGAGGGCGCCAGCGCGGGCGGCATCACCATCGGCCGCGCCATCACCGAACGTCCGGACCTGTTCGCCGCCGCCCTCGATCAAGTCGGGGTCTCCAACGCCCTGCGCTCGGAATTCTCGCCCAACGGCCCGCCGAACATTCCAGAATTCGGCAGCGTCAAAACCCAGCCCGGCTTCGAAGACCTTTACACGATGGATGCCTACCACCACGTCCGCGACGGCGTGAAGTATCCGGCGGTGTTGGTCACCACCGGCTGGAACGATCCCCGCGTCGCCTCGTGGGAGCCAGGCAAAATGGCCGCCCGCCTTCAGGCTGCCAGCGCCGGCGTAGCACCGATCCTGCTCCGCGTCGACTACGCCGCCGGCCACGGCATGGGATCGACCAAGACACAATTCGAGGAAGAATCCGCCGACGCGTGGAGTTTCCTGCTCTGGCAGTTCAAAATCCCGGGGTTTGAATTGGAGGCGAAGACGTCGAAATGAGGCGGAGTCTCTGTTTCATGCGGGTTGACTGGAATTGCCTATCGGCAACCTGACTGTGAAGATCGATCCGCCGCTGACCCGGCTTGTTACACTGACCGTGCCGTGGTGAGCTTCGACGACGGCTTTGACAAGGCTGAGGCCCAGGCCCAACCCGCGCTGCGTGCGGCTCTTGTCGCTGCGATAAAGTCGATCCCAGATTCGCGGCAATTCCTCCGGCGAAATGCCCATGCCGTTGTCCTTCACCTCAATGATCACCCCGGCCGCCTGGACCTGGGCGGAGAATTGAACCAGGCCGCCCCTGCACGTGTATTTCAGGGCGTTATCCAGAAGGTTGACCAGCACCTGACGCAGCCGGTTCGGGTCGGCCTTGAATTTTGCCGCGTCGAAATCGGCATCCGTTCGACCGGGTTGAAGGAAGGCTGCAGTGCCGCCTTTGTCCGCCGCCGAATTGCTTTTCCAGAGTTTTGACTTCATGGCTTATTCCTGTTTCTCGCTTTTCGATCAGGCATCACATTGATGCCGTTAGCTACTCTATGCGCAGCGTGAAACAGGGATGTGGCGACAACTTTCCGCTGCATTACAAGTTGGAAAGGTTCGAGAGTGTGGCAAGGCCGCGTGGTATTGCCATTCAAGGGCCGGTTGTGAATCGAGGGTGAAACGAACGGGCGACGTGGAGTTTGGATTCACTTCGCGGCGATGAGGTTCACCCTCACTGCCGCGAAGGTGCCGCGCAGACAATGAGCAGCATCGCTGTTGGGACGGGACGGCGTTGAGCAAACTTACGACCCCGGCCAATGCAAGGATTTTTCGATCCCTTCAAAATGCCGGCCAATATCTAAAAAAAACGGCACTTTCTATGCGGGCTCTGGCCCGCATGCAAGTACCGTTTTAGGCTCCCACGGTGTTCACCACTGCCGACGAATGTCGATCTTCCGCTCCCTCATCCCCGAAGAACGTCGCCACCAAACCGTCTCGGCCTGTTGACCGCGCGATCATTGCGGGGCTATTTCCCGCTGTAACGCTCATGGTCAATCGCGATTCCGGTCGCCAGGACGTTTCGGCATCTCTGGCGCCGCCAGTCGAAGCCGAACCGTCTTCAATTTCCAAAGGCTCCGCAACTGGATCGCCACACAGCCGACAACACCGCCGACGATGACCACCACGATCACCATGATCGGCAAGGCGAATTTCTCCCCCAGGCCGTACACAAGCCGCTCCACTAGGCTCTGTCTGAAAACTTAACTTCTTGCTGCGCCTATAATTGGTTTAATTCCAGGGAAGGAATTGACACCAAATAGGAGAACAGCACGGATGCGACGCCATCAAGTTACGGATGCGCAATGGGAATTCATCGAACC
>DASRRM010000345.1:0-32413 GCA_035695715.1 Tepidisphaeraceae bacterium
AGGCCGGGCAGACTTGCCTTGTCGCCTGAGCGACTGCGGCGCTCCGTGGGCCCCGACTCCTTAGCTGAAGATGTGCACACTTCAAAGAATTCCCGCCGCGCTTTGCGTCGGATAGTCAGAAAGGGGTCGGCTTGCAAGCCGCTGCACCTGAGGTATTCCGAAGGATCTTGCTCGCCGTCGCGCACCGGTCCGGAGACGCGCCACGAAGGCTGAAACCCGCGATAGCCCACACATTCTTACATATCTATTTGCAATTCACCGAAGTCGATTTCTTCGCAATTCGCCGTAATTCAGCGTTGTTTTCCACGCGTTTGGCGACATAATACTCCCGGCGACTCCGCGGCGCGGCGCGGAGGGGTTTTTTCAACCCGTTTTTTTTGTTTATCCGTTTACAATGGGCAAACTTCATCGTCTGCCCGGCGTACCGTTGGCGGACCCTTTCTTTAACGGGAATGACGTGAGCCGCACATTGTTGTTTAAGCGTGATCGGGACCAATTCGTCATCCAACCCCCAGCAAAGCCGCCCGCCGGCGGCCGGCGTCGCCGCGCCGTTGCCCACGCCGCGGCAAATATCGTTGAAGGACTCGAGGCGCGAACGCTTCTGTCCGCCGCGCCCAACCTGGGCATCAATATTCGCCGTCTCGGCTTTGATTCGGGGGACGAACTCTTTGCCGATGCGATGAAGGAACCGAGCTTCTGGACCAACGATCTGGCCAATCCCACCGATACCTCCAGCCGCACCCCAATCGACACCAACGGCTGGCCCACAACCGACAGCGGCATCGAAGTCATCAATACCACGTCCGATAACGGCGGAACCTATGCCCTGTCATTCACCGGGCAGGCCACCGTTTCCGCCCCGGCCGCCGATCCGAATATTCAGGTCGTCAACGTCAGTTACGATCCGACGTCCAATACCACCACCGGCCAGGTGGTCGTTCCCGCCGGCTTGCAGCAGGTGATGCTCGATTTCACCAACACGCGCCGCCTCCCGACCGATACCACGGCCACCGGCGTCAGCAACGTTCAACTGATGCGGCCGATCTCTCCGGACTCGTCAACCAGCTATGCGCCGGGAACATTGTTCAGCACGCCGATCCAGAATCTCATCGCGAATTTTTCCACGATTCGCTACATGGATTACACCCTGACCAATTCCAATCCGCAGGTGAATTGGTCGGACCGAACGCTGCCGTCGCAGATTCAAACCGGCGGCGTTGGCGGGGCGTGGGAATATGCCGTCGCGCTGGCCAACCAGACCGGCAAGGATATGTGGATCAATATCCCGGAGATGGCGACCAATCAGTACATCACCAATCTCGCGGAACTCATTGACTACGGCTCTGATGGCGTCAATCCTTACACCGGCCCGCAAGGCAGTGCCGTCAGCGCAGCCAATCCAAATCCGGTGCCGGCTTCCGGAGCGGTCTGGGCGGGGCTCAATCCGAATCTGCATGTGTATGTCGAGTATTCCAATGAAGTATGGAACAACTCCTTCGCGCAGAACGCGGAAAACACGAGCGCGGCCATCGCCGAGGTGAACGCCGGCGGGTCGGGCTTGAATTATGACGGCAGCACATCGACGGCGGTGTGGGCCGCCCGGCGAACCGCCGAGCGCACTGCCATCACCAGCAATCTTTTCCGCGGCGTTTTCGGCGACAGCCGGATGATGACCGAGGTGCGCCCGGTCTATCAATGGCAATATGGCAATCTAAACGACACCGCGGCGTTCGGCCTGGAATTCCTCAATAACTATTACGACAACGCCGACGGCTTGCAGCACGTGCAGTTTCCCCATCCGGTAAATTACTATCTATGGGGTGGCGGCGGCGGATGGTATGGCGGGGTGAGCAACCCCAACGGCACCGGCGATGTAATCATTGCCGACGCCGGGTTTTCCTCGCCCGCCGTCAGCGGGTTTCAGACCGACCCGGCGGGGGGAAGCTGGTCGTTCAGTGGCAACGCCGGCATTGCCGCCAATGGCAGCTCGCTCGGCAATCCCAATTCCACCTCCGGAACCCAGGCCGCCTATTTGCAGGCCGGCGGCAGCTTCACGCAAACCGTCAATTTCAGCGGCGGGTTGGCAGATCTGACCTTCAGCGCGGCGGTGTTTGGCTCGGAAAGCTTTTCCGTCTCCATCGACGGCACCGACTACAGCGTGCCATGGACGCTCTCGAGCAGCTACAGCGCCCAGCGCACGGCGGTTTTCGACACCGGCGTTTCCGCCGGGCCGCATACTGTCACCTTTACCGCATCGGGTGGCACGGGCACCGCATTCATCTCCAACGTCGTCGCCGAGACGGCCAACGGCATGTACGCCGGGGGCATTCAGGACATCACCTCCACGACCCGCAACGAAGTTGCCTGGGCAACGGCGTTTGGCTTGCAAATGGTCAGCTACGAAGGCGGATTCAATTTCGGCTCGGGAGACGTCGGCACGCCTTTGCAGATCGACGCCAACCAGGATCCGCGCGCCGAACAGGCGGCCATCTCGCAGATGGACGAATTCTTCGCGGCCGGCGGGGCGCTGGGAATGTATTATGACACGACCAATCACATCTGGGCGCTGACGCTGGATGTGAACAACCAGAACACCCCGAAGATTGCCGCCGTGCAATCGGTGCTGGCTGCGCCTCAGGTTCCGCTGAATGTCGGCGCGACGCTGCCGACGACGCTGGGGCAGTCGATCACAATCGCCAACTCACTTGGCGCAGGCGCCGGGGCGCCGGGGATTTACATGTTCGATGCCCCGGCCGCGGGGACTTACAGCCTGACCCTTTCCGGAAAACAGTCCGGATCAATCAGCGAGAAGTTCATCCTCGACGGAAATCTCATCCCCGGCTCCACCACGCTGCCGACCGCGGCCACGGGCAATTCCGCGCCGCTGAATTTCACGATCACCACGCCGGGGCTGCACGCCATCCAACTCCTGACCAGCGGGAGCGGCAGCATTTCGCCGAACAATCCAGCAGGGTCGATTACCGTCACCTCAGGCGCTGTGACCACGCCACCATCGCCCACCATTTCCGGCACGGTTTTCAACGACACGAACCACGACGGCGTGATGGATGACGGCGAAACCGGAGTTGCCGGCGTTCGCGTCTATGAAGACCCGAACTATAACCACGCCTGGGACAGCGCCAGCGAGCAAAGCGTCGTTACCGATGTCAACGGCAACTTTACTTTCAGCAATCTCCCCGCTGATCCGGAAATCCTGCGCATCATTCTGCCCAGCGGCGCAACCCAGACTTTCCCCGCCGGGGGCATTGGGCAATACGTGGGAAAGAATCTCACGCAATCGCTGAGCGGCGTGAACTTCGGCATCAGCCTGCCGGTCGTGGCCAATGCGTCAATTTCCGGAACCGTCTTCAATGACATCAACGGCGATGGAATCCAGGACAACGGCGAGCCGGGCCTCAGCGGCGTGGTTGTGGAACTGAACACCAGCATCAACGGCGGTCACCCGGCCGCCCAGACCGACGCCAACGGAAATTTCACCATCGGCAATTTGCCCCCCGGAACCTACACCGTCAGCGAAATCCTCCCGGGCGGCGATGTGCAAACCACGCCCGCCAGCGGCGGCATTACCGTCACCCTGGCCGCCAGCCAGGCTTCCAGCGGCGTCGATTTCGGCGTCACCATTCCGCCGCCGCCGCAGTTCGGCAGCATCTCCGGATCGGTTTTCAGCGATGCCAACGACGATGGCGCGCAGGATAACGGCGAGGGCGGCGCTGCCGGCATCGCGGTCTACGCCGACGTGGACAACCTCGGCGTTTTCAGCGGATCGGACCCGTCGACCTTCACCGACGCCAACGGCAACTACACGCTGAACAACGTGCCCGCCGGTTCCACGGTCGTGCGGTTGATTCTCCCCGCCGGCGATTCGCAAACCGCTCCGTTTCTTAGTAACGGGGTCGCGGTGAACGTCGCGGCCAACCAGACCACCGCCGCGCCGCAGGCGTTGGGCATCTACATCCCCCCCGGGCCGCCGCCGGGAATCTATGGCACCGTCTTCAATGACGCCAACCGCGACGGCGTCCAGGATAACGGCGAAACTGGGATCGCCAATGTGCTGGTTTACGCCGATCCCAATTACAACCACAAGCCCGACGTTGGCGAGGCCTACGAAACCACCGACGCCAACGGGAATTTCTTCTTCCCTTATCCGCTGAACAACCCGCAGATCCTCCGCATCGTTCTCCCCAGCGGCGCGCAGCAGACTTTCCCCGCCGGCGGGATCGGCAACTACGTCGGCAATCCCACCCAAGCCCTCACCAACGAAAACTTCGGCGTTTACATTCCCGCCGCCGGCGGTTCCACCGGCTCTATCACCGGCAGCGTCTTCAATGACCTCAACGCCGACCACGTCAAGACGTCCAACGAGCCCAACCTCGCCGGCCAGACCGTCTACATCGACGCCAACAACGACGGCAAGCTCGACGCCGGCGACCCGACCGCCATCACCAATTCCGCCGGCGCTTTCACTTTCACCGGCCTGGCCGCCGGCAGCTATACCGTGTCCGTTTCCCTCGCCCCCGGCTATCGCCAGACGCCCATCGGCAGCACCGGAACAAAGGTGACAGTTGTCGCCAACAAGACCGTTTCCGCCGGCGCTTTCAGCGTCACCACCAGCGCCTACGTCGGCGGCACGCTCTTCAATGACCTAAACGGCAACGGCATCCAAAACAGCGGCGAAGCCGGCCTGGCCGGCTACAAAGTCTACATCGATTTGAACAACGACGGCGTCTTTGAATCGAACGAGCCTTCCGATGTGACCACCAGCGTCGGCTACTGGTACTTCCGCTCGGTCGCCCCCGGCACCTACACCATCCGCGTCGTCGCGCCGTCGGGATGGACAACGACACATGCCTATACGGTGACTCTCGGCAGCGGGGCCTATGTGGTGAACGGGGCGATTGGAATTAAGAAGGGGTGATCGCGCTGCGCGCCGGTAATCGACGATAGAAGGAGCCGCGCACGGAGGGTGCTCCCGAAGCAAGCGGTTTTGGCGAAATCCCGCTTACTTCGGGAGTACCTCAGGATGACGACTGGCCGCTACACCAATCTGAAAAACGCTTTAAATTAGCTTTCGATCCCGCCCGACATCGCCCCCACCATCGCGCCTACCACCTTGTCGCGCGCTTCGTCCAAAGTGCCTTCAATTTTCAACCCCGACGCCCGCGCGTGCCCCCCGCCGCCAAATTGCTCGGCGAACCTCGCGACATCCACCTGTCCCTTGCTTCGCAGGCTGATGCGCACCGGGCCGAAATCCTTTGGCTCGGTCAGCAAAATCGACACCTCCACCGTGCGAATCTGCAACGGCACGTTGATCAAATTCTCCGTGTCCGGCACATTCGCATTCGTCTCCTCGAAATCCTTCTTCCGCACCCGCATCACCGCCAACCGGCCATCCTGCATCAGCTCCAGCGACTGCAGCGCCCGCGTTTGCAGCGTTACCCGGGCGGCCCGCTCGTTTTGATACATAAGCTGATACATCTGATCGATATTCACCCCAGCTTCGATCAGCCGGGCCGCGAGGCGCAGTGTGTATGGCCGGGTATTGGAAAACTGAAACCACCCCGTGTCACTGGAAATCGCCAGGAACAACGCCCGCGCGATCGGCTCATCGAGTTTTACTTCCCATTGGTCGAGCAGCTCGGCGGCAATTTCAGCCGCCGCCGCCGCTTCGGTCACCACCAGCTTCGCATCCGCCCAGTCTTCCTGCGTCAGATGATGATCGACCACCAATTTCGGCACATTCCATCCGGCAATCTTCTCCTTCAGCCCCGGCAACTGCGACCAGGTCCCCGTATCAACCACCAGCAGCAAATCGAAATCCGCCAGCGAAAGCGAAGCCGGCCACCCCGCCTCGGCATCGTGATGAACGATGCCCGCCTCCTTGAAAACAAACGCATATTTCGTCGGCAGATGGCTCAGGAGCAGCACCTCGGCCGCAATATTCTTGGCGCGCATCCCCAGCACCATGGCGGCGGCCGTTCCCAGGGCATCGCCATCGGGACGAACGTGGGTTGTCACCAGAACGCGCCGGGCATTGCCCAGGCGATCGAGAATCTGCTGATAGGAATCACTCATCGCGAAGGATCATACATCGGGGAAAGCGGCCGATCACCTTTGCGAAATCTTTTGCCGGGTAAAGCCCCGCGCCGAATAAGGCCGATAGTCTGTTTAGGCTGTAGGTAACCGACCGTTATGGTTGGGCAGCCTGCTTGAGGGACCGGTGTTTCGGCGAGCACCGGTCCCTTCTTTTTTGCGCGAGGCGAAAGGTTATTGGACGGCGCTTGCGCTGCGAATTCAGAATGACCACGGAGGCACGGAAGCACGGAGGTGCTTTCGAAATTCCACGCCTGTGCGCTACCGATGGCTTAAAACTGCTTTTTTGTTTCGGATTCCGAAACACATCGCCGTTTCACAGAAGCAATTCCATTACAAAAGACAAACAGCAAACTCGGACGAAAACCGCGGCAGATTTTGAGGGATGGGTGAGATCGCCCCAAGTCGCTGTAGGGTGGGCGTACTCGCCCACCATTTGCCAACCGCGAAAGATGGTGGGCGAGTACGCCCACCCTACGGGTTGCCGAGAAAGGCGGCCGCACCCAATATCATCGGCATCGCGTCTTTTCCGTTGTAGGCACGGGCTATGGGGAATATAATCTCGTAAGCGTATGACACTCGCAAATCCGCCAACCCGTTTCACGCCGGAAGACCTGCTCCACCTGGAGAAGGACGGGGTCTTCGAGTTGGTGGATGGGAGGCTGTTGGAAAAACCAATGAGCTTTCTGGCGAACAAGACGGCGGGAATTATCATCCGGCGGCTGGCCGATTTCGCCGAGAAAACTCATGCTGGCGACGTGGTGCCGGAGCAGGGATTTCAGTGCTTTCCGCACGATCCGGAATTGGTACGACGACCGGATGTTGCATTCGTCACGGCACCACGGGCTGCTCAAATTCCCGATGAAGGCCATGTACGCATCCCGCCCGATATCGCCATCGAGGTGATTTCCCCGGGCAACACGATCAACGAATTCGAGGAAAAACGCCTCGATTACCGCAAGGCGGGAATCCCGTTGGTTTGGGAAGTGAACCCAAGGTTCCGCTTCATCCAGGTTTACCGCCTCGACCACAGGCCCGAACGCCTGGAAGAAACTGACACAATCACCGGCGAACCGGTGTTGCCTGGTTTTTCCATTCTCGTCCAGGAGCTGCTCCCGCCGGCTGATAAACGTGCCGCGAAGTGACGATTCCAGATGATGGTTTGACCCGTTGCTGGATGTTCGAGCCGCCCAGTTGGATTCCCTCACGGCTTTTGCTTCAGCAGCGCCGGCTCGATCCAGTTCACCCGGTCCTGCGTGTCCAGATTATCCCCGTAATCCACTTCCAGCGTCAGCTTCTTCGCCCCATCCAACGCTTCCAACACCACCGGCGACAGCGTCCCCGCCCTTACATGCGGCTGCTCGTAGACCACCTTGCCGTCCAGCAAAATACGGATCGTCACATCCGCCTGCGTGTTGGCGTCTTTGGTGTCGATGGCGTAGCGCGTGCGGAGGGCGGCGTAGGTGCCGTCCAGGGTCCAGGAAAGGCGCGAGTAGGAATGCACGCCCATGCCGTGGGCGAATTCCTGCGAGCCGAAGCGGATGGGGTCCTGCCCGGTCCAGTTGTGGTCCATCTTGGCGACATTGGTTTTCGGCGCGCCCATGAACGGAATGTAAACGCTCTCCGAAGTCGGCCGGCTGGAAAGCCAGCTCACCGGCCCATTCACCTGCTCGATCATCGCCACCTGCGACAGATTCACCGGCCGAACCGTATCCTTGCCGAGCGTGAGGTTGGCCTTTTCGCCGTCGGCGGTCAGCGTGGTGGCCGTCACCGATGAGCCATCATCGAAATGAATGCGAAACCCATTGGCCGGCGTCACCTTCCCCGCCGACGAGGCAAAGTTGATCTGGCTGACCGACGTGAGCGGCACATCATTGTTCCCGGCATCGCCTTGCACGGTGACCTTGGCGCCGGTCACGTCGACGATGATGCCGCGAAGCGTGTCGCCATTGCCCAGGGTGACGATATCCTCGCGCCGCCGGGCATCGGGAACCTGCCCGCCGGGATGAGTGATCGCCACGAGTTGTTTCATCGGCAGCGAGATTTCGCCCAGAATCGGGCTGTTCCAAACCAGGTCATTTCCCTTGACGCCGACCGGCTCGCCGCCGATTTGGTCGCCGCTGGCCAGGTGCAAAACGAGCTTGCCGGTTGCCTGCCCGGCTGCGACAGGCCGGCTCAGATCGAGAAACTGCCCAAAGGCGATGACCTTCTCTTCGCCCCCCGCCCCCGGCGTCACATGCACGCCCGCCGCGTCGATCGACTTCAACACCACCGGCTGCACACGAAAGTCAGCCAAGGTCAAATTCCACTGCAAGGCGGCCTGCGTCGAAGAAGCAATCGCCAGCACCGAAAAAATCGCCAGAAGAGGTCGCATTCTCAAGCCCTCGAAGGTTGGGACAATGTCCGATCCATAAGGCAATACACGCGGGGATGGTGGAAGTTTCGTTTTGGCTATGTGCGTTACCAGTGAGTATTGAACGGGAGGCAGGGCGCGGGGTCAACACAACGGCCACCCGAAAACGAGGCCGGTTGTGATCTGAGGCATTCGCCGCATGGTTTTTCCCGTTTCGTACGCAAGGGTATAACGAGCCGCGCACGAAGGGTACTCCCGAAGTAAGCGGTTTCGGGGGGATCCGCTTACTTCGGGAGTACCCGGAGTACTCTCCGTGCGCGGCTCGTTCGTCTCGGACATTCCACACGCCATTGAACGCCAAACGCGGAAGAGGTTTGACCACGGATTCCACGGATAAAACGGATGGGAAGGAAATCGATCGTTTTTCTTCTCCGTTTTACATCCGTGAAATCCGTGAAATCCGTGGTCAAAATCTTCGGCGCGCGATACACAATGCGTGCAGCCCCATCAGAAAATCCATCGCCGCTCCACCAATGCCCGAATATCATGCGCCCAATCGCCGGCGATCCAATCCATTCCATCCCTCGGATAAACCCGCGACGCAAACCAGCCCGCATCGCGCAGGCGAAAGAGCATCGTCATGCCCGCATCGGCATTGGACGTATGCACAATCACCGGACAGACCGGCGGAAACTTCGCCAGACAATCGACCACGTCCAACCCGCACCCCGGATCAAACGCCTGCAAGCTTACCGGCACCACTGAATCCAGATCGTGATCGAGCGAGATGAACACAACCCGCGCGAGATTGCCAGCGAGCCATGCGATCATGTCCGGCGCATTGGCAAAAAACCGGTGATCGAATTGCGGCAGAATTTCTGAAAGGATGGGATCCATCAGCGCGATGCGCGCGGGATTGTCTTCGAGGATGACCACACATCCGCCGGAAGATGATGTCGCTGTTTCCATCAGCCGTCTACTAAGAATTCCTAACAAAATGCTGGTAAACGTCCTCCTGAGCTACTCCTCAGCGTGGTCGTCGCCAGGCTCGGCCACAAGCAAAGTGGGCCGAAGCAGCCCGGAACGTTCAAAGAGGGAATTAGAACGTTTTTCAGGTTAATCGAGCGGGCAATCGTCATCCTAGGCTCAGGCGTGCTGGCTCGTGCGCCGACCCCGTCTGACTATCCTACGCGGAACGAGGGCGGGATTCTCTGAAGTGTGCACATCTTCTGCAGGGAAGTGCGCCCCCACGGCCCGTACTTCCTTGCAGAAGATGTGCATACTTCAGAGAATTCAATCGCTGCGCGTGCGCATGTGCATGTGCGTAACGCCAATACACCTTCCTTCGGATAGTCTCAGTAGGATGACGGTCGCGCGAACGCGCCACCAACCTGAGAAACGCTCTAACACCGATGAACAGGATGAACAGGATAAATCGAATCATTGTTGCTTTTCTTTATCCTGTCCATCCTGTGCATCCATGTTAAATTCGCTCCCAACCTAATTCGTCAGGGACTTTCAGGCGCCCGATCGCGCGCGATCCAGTCCATACCATCGCTCGGTTAATCATCACACGGCAATTCACCTGCAAGGATTTTCGCGCACCATTGCGCAACACTTCGCGCACCGGAATGTTGCGCAACATCGGTTTTCGGTGAAATAATCGCGTTGGCTGGTTCAGCCGCATTTTTGCTCAAACGCCGCATTTGCCGCAAACGCAAGGATTCTTCGCATACTCCAGTCGATCTGCAGAAACTCTCCCCCCTTACCATATAAGCAAAAACCTCATACTTTTTACGGATATGATATATCGCGCTGCGCAATTCGTGTAGGGTCCGCACGGCGGACCGTCGCGTTGATGGCGGAGAAAACGGCCCGCGGTGCGGACCCTACGAAGAGCCGAAGCGCCCGATCGCGCAAGGTCATTTGCTCAAACTGAGCGATTTTTGGCCATTGCCGGTGAAAAACAGATGGAATTTACGGCGAATTCTGCAACCTCAACGTGACACGCGCGCCCGCCCGTGCTGGCGATGTAATACGTTCCTCGAAAATCCGCAAAACTATTCCCCTCCATACTAAGCACAAAAAGTTTACATATACGCACGATAACCCTCGTCACGGCTTGGAATAAAAATCTTTGACCCATACTACTTCCCCGAATCGAGACGGCCTTCCCCTTTTCGAATCACACGAAGCTGGTCGGCCTTGCCGCCGGGAAAAGTTTCGCGCGTTCCGTCCGGCCATCGGACTTCGATCGAGGCTATGTGGTCGGCTGGGCCGAGGCCGAAATGCACGCGCGGGTCGTTGCTGCACAGATAGCTGGAGCCGGGGTTGACCAGGCCGATGAAGCGGGCTGTGCTGGTTTGCACAGTGATTTTCGCGCCGTAGGCATCGCGCCCGCCAAGAGCCGGGTCGATGGCGCGGACCATAAGCCAGTGGCCTTTGCGCCTGGCGATGTTGCGATAAAGATGGGCGGGGCCGGCGACGGTGGTTTCCAGCAGGCTGACAGCGCCATCATTAAAGATGTCGCCGGCGGCCAGGCCGCGGGCAACGCCCGGCGCGGCGCAGAAGGCGGGATTGGCCGCGGCGATGTCGCGGAAATGGCCGTGGCCATCACCGGCGAAAAGCTGGTTTCGCTCGGCGTACGCCTGCCAATAGGGCGCGAGATCGGCCGATGAAGACACCGGCGGCTGGCGCGTGCCACGATTGCCGGACGAAGGCGCTGTCGTCGATATCGGATGTGGCGAGCGCAGCACCCGGCCATTGACTACCGCCAGATCGAGCGCGCCGGCGCAGTCAAAATCCGCCAGCACCGTGCCGAACCCCGTCCCCTGGCCGTGACCAATCAGGCCGGCGGCAATCGTGCGATCAGTGAAAGTTCCGCGCGGGCTTTGCATCCACAGGCGATTGTTTTCGTCGGTCAGGTGCGTGATGTAGACGTCGAATAAGCCGCTCATGGATGTATCGCCCAGCGCAATGCCCATGCCTGCCTCGACCTGCCCGCCGGTGCTAAACGCCAGCCCGCGCTCGGCGGCCTGGTCCTTGAAAGTCCCATCGTGCTGGTTGATCCAGAGGCGATTGGGCCGGCCGTCGTTGGCGATGAGGAGATCCGGCCAGCCGTCGCCGTCAAAATCGGCGGCCACCGTGCCAAGACCGGGGCTGGGCGCTTCGGCCAGGCCGGCCGAAGCCGTGACATCCTGAAAATGCGGGATATGCGTTGCATCGTCCCATCCCGTGTTGTGAAAGATGCGCGTGATGCTTCCGGGAAAATCGCCGGGGCCGCAATAATCCTGCCGGCCTTGTGCATCGGCACATTTGCGCGAGGGGTCGTATGCCACATACGACACGACGGCGAGATCGAGCTTCCCATCGCGATCGTAATCGAAGAAGGTGGCCGTCATCGGCCAGGGGCGGATGGGCGAAGTTTCCGGCGGCTCGCCCAAGCCGGCTTCGCGGGTGACTTCCGTAAAAGTGCCGTTGCCGTTATTGAGAAACAGCCGCACGCCGCCGAATTCGCAGATCAGCACATCGGGAAAGCCGTCGTTGTTCACATCGCCGACGGCCACGCCCATTCCATACCCGGCCACGTCAAGTCCCGAGCCTTCGCTGACATCGGCAAAGGTGCCATCGGGTTGTTGGCGGAAGAGCTGGTTTTTCGCTCCCCTGGGGCCGCCGTTTTGGATGAGGTAAATATCGAGCCGGCCGTCGTTGTCGTAGTCGAACAAAGCCGCCCCCGAGCCCATGATTTCCGGCAGCCGGTAATTGCCGACCGGGCCGGTTTCGTGGATGAAATGAAGGCCGGATTTTTCGGTGACGTCGGCGAACCATTCGCCGGGCGTGTCGACTTCTCGCGTTGCCGGCGCGGGCGTTTGGGGATTCGTTGCCGGCTTTTGCTTGCAGCCGACGAGGGTAGCCAGGAGGAGGACGACGAGCGCGATTACGAGCTGACGCCGGAACCGCAAAGACGCAAAGACGCAAAGGGGACGCAAAGGAATTCGGGTGGCAGGCCCGTTGGCGGCGAATATTTTGCGAAGACCTTGGAAGTTTGCGGAAGCGCAGGTCGTGACACGGGCGTCCCGCCGATGCGAAGGGCATCTGCCTGAAAGCGGGCCACGCATGGCCGGGACGGCCATGTCACGATCGCGCCAAGATAAGCCGCCGGCAAAGGGAAATGGACCCTCCCTTGATCTGCCTTCTTTGCGTCCTCTTTGCGTCTTTGCGTCTTTGCGGTTCATCATTCCACTCTTGCAAGAAGATGGCTTACAATCCTTCCATGGCGAACAAACTGCAAGCCGCCCGACTACGGCGCAAACTGCGGCCACTGTTCATCATAATCGGTGCGATTGCGCTTCTGGAGGGAATCAATTATGGCTGGATGACATGGCGCATCCATCGGGCGAAAAATGCCCTCTCAAATTACATCGAACAGCATCAGGCGATGGGCGAGCCCGTCGTTATGGCGGATTTTCAGGGGCATTCCCTCCCCGCAGACCAGAACGCCGCAACTTATTTAAGCCAGGCTGCGGGGAGATTAACTTTCGCCAACGATGCTGAACGCGATGCGTTGTCCGAAGCGGTCAACTGCTCACAACCTTTTTCAGATAACGTTCTCAAAACGTTGCGAAGCATCACCGCGAACAACGGCCCGGCGATTGAACTTGTCCATCGCGCTCACGCCTATCCGAATGCCGATTGGCACATCACGCTCAAGACGCCAGTAATGCAGACGCTGCAACTCCCGCACATCAATCACCAGTACGAGCTCGGCCAAGTGATTAAGGCCGCGGCGATGTATAAGCACCACGTTGGCGATGACAGCGGCGCGTTTGAATGTGTGGTTGGACTGCTCACGATAAGCCGAGCCTTGGATCAGGAGGGACCATTCTCTTCGCACCTGGTGGCAGGAGGGATTCGACGGATGGCGTGCAGATTCTGCCTGGACGCTGCAAAGGATTTGGTCGTCTCTGGCGCGTCGGCGGGCGGGGACGCCGGGGAAAAGAAGGCCGTTAAGCGAAGTGCCATTCAATTGCTCATCGTGCTACTTCTGGACGATGAATCTCCAAATCGCGGCATCAATGCCGCCTGGCAATTTGAACGCATGGAATTGCACGACTCGCTGGTTAATTCCGCCGCCGACGCCAATCTTTACGTCAGGGCCAATTTTTATACGGAAGCGCTGTTCCTCATGAAAAATGAGGATGAACTTTGTCGAGCGGCTCGAGCGCCGAGTTGGGCCGTGGCAAGCCCGATCGCTCAAGCGGCAATTGCGCCCGGCGGCTCGATGCCGAAACTGACCGAGGCGCTGATGCCCGGCCTCCGGAATACGATACGTTCTGATTTCCAGGATCGCACTGTGCGCAGGGTCGCCGCCCTCGCGCTGGCGATGAGGCTATACGCGATTGACCACGGCGGTGCATGGCCGGTAGATCTTCTGAAGTTGGTGCCGAGCTATCTGCAAAACGTCCCAATCGACCCATTCTCACCCAATGGCGCACCGATCGGGTATTTGCCCGGCAACCCACCTTCGCTGTACAGCGTGGGAGCGGGCGGAAACGATAAAACTGCTATCAGTGGCGATGCGGCGCGCGAAGTCTTTCGGCTGGGCGGTGAGCGTGCCGCCACAACCGAAAAATCCGCGGAATAATTGGCGATCTTCGCGCGCCGCGCTGCAACAATCACCTGCGCCGGATATAGACATTCTTACGGCAGGACGCGCGTTTTGCCGGCATTACCGTCTGACGATTTTCAGGAGCCATCATGTCTCTTTTGCGGAACTTCGCACTGGCTGGAGCGGCGCTCACCTTATCCATCACCGCCATCGGCGTTCGCGCCGAAGCGCCCGCCGCGCCTGCAGCGGTTTCGTCTGAGCCGCTGGTCATCCCCGATGAATACAAGACCAATGGCTGGGCCATCGGCTGCCAGGCGTGGAGCTGGAATCATTTTTCCGTGATGGAAGCGATCGAGAAGACCCATGAAGTGGGCGGCAAGATCATCGAGTTCTATCCCGGGCAGATGCTTCGCAAGGACCAGCCGGCTGTCAGTTTCAGCCATAATTCGCCGGATGCGGTTCTCGATCAAGTCAAAGCACAGCTTAAGAAGTACAACATCCTTGCCGTCTCCTATGGCGTGGTAGGTTTGCCGAACGATGAGAAGGAATGCCGCAAGGTGTTTGAGTTCGCCCACAAGATGGGACTTCGCACGGTGGTCAGCGAGCCTGATCCGAAAGCGATGGACATCATTGAGAAGCTGGTCAAGGAATATGACATCTGCATGGCGATCCACGACCACCCCAAGCGCGACAATGACCCAAACTATAAATATTGGGACCCGAATTATGTTTTGTCGCTCGTGAAAGACCGCGACCCGCGCATCGGCTCTTGCGCCGACATCGGCCATTGGGTGCGCAGCGGTGTGCGTCCGCTGGACGCGCTGAAGATTCTCAAGGGCCGCATCATCGAAAGCCACCTGAAGGATATCAACCGCATCGGCGAGCCGCACGGCCACGACGTGCCGTTCGGTAACGGCGTTTCGGAAATCACGGCAGTCCTCGACGAGCTCAAACGCCAGAATTTCCAAGGCAACCTTTCCATTGAGTACGAGTTCCACCAGGAGAACCCGACAACCGAGATCACCGAATGCATCGAATTCGTTCAGCGATATGGAAAGCCGCTGTGGCCGGATTCGGAGAAACATTGAGATTGGACGTGCCTTGTGGAGCGCACGAAGGGCACTGCGGGAGTAAGCGGTGCAGAAAAACCGCTTACTCTGAGAGTACCCTCCGTGCGCGGCTCGTTTCGCCATACCGTCTTATAGTAGTTGTAGTAGGGTGGGCGTACTCGCCCACCATTTCCGTGCCCGCGACGAAAATGCGGTGGGCGAGTACGCCCACCCTACGATACTATGGGAAGTAACCGGATTCGGTTATTCCAATGTTGAACGCACCGCCGCCCATGGATCACATTGATCCGTGGGCGGCGGTGTTTCATGGCTCCGAAATCGCCCTGCGATTTGCGTAGGGTCCGCCTTGGCGGACGCGTTGATGGCGGGTCCATTTCCGGCAGAAGATAAACCCCGAAAAATGACGGCGTCGCGAACGCGTCCGCCAAGGCGGACCCTACAATTCGCGTTCTTTCACCCATTGATTGCGCGGACAGAGGGGAGTATTCCTCGTCGCATCAAGAGCGTATTACGTAGATCACGCCGTGGACGAGCGCCAGCGAGGACGCGGATCCCGCCGAGCAGTCCCGAACCTGCTACTTCGCGACATACTTATACGCCGGCTTGGTCATTTGTGAGGCGTAAAAGATATTCTTATTCGGGTCCCAGCCATAGTTGGCGAATTTCGCGCCCTTTAATACTTTGATTTCCGGGGCCAGCGGCACGGCATATTCCCAGGTCTTCCCGCCATCCTTGGTTTCATAGAGGCCATCTGCCGCGCCGACGACCATATGGCCGGCGTCCTTGCCGAACATCGGGCCGAGGCATGCGCCTTTGGGAAGTGCGCCGGCATTCGTCCAGGTTGCGCCCTGATCCTTGCTTTCCAGCAGGCCATGTTCGCCGAGCCAGTAGCCGGTGCCTTTGAAGACGACCATCACCGGGCAGGCGACTTTTTCTTCGCTGACTTTGTTCCAGATCACGCCGCCGTCGGTGCTGCGGACGATGCCGTCTTTTTTCTCGATGCTGGCGAGGAGGGTTTTGTGGTCGAACAGGCCCACCGCCCAGTAATCCTTGCCGAGCGTTTTCCATTTCACCCCGGCATCTTCGCTATAGACCAGCTTTCCGCCGCTTTCGTGGCCGACGGCCAGCAGGGCTTTGCCGGTGTCGCTCCAATCCACCGCGCCGTAATCGAGATGGCTGAGGGTGGATTTCGTCCAGGTTTTGCCGGCGTCGGCGCTGTAGGCGCATGAGCCGTAGATGGAGAAGCACATCAATCGGCCGCCGGCCGGGTCGATGTTGATGCCGCACCCGGTTTCAAAGCGGCCGGTGACATCGGTTCCGGAAACCAGCGCGAAGGTCTGTCCCTGGTCGGTGCTTTTGCAGATGCCGATGTTGTTGGCCATGAGGTAGACGTCGCCATTGGTGCGGTCGACGCCAACGCCGGCGGTCATGCGGGCGAAGGTATCCTTCGACAGCGGGTGCGCCTTGGCCAGGTCGGTGAGAATGCCTTCGGAAATGACGGTCCATTGGCCGGTGTAAAGCGGCTTGGCGGTGTCCGACTTTGCCGTGGCGAGAAACATGCCGATACACGCCAGCATAAAGGTAAACAAGACGCGAGTTTTCATGACCTTCTCCTTCGCGGTGGTAAGTTGAGGCAGGGTGCGATAGCCAGTCACACTGAATACACGAAAACAACGGCGGCGTTCGCGGGAGCGATGAATGTATGCGGAATGCGAAGGAGCGCAATATTGATGTAGCGGCCCGTTGAAGGTTCCACCCTCCGCTGCCGGCGAGCCTGCACAGGTTCGGTGATCCCTGGTGTTGTGTCACATCTGAATGCCCCTGTGTATTTAAAGCTCCTGACCAAATGCGGAAAGTGAACGCCAAGACGCCAAGGACTCCAGGAAAAGCCGCCAGGAATGCGGTGGATTTTTCTCCTCTTTCCGAACTTGGCGTTCCTGGCGTCTTGGCGTTCAACCCATTTTGTCAGGCTGTTCAGGGTCCCCCGATCGACCCATCCCGTCCCACCAATGGCCTTAATCCGTTTTGCGCCGGCGATCGAATATACAGCAACCCCATGAACGTCTCATCGCGCCCGTAATCCACCGGCCCGGCCCAGGTGGCGCTTTCGCCGGTCGAGGCTTTGTGCTGGGCGAAGTTGAAGCGCAGCAGGGTCGGCGGGTCGCCGGACTGGTTCATGATGGCGTTCCACGGGATGGCCAATTCGCCGGTCCAGGTGCTTGCGCCATCGGGCGTTTTGGCGAAATAGCGGATGGCGGAGGAATCGATCGGCTTCCATCCGCCGTCGCTGGGACGGGTGTCGGTTTTGCGTTCCAGCCAGATGCCGCCGTTGGGCTTGCAGACGACATGAAGCACTGGGCCAAGCTTATTATCGCGGTAAACCGGCTGAATCAGCATCTCGCACAGATCTTCGCCCCAGGCGCGGCGCTGCTGATACTCGACGAAGTTTTTCGCCTGCTCGGGCCGGCGAACGATGCCGTCCAGCTCGAACGCCATGTAGAAATATTGCGGTCCCCACGATGAATAGACGGTGGAATTGGTGGAAGCCCGCTGCAATTCCTGGCGCTGCAGCGCGGGGCGGTTGTACATTCTCACCATCGGCCCATCGTGAATCACATCCTGGGCCGTCCAGTCGTCCAATACGCCGTCGATGAGCAATTCACCTTCGCGTTTGTCGCAAACCGCCACCGGCAAAACGAATTTCAGCGTGCTGGGCGTCTGGGTGAAGCCATCAATGAATTGCAACTCGATCGGCTCGCGGCTGCTGGGGCTGATTCGGTTGAGATTAAACTTCAGCGGCATCACCGCACGCTGAATGTGATAGGTCTCCAGCTTCGGCACCGGCACTTCCTGCGGGCGCAATTCCCATCCCACCGGCACCAGCGGTCCCCAGCGCAGGCGGTTTTGGTTGGGCATCATTTCCGAGGCGTTATAAATGTCCAGCGCGAAATTCAAATTGACCCACATGCCCGGCTCGCGCGGGTCGGGCGGATCGGTGTTCCACTTCCACTGCGCCCCGCGACCCATCAGCATGCGGTGTTCCTGCGGGGCAGAAAGCTCAATCGTTCGCAGATTCACCGCCGCCTCTTTGGCCGGGTCGAGGTCCTGGCCCGGCTTGCGGAGCAGGATAGTGTCGGCGAGCAGTTGCTCGGCCTGCACCCATACCTGTTGATTGCTGGTGCCGGTGAGCAGGGCGTAAGCCGGGTCGGGGCGCTGGCCTTGCTCGAGCTCGACGGGTTTGGTGATTAAGCGCGCCAGTTGCAGGGCGTTGATCGCCTGCCCGCGCTCCTGGGCCAGAAGGAGGTATTCGTAATCCTGCTGCGCCCGGCGAAGCCATTTCATTTGAATGGTGGGCACGGGCATATCGACGCCAAACCAGTCGCCGGGATAAAACCAGATCAGCTCTCCCGGGTCGGCGCGCTGGTCGGGACGGGCGGCCAGCGGCAGCGTGGTGTTCCAAAGGATGTAGTTTTGCTCAAAGACATTTCGCACGCCAAACCCGTCGAGATGGCGAAGAAATGCCAGCCATGCCCACACGCGCACATCGCGTTCATCGCCTCCCGCGCCGATGTAGGGAACCAGCCCGGGCAAATCGGTCCGCAGCCAGTGCCGCGGCACCGCATTGCCCCAGGGTGATGGCTTGGCCGTCGAAACCAGCCCCGGGCTGGCATCGAGAAGCCGGGCGGCTTTGTCGGGATCGACGCCGGCGGGGTTTACTTTGCTGGCGATTTGGATCTGGTCGTCCTCCAGTGGCAGCAGCACGCGAATATCGGGATTGGTTTTAAGGATGTCTTCCGCCTCGACCGAAAGATTCGCCGCCTCCGAAGGATCGACCCGCCCGCCACTGGGGTTTTCCAGCGATACCGCCGTCAGATCGAGCCAGCGATGGGTGTCGAAATGATCGGCGGCGGCGGACCAGTACAAAAGCCGCGATGTGGGGTCGTAGCGCTCGAGCAACTCGGCCTCGGGCAAAGGCCAGTAATGCAGTCCAACATGATCGGGAAATGCCTCGCCGTTCAACCATGGCTCCACGATCGAATCGAAATCCGACCAGTCACACTGCGGCCCAATACCCGGCCATTTCACAACGGGCTTCAGTGCCGGCACCACCAGCGTCGCGCGATTTTCCTCCGCCAGCGATACCAGATGATCCAGCTTGCTGACCGTCGCCTGATATTTTCCCTCGCGCCGGTTGAGCAACTGCGGCGTAAAGTTTTCAAACTCGGCGGGGTAAAGTTTTTGCAGCCGATCCCATCCCAGCCGGCCCACCATCTGCAAATGCCGGGCATCGGGCAGATCAAAGTCGTAAACCGTAACGCGGATCGGCAGCGTCAACTGCGCGCCCGCGGCGGTCTTGCTCATCAAATCGATTTGGCCGGTGTAAAGCCCCGCGGGCGTTCCCTTGGGAATATGCAGGTCGAACCAGAGCATCGCCGGATCAGCGCCAGGTCCGCCGGCATGCGAGCGCGGATCGGTTGGCTGGGCAGGATTTCGCAACGAGTTGAGGTTTACCGTCCCATCTTCATTCATCGCCTGCGGCAGCAGCGCGCGGGGAATGCTCCGCCGCTCGGCCACCTGTCCCGAATGCCGCACGTACCCGGCGCGGTCCATGTCCACCGGCATCGCCAGCACCTGGAAGGGCTGAAAGTTCATCGCCCCGATCGACCCGCCGCCCTTATGTTCCAGTGAACGCACATGCAGCCAATATCCCTGGGACGCCGGGAGGCTGATCTGCACGGTAAAGTTGGTCCATTCATTTCGCGCGGCGCTAAGGACGACCGGCTGATCGTGGGGCGCTGGATGGGCCACGTCCGTCAGGTTCACCGCCTGCAAGCGCACGGGATCAAGCTTGATCGGCGGCGCGCCGCCGGGCGGCGTGGAGGTGGTAGTGGTTTGCGGGCAGCCGCTGGCCAGACACAGAAGCATCCCGGCCATGCCGATGGCAAAACCGCGGGTGAGAAGCGCTGGGAGATTCGGCTTTTGCATGGGCTTAACTCATCCTCAATTTAGATCGCACCTTGGGCTTGCATACTCCGTGTGCAAACACCACTGGCAATGCCGCTTCTTTCCGCTTGAGTTGGGGATGAAACCCATGGCGAAGGTCGTCGAAAGTCCCGTCTGGAAAAATTCGTCCGAGGCGGGAACAAGGGTAAGAAGGCCCGATTTCCGGGGCTTTGCGGAGATATTAAGCCCCGCCGGCTCCGCTGCGCCCGACGCATGGCCGCGGCTATGGCACGAGCTTTGTTCTGCATTCTAACGATGTAAACGGCACTATGACAAGCGTTACAGCCAATCGGCCGATCGAGTTCGGGTTGTTTCGGCAGAATGTTGGCTTGGTCTCTATCGTTCGGCAAACCAAGAATTTACGCAACCGATACAGCAACGCAAAGCAGGCCGCTTAGAACGCTGTTTCAGGGAATCTGCTTTGGATAAATCCTCGTTTCCTCCTCCGCCAGGCTGCACGGGACACGAACCCTCCACCGTGCAGCCTTTTTTTGCGCTGATACAATCGCCGCATGCACGAGCGACGAGATTCCGCCAATTCGAATAAACGCCTCAGCGGTAAATGGCTGGTGATTTTGATCGTCGGCGGGGCGGCGATCGTCGCAATTATCAGCGCGAGGTTCACGAAATATCGTTGGATGGTCCCGGAACCGGCGGCGACGCAGCCGTGAGCCGGGTCTTTCCGTTTGCCGCTTCTCGCCCACAAGGCGCAGGTCGCCATGCACAGCACCAGGGACACCGCGGTCACAATCGTGAACAGCCGGAAGAGCATCGTAGTTTGTAGGGTCCGCACCGCGGACCGTGAGTCTCCACCTCAAACGCCATGGTCCGCGATGCGGACCCTACATGAATCGCGCAACGGCATTCAAGAACAAAACTTGAGGCGGGCCGCCCATGCCACGCGAGAATCCGCTCGCACTTATGGTTTGGTTGCTGGATTCGAAACGGGTCGGGTAGCTGGTGCGGCCCGCGGGAGCTTGAACACTTTGGTGATGGTCAGGCTTGGCCCGCTGCCGGTGTACAGGTCGGCTTCGCTGAGTGTTCGCGTACCGCCCGGTTTTCCTTCCAGGAAATATAGCCGCAGTTCGCTGCCATCTTCCATGGCGTACGCCACCCAGTTGCCGGCGGATTTGGTGGGGGAACCCATCTGGTCGGCAACCTCCTGCTCGGTCATTCCCGCCTTGAGGCCGAAATTGGCGATCGTGCGTTTCTTATGACACCCGGCCAAAGCCATTGTCAGAACGAACATTGTGGTCAATACGACACGTCGCATGGATTCCTCGCTTCTGTGCTACGCTATAACTTTAGCAGCGACAAAGAATGCTGCTTTTAGCTTGAGACGCCGGTGTCTGAGGTACTCCGAAGACCCGGATTCTTCGCCCGATCGATCCGGGTCTTCGGAGTACCACAGAACCCGGCGTCTGAATTATCCGATTTTTCTCTTCACTTGCTCCAGCAACTTTGCTTCACCATCATCCGAAAATCGTATTGCCACATCCATCCGCCAGATTTCCGGGAATGACGATCCGGCCGGGACAAGTGAACAGACCTTCACCCAATCCTTCTCCGTGGTCAAGAGCAGATCCGCGCCCCGGGCGGCTGCCTCGGCGCACAGGGAATCCAAATCAGCTTGCGAATAACCGTGATGATCGGCGAACCAGCGATGCCCGGCATACTGGCCCTCAAAGGTTTGCAACTGCCGATCAAACGCCTGCGGATTGCCGATGCCGCAAAAGGCGAAGAATTTTCGATGCTTCAGATCTGCCATTGCGCGATCAGGCGGCGCGGAAGAATGGCAGGCGGCCGTGCGGAATCCCGCGAATTGATGAACCGCGCGATGGATCGGCACATCAGGATGAATCCGCCGAACGCGCTCGGTGATCTTCTCAAGGCCGGCTTCATCAACACGATCGGCATGCGTGATCACAACCGCATCTGCCCGTCGCAGGCCGTCGATCGGCTCGCGCAGCAGCCCGCGCGGCAGGACATGCCCAAGGCCGAATGGGTCGGTTGCACTGAGCAGCACGATATCCATCGCCCGCGAAACACGCCGATGTTGAAAACCATCGTCCAGCAGAAACAGATCGATTGCCGGGTCGGCTTGCAGAGCCCCCGTTGCCGCCGCGACGCGGTTGGGATTGGCGCGCAGGATGATCGGCTCATTGCCCGGGCCATTCAGCATGCGATCGAGCATGATCTGCTCATCGCCCAGTTCGCCCGCCGCCGACTTGTATCCGCGCGAGAGAATCGCCGCGCGTTTTCCCCCCTCGCGCAAGCGCCCGGCCAGCCAGAGAACCATCGGCGTCTTGCCGGTGCCGCCGGCCGTCAGGTTGCCGATGCTGATCACCGGCCGATGCAGGTCGTGCGCGGGAAAAATGCCGCCGTCGTAAAATCGATTGCGCGCCCGCATCGCCCCTGCGTAAAACGGCTCGATTGTCGAGAGGAAAAGGCGCACAGCCACCGCGGCCGTCCCGCGGCGCGAGCCGTTCATCACGTTCAGGAAATAGTCTTCGGTGTCAGGTTTCAATGGGGTTGATGGAAGAGTATGGGATTGTTTGTGACACCATGCGTCTGACCGAAAAACAACCTACAATAACTTCTTCGATATACTCTCAAGTCCGTTGCCCAACACGCCGGTTCTGAGGTACTCCTCAGCGCGGCCGCAGGTCGCAACCTAAACACGCGCCCATAGAGGCGCGGGCTAATTTCCCGTGATACGGGAAGTTAGTCTCGCTTCGTCGTCAGGAAATCTCGCTCAAAAAACAAGAAATCGCGAGATGTCTTTGAAGAGCCGGGTTCTTTCCCGATAAAACCCGGCTCTTCGGAGTACCTCAGAACCGGCGTCAAGTGGACAGACTTGCGAGATGATCGAGAAAAATTATACAGGTTGTTTTCAGGCACCCTCATTCCCCAACTCGTCATCCACCTGCTGGGCATACGCCTCCGACAGCCGCAATGTTATTTCCCCCGGCTTATCCGGCCCGATGGCTTTGAGCTCGACCCGGCAGACAGGCATGATGCCCATGATGCTGTTGGTGAGGAAAATCTCGTCGGCGGCCAAAAGCCGGTTGACGTCCACTGCTGGGGTTGAAGTTTCAATGCGCAGGTCGGCGGCAATTTCCAAGACGGCTTCGCGCGTAACGCCTGGCAGAACATTGCTGCGCGGATAGGGGACCGTTTGTTTCAGTGCCGGGGCGCGCAGATCGACTTGCGTTGGCGGGGTCAGCAGTGTCCCATTTTCCACGAGAAACACGTTAGCGATGCAACTGGATTGCAGATAGTTGTGAACGTTAAACCACAGCGCCTCGCCCGCCTGCCGCTGGTTGGCGGCACGCAGCGCCGACAGGCGCGAGAGGTAATTCACGGTTTTGTGGCCCGCCTGCATGTCGTAGGGATTGGCTTTTTGCTCGTCGAGCAGGATGACGGTCATGCCGCGTTCGTAGAATTCGCGGGGATAGGGTTCCAGCGGGGCGGCGGTGAGGAAAGCCGTCGGATCAAGGCGAAGGCCGTGCAAGGGGTCCTGCGTTGAAGCGCCGCGCGTGACGGTCAGCCGCAGGCGGGCATCGGATAATTCATTTTGCTTCAGCAATTCATCAACCGCTTTGGCCAGCACATCGTCTTTAAATTGCAGCGGGATAAACAGCGCCTCGCACGAATCGCGCAGGCGGCGAAGATGCTGGACCAGGCGAAACACCTTTCCGCCATAAGCGCGCATCGTGGTGAAAACCCCGGCCCCGTGAAGCAGCCCCGAATCGCGCAGCGACACGCCGGCCTCGGCGTCGTTCTTGAATTGGCCGTTGATCCAGACGATGGACATCAGAGTAATCCGTAATAATTGCTGATCGAAGCTGCCGTATAAAGTATGCCGCACAGGGTGAGAATCCACGGCGTCCACGGTTTCCACCACGCCGCCACCAGCACCACAAACGCACATTGCCCCATCTTCGCCAGCGGCACGCCCCATTCAACGCCAAGTATTTCCGAGAACCACCGCTGCACGATATGGCTCTCCACCTGCGGCCCATAAAGGCGAAGATTGTGCCACGTCGTATAAAGATCGGCCACCGCCCCAACCCAGAGAATCAGCAGCGGCAAGCGATACGCCTGCACAAAACGCCGCGGCGTGCGGAAGAGGCGGGGAAGCTCGGTCTGAACGGGGATGGCGGGCATGAAGTCCGGGGAGAATTTCGCTTACGATTTTTGGAGTCGATCGCGCTCTGACACACCCGCCGCATGAAAATGTCCGGAATGAGCGATCGTCATCCTGAGGTACTCCGAAGGATCCGGCTCGCCTGCGGTACCGGTAAGATCCTTCGGAGTACCTCAGGATGACGGACCCGTCCGTTCAAGAAAAGAGACACCTTCACGCGACGGGTGTGCGAGGGTGTTGACGAACTCACGATGTTTAGCGCTGACTAACCCTTGCTGAAGCAGGGTCAATACCGCGGCGACATCGCCGCGAATCAGCGCGGTGCGGTCGAGCCAGAGGCCGGGGAATTGCTCGCTTCGCAAAATCCCATCAGCAGCGGCCGGCAGTTGATCGTATCGCCCGTCGCGCAGAACAAACTGGTCGATCTCCCGATCATGCACGCGCCAAACGAGATATTCGCGGACGCCGTTGCGACAGTAAACCCGTAACTTGGCGTTGAGGTCGATACTGACCGAGCTCGATGAAACTTCCGCGATCAGTTCGGGAGCTCCTTCGATCAAGTCATCGTCGCTTAATCTCGTCTGGCCGCCAGATGCAGGTTCGATAAGCATGGTTGCATCCGGCTGTGGCTCGTTGTCGAGACCGAGTCTGATTGACGGGTTATCATAGACTTTTACGCCGGGAGTTGATGCGCGATACACGACCATGCATCCGATCAAGTCCGCATGCGGGACCGCATGATTTCGCCATCGCACGGCTGCCGGGATATGAACCATCCCTTCGATTAGTTCGGCCTTCTTGAGCTTGGGCATCGCATTATATCGACGCTCAAACTCATCGCGCGTCAGGCGGTCGCCCTGCTCCAACGGGGGGATTGCCTCGCCGCAGGCGACGGGATGGAGTGGGATTCGTGTGCCCGTTGACATGGAAGCTATTATCTCCCGAGCGAGGATTCAATACAACGACAATCGCCGCGCGGAAAGTGCACGAGGCTCCAGTCTTAACCATCCGCGGATGACGGGTTGCGATATTACTAAAATGTAAATGACATTGGGCGATGACGCGGTTGGAATCTTCGTAGGGTCCGCACTGCGGACCGTGTTTTTCCATCTGAAACGTAATGGTCCGCGGTGCGGACCCTACACGAATCGCCCAAGGTCACTCACGTGAAACCGACGCGGATTTACGAAGGAAATCGCTGCTTTACGTGACACGGGAGTCCCGCCCGTGCTGGTCATGCACTGGTTCCAAAAATCTCCGACACTACGTTTTCCCCATGCTTTTAATCGCCGGCACGGCCGGGACGGCCGTGTCACGATCGGTGATTTTGCACACCGCCGCGAGCATGTTTCGGTTTAACCCACCAACACCTGCTGCCTCGTGGCCGGCGATACGCGTTTTTCCGGCGTGAGGATTCCCTGGAAATTCAGCGGGTCGGCGGAAGCAACCGAAATCGCCTCGCGCGGCGCGCCTTCGCGGCGAAGACGCCGCAGAAGCTCGACCGCTTCGGGAAGGGCGAATTGCTCTCCGGAGAAACCGGCGACAAATCGCCCGCCGCGAATTTCGCCGCGAAGCTCCAGGCGGCGGCAGGCGCGGGTCACGGAGTACCAGCTCAGCGGGATTTTTTCGCGCATCACCGTCTTGCGGAAGATGACGCCGGTGCGGGCCAAAAGCTGCCGAACGATTTGTTCGGCCAGGGCGTCGTCGTTCATCGCCGGGGGCAGGGTGATGCGCAGCGGGCTCCATCGGCCGACGGGCCGAAGTGCGTGCTTGCGTTTTGACGGCGGGGCGATCATCTGCCGCAATGCGCCAAATGAGTCGCAGGTGATCAGCCCGCGCGCCAGGAGATCGGCCAGGCCCATCTCAAAATGCCCGGCCACCAATCCGGCAGCCTTTTGCAGGTTCTGCGGGAACATTGCCCCGTTTGCCCGCAGTGGTTTCAGTAAATCGCTCGCCGAGCCGCACAGGTGTTCCAGCGATGGGGCTTCGGTCATGGCAAGCCACGAATCGAGTTGCTCGCGCGGGACGAAGGCGATTGGCGTGATGCGGATGGCGCTCGGGCCGCCGCCCCAAAATCGGCCCCAGGCGAATTCGCCGCTCAGGGTGATGTCATCGAGCCATTGCCGTTGATAATCGCGCACCCGGCGGGGGAGGATATGGCCCTCCCATGCCCATGCCGGGGCTTCGTAGCCTGCCAGTTGGCGAAGCACCTGGCTGACGCCGTTGGGTCCATCGAGCTGATACGTCGGGTCGACATGCTGCCAGCAGGCAAGAAATTGAAAAAACGCGCTGGCGGTGATGGGTTCAATTTCCCGGCGCAGGCGGTCGAGCGTGTAGCGGTGAATCCGAGCCAGCAACCGCCGTTCGCACCAGACGGTTTGGCCTTCCAGGCGGGTGCGCAGAATATGGCCGGTGTGTTCCAGATCGAGCAGGACAGCTTCGTCCAAACCCGCTGGTGAAACCGGGCCCAGCGCCTCCAATCGGCCCAGCAGAATTTTCCGCGGCTCGGTTGGCCCATCCACCGCCCGCCATCGACCATCGCAATGCACCACGCGTTTCTGCGTCGCCAGCTCCATCAGCCATGCCAGCCAGGGCGTGGCTTCCTCATCCGTCACATATCCCATCCACAGCAGGGCATCGTGCACTTCCTCCACGCTCTCCGGCTGCGGCCAGGCTTCCTCGCGCACGCGCCGAACGGCATCGGGATCCAGCGCGCCAACGCCATCCAGCCCGCGCGCGTCCAGCCCCCGGCGATTCATCACCGCCTGCGTTCGGCGCTCTTCCAATGGCGCATCGTCCAGGAATGTGTACGCGCCGGAATTGAGAATTCCCCGGGCAAACGCCGATGGCTCGGCGGTGTCAATCGCCACGCGCTCGATCGATCCATCGCGCAGCCCTTTGAGGACCTCGATCAACCCCTTGATGTCGGTCGCCTCGCTCAGGCAATCGTGGATTGTCTGGCGAACCAGCGGATGCTCCATAGGCACGGGCAGATCGCCCGGCGGAAGATTTTCCGGGCAGGCGATTGCCGCGGGAAATGCTGATGCCAGCAAATCCCCCGCGCGCATGCGCATGATCGCTGGTGGCACGGGCTTTCCGCCCTGAAACTTTTCCAGCACCAGCGATCGCGTCGCGTTCCAACGCCAGCGCGATTCAAACATCGGCTGATCCAACACCGCCTGCGTGAGAACATCGCGCACGCTGTTTGGGTGCAGGTAATCGAAAACACTTTCCAACGGAAAACTGTGCTGCAAGCCGAGGGAAATGACGATCGCATCTTCATTAGCGGCGGCTTGCAGCTCAAAACCAAAACCCCGGCAGAAGCGCTTGCGCAGGGCTAATCCCCAGGCGCGGTTTATGCGCCCGCCGAACGGAGCATGCAGAACCATCTGCATTCCGCCGCTCTCGTCGAAGAAGCGTTCGAGTATGACGCGCTTCTGCGTGGGAACTGTCCCCAATACGCGGCGGCCTTCTTCAAGGAATTCGCCGATCTGCAATGCCGCGGCATGCGGAAGGTCGATTTCCGCCTCAAGTGCCGCCGGATCGGCACATTCCTCGCGCAACACGCCGATCGCCCGCGAAAGCTCCGGCGTGCGCGATGCGCCCTCGCCGAGCCAGAATGGAATCGAGGGCGGCTGCCCCTTTGCATCCGCCACGCGCATCGTTCCCTGCTGCACTTTCATGACCCGCCATGAAGTGTTGCCAAGTTGAAAGATATCGCCGACGTTGGCCTCGACGGCGAAGTCTTCGTTGAGCGTGCCGACGAAGGTGCCTTCGGGCTCCTGCAAGACGCGATAATCGGCCACATCGGGAATCGCGCCGCCGCCCATGATTGCCGTCATTCGAGCGCGCTTTCGCGCCATGATGCGCCCGCCCACGCCGTCGCGATGCAGCAAGCCGCGGCGGCCGTCGATGTGCATCTGGATGACGCCGTCAAAGTCCTCGCGCTTCAAATCGCGATACGGCCAGGCCCGGCGGAACGTGTCGTAAAGCGCCGGCTCGCTCCATCCCTCTTCGCCCGCCGCCACGCAGGCCGCCACGATCTGCTGCGCCAGAATATCGAGCGGGGCGGCAGGCTGCGGCGTGCGATCGAGCTCGCCCTTTGCCGCCGATCGCAACAGCGCCGCCGCTTCCATTAATTCATCGGTGGTCAGCGGAAAAATCCGCCCCTTGGGCTTGCCGCGCACGGCATGCCCCGACCGGCCGACGCGCTGGAAGAAAGTCGCAATGGACCGCGTGGCCCCTACCTGAATCACCAGATCGACATCGCCAATATCGATGCCCAATTCCAACGATGCTGTCGCCACCAGCGCGCGAAGCGTGCCGGCCTTGAGCCGTTGCTCGGCGTCAAGCCGATGCTCGCGCGAGAGGCTGCTGTGATGGCAGGTGACCAGGTCGGCACCCACCACCTCGGTGAGTCGCGCGGTGATGCGCTCGGCCATTTTTCGCGTGTTGACGAAGATGAGCGTGGTGCGATGGGCCGCGATCAATTCCGCAACCTGCTGATAGATTTCGTCCCACTGCTCGTGCGAGCAGACGGTTGAAAGGGCAGACGGCGGAACGACAATCGACACATCCATGTCGCGGCGATGGCCAATGTCGACCATCTCGCATTCCCGATCCACGCCAACGAGGAATTTCGCCACGTCGCTGAGCGGCTTTTGCGTCGCCGACAGGCCGATGCGCTGGAAACCGCCGGTGAGGGCTTCGAGGCGTTCCAGCGACAGCGCCAGGTGCGATCCGCGTTTGTCGCGGGCGAGCGCGTGAATTTCATCCACGATGACGGTTTTGACAGTCTTGAGCACCTGCCTGCCGCCGGCGCTGGTGAGCAGGATGTAGAGCGATTCGGGCGTGGTGACGAGAATATGCGGCGGCCTTTTCAACATCCCGGCCCGGTCGCGCGCGGGCGTATCGCCGGTGCGCACGGTCACGCGGATACTCGGAAAATCCGCATCGCGCGCGGCAAGCTCGGCCAGCGGGGCTTGCAGGTTCTTCTGGATGTCATTGCTGAGGGCGCGCAGGGGGGAGATGTAGAGGATGGATGTTTCGTCGGGGAGATTTCCCTTGCCCTTCCGGGCCAGGCTATCAAGTGCCGAAAGCGAAGCAGCGAGCGTTTTCCCGGTGCCGGTGGGGGCGGAGATAAGCGTATTGCGGCCGGCGCGGATGAGGGGCCAGCCCTGGCGCTGCGGCGCGGTCGGTTCGCCGAATTTTTCGGAGAACCAGGATTGGATTGCGGGATGGAAGGAGGAAAGGGGCATGGGCGGGCAATTATAGGCGCGGGTGGGCGCGGCATAAAGAAAGCGAGGCCGGCTGTGCTTCGGTAAAACTGGACATTTCTTCGCACACCCATAATCGCGAAATCGCAAGCGACGACGCGGCCCCACCGGCGAATCACAATTCTCGTGACGCCGCATCGAAGTCGCTTGCGATTTCGCGATTCGTTCGCGGTGGTATCGAAACGATGCTTCGGCGCAGATCGTCTATCGAGCGCCGCTCGATTGTCCAATGGAATCTCGTCGCTCCGCTCATTTCTCCGCCGCCGGCAATCCTGCCAGCACTGTCTTCAAGGCCTTGGCCGCCTTTTCGTCTCCGGCCTTTTCCGCAGTCGCAGCCGCGGCTTCGCATTCCTCCACCGTCATCATGCCACTGACTTTTTTCGCCGTGGCCCGGCTGTGCGCCACTTCCATCTCATTCAGAATCGTCCCGGTGGTTCCAGAGGCCATCAGGTTGAATGTCGCCTGGCGATGCACCAGACTTAGCGCATGGCCCAACTCGTGCGAACTCACGCGGGGGATTGGTTCGTCAATGCCGCCGTTCACTTTTCGCAGCCGGGCGGTCTCCTGGACGAAGCAGATGTTGCCACCGAGATAAACGCCGTTGACTGCGAAGGCGTGAATGAAATAAATATGCAAGCCCGGCAGATCGCGCGTGGCCGGCGGGGCCAGCAGGCGATAGACGCCCAGCGCCCCGGCGGCGATCCGATCCTTCTGCTTATCGAACTCGTCAAGGTTTACCGCCGCCTCGCGATTCAGCGAGGCGATGCGAAACGCGATTCCGCCCACCGACCAAACCTTATTCATTTTGCCGACAATGCGATCGATGTCGCCGTCGCTGAGCTTGCAGTCGATTTCCGGATGATCGGCGGCGGTTAGGATATGAATATGCAGCGGCAGGATGAGAAAATCCCCTCGCGGCGGCGGCTTGGTGACGTCCGGCGAATGGCCGGCCTCGTCTCCACAGGCCATTTGCATCATCAAGAGCAATGCGACAGCGATTGACCAGCGAAATCTGTTCGTCCGCATGACTAAAGTTTCGCCGCGATCGCGTGAAATCACAAGGTGGTTAACCGGGTACTCTACGGTGAATAATCCCGGCTGCCGCGCTTTCGGCAGATTTCCGGCCGCCCGCGCCCTTGTCACCCTTCATATCAACGTTACCCTGTCTTTGCGGAGGCCTTGAACTTTCGTCGTCGCTTAACCCCAAGGGTTTCACGGATGAAACTGCACTTAAAAAACACTTGCCGGCCCAGAAAACCCGCCCGCCATTTCTTACTGGCGATGGCCTTGATTTCGTTCATTTTCCCGCTGGCCGCCCGCGCCGATCTGCAATCCGACATCGGCACTGTCCTGGCCGACAAATTCCTCAAGAAAACCACCGTCGGCATCGAGGTTTATCGCCTGGGACCGGCGGCGGCGAGCATCAAGGAAATCTTTAATCTTCATGCCGAGGTACCGCTCACCCCGGCGAGCAATCTTAAAGTCGCCACCACCTCCGCCGCCCTCGATAAGCTCGGCCCGGCGTTTAAGTTTCACACGCTGTTGGTCCTGCATGATGGGGACGTAATTCTTATTGGCGACGGCGATCCGACCTTCGGCGATGCCGAGTACCTGCGCAAAGCCGGGTGGGGGGTGACCACCGTTTTCGATAACTGGGCGGCGCAGCTCAAGAAGCTGAACGTGACGACGGTAAGGAATGTCATCATCGATGACAGCGTTTTCGACGAGAACTTCTCGCATCCGCGCTGGCCGGGCGATGCGCGAAAGCCGCAATATACCTCGCGCTTTGAAGCAGAGGTGGCGGGGATGAATCTCAACGCCAACTGCGTCGACTTCACGGTTGATCCGACAACGGCGGGAAAACTCGCGGCGTTTACCACCGACCCGGCAACCGCATACATCAAGGTGAAAAACGAATGCGTGACGGGGAACGCCAACGGCGTTCGGCTCGATCGGGCGCGCGACAGCAACCAGATCACGCTGTTGGGTGAAACCCCGCCGCGCGGCCCGTCGCCGGTCTCGATCACTATTCACGATCCGCCGATGTTCGCCGCCACGGTGTTTTCCGAGGCCCTTGCGCGCGGCAGCGTCAAAGTCACCGGCGCTGTGAAGCGCGATCGCACGTTGCGGCAGCAGCGCATCGCCGCCGGGCCGGCGGGCCAGGCGAAGTGGCAGCTTATCGCGATTCACGAAACGCCGCTGCCGCCGGTTTTGGCGCGATGCAATAAGGACAGCATGAATGTCTATGCCGAGAGCCTGTGCAAACGCATTGGGTTTGAATCGACCCAGACTTCGGGATCGTGGGATAATGGAACGGTCGTCGTCGGCGCGTTTCTGCAACGTGCCGGCGTGCCGGTTGGCGAATTCAAGCTCGACGATGGCAGCGGCCTTTCCCGCGGCAACACGATCAGCCCCCATGCGCTGGCCAAGGTCCTCGTCTATGACTTTTATTGCAAAGACCATCAGATGTTTTTCGACAGCCTGTCGATCGCCGGCGTGGACGGCACGCTCGACGACCGTTTCGCCACCCGCGACACGCGTGACCTCCGCCGCCGGGTGTTCGGCAAGAGCGGTTTCATCGAAGGCGTCAGCACCGTCTGCGGCTATCTGAAGGCCAGGGATGACAACTGGTATGTCTTCTCCATCATGATGAACGGCATTCCCCCCAAGAGCAATTCCGAGGCGAAAGTCTTGCAGGAAAAAATCGTGAAAGCGGTGGATGCAAACGTGGGGCGGTGAGTTGGTTCGACGCACGCACGCGATTTCGGGACGCTGAAACGTAGGGCGGGCACTGCCCGCCGCTGACGTCCCCCCCCCCGGAATTATAGTTCGGCGGGCAGT
>DASRRM010000346.1:0-11496 GCA_035695715.1 Tepidisphaeraceae bacterium
TGATTTTACGCTGCACGAAACGGCATCAAGAACAAAATGCGGCTTGAGCCGCCCGTTGGGTTGCTTCGCAACATTTTCTTCTTGACCCCGTTTCGCTCCGCTGGGGAAATTCGTCCAACATGAGGTGGGAGGGGAAGAATGCGCGACGCATCAGAAGGCTTTGTTATCTGGTTGAAACAAGGCGCTGCAGCGGTTCGCAAATTGCACGAGATTTTCTGGATGCTTTGGGCTGCGGACGCAGCAGGCCATTCCCAGGGCGCGCTCCGATTGGACGCACTTGATCCTATTGAATTTGGGAATGTCTCACGCTGTGCTACTGGCGTGAAATACCGCCGCCGGTATAATCGCCGTCCGTTGCGGCGGTAACTCAATGGTAGAGTCCGTGCTTCCCAAGCACGTGGTTGCGGGTTCAAGTCCCGTCCGCCGCTTTTAGGATTTCGGTTTCGCCTTCGGCAATTCTCCTGTCTTCAGGGCTTCTCTCACGAACTCGATAACCTCTCTTATCTCGGGGGCGACGGGCTTCATATACACGTCGGACATCTGGGAACTGGCACCGTGGCCGAGCCACCGCTTCATTTCCGAAATTGAGCAGCCGGGACGCGAACCGAATTCGGTGGCACCCAGATGCCGGAGGGAGTAGAAACCGCCCAACGACTTGCCGCTGTCGCCCAACAGCTGGCGTTGCTTGTACCACCACAGTTGCACCGAATCGGCACTTCCATGAACGACGGGCATTCCCTTTCTGGTGACAAAGAGCAAGTCGCCATCCTGTCGCTTTGTTTTTGCGAGGTAGGCCTGAATCGACTTCCAAACCATCGGCGGTGTTTCGCCGAACCGCTCGACGCCGGTTTTGCTTCGCCGCAGGTCGTAGCTTGTTTGGTCGATTTGACCGATTTGAACAACCGATAAATCCAGTTGGCCGAATCCGAGACCAATCGCGATCCAGACCATTGCCTTTTCGCGTTCTCCGATTCTACCAAGGATCGTCCGCAAATGTTCGACGGTTGGCATGAGCCGCTGTTTGGCGGGTACTCCGTGATGCACATCCCGGGAATCCCAATTCCATTTCAGCATCTGCCCGCCGTACTCGGGCCGGCCGGCACGCTCGATGATGTTCTTTATGGCTTGAAGTTGCCGAGAAACGACATTTTCCGAGTAGCCCGCCTTCACGAGAGCCCTGTTGTATTCCTCCACGTCACCCATCGTCAGATCGGCGAGCATCATGCGACCGACAGCGCCGGGACCATATCGCGAATTGAGGAATTCCATGAAGTCCGTAATGAACTGTTTGCGCGCCGCCAAGACTGTCTTGTGAATTGTGCCTTGTCGACGTGCTTCGCCAAATCCACGCACTCTTGCTTCTTCGTGTTGCATCAGCCCGGAAGCGATGTGCAGCAGACTTCCGGAGAGCACCGCAGCCTTGAGGGATTTGGTGGACGAAGAGGCGACAGGTGCTTGGACGGGGGCTGTCGTGACATCGAGCATCGACGGCGCAACTCTGAAATCCATCTTCCTCCGGCCGACCGTTTTTTTCTTCACAGTCGCTTGAGCTTTGCCTCGGAGATGGTCGGCCACCCATTCATGGTAGGCGACATCCGCTTCTTCTCGTGGTATCATTCCAAACCGATGCTTGCGTGGTGAATGCGTTGCCGGGTCGCGATAGGAAACATACCATCCGATGTTACGATTCTTCATGAACGACAGCTTCGGAACACGCTTCTTTCGCCGCTTGATCTGCATCATTGAAGACCTCCCAGCAAGGCTTCATGATAGACACGCAAAGCGTGAAAGCAAGAACAATGTAGTGCAGCCCAGCAGAGAAATGTAGTGCATAAACGGTGTTTTTAGTATCGTTAGGCGGGTTTGACTGTGAGCTTCCCAAGGCTGACGTCGAGGGTTCGAATCCCTTCGCCCGCTCTTTTTTAAAACCCCACCAAATGGTTGCCGTCTTTGTAGCGCAGCATGCGGCTGCATCGGGCAGGGCCTCCCATCCTCTCCATAATCCGCTCATCGCTCCTCAATGGCAGATTGGCCAGTCACAGGGCTGATCCACCCATTATTTAGCCCCGTCAGCTGCTTTGCCACGCATGATGGTGCGCTGGTACACTTATTTCGTGCTCGCCAGGGTTCATTCCTTTATTCTTCTTGGTATCGACGCCCTCCTTTGCGAGGTCGAGGTCGACGTTTCCAAATCGGGGCTGGAGAAAACCACCGTTGTTGGCTTGGCGCAAGCCGCCGTGAAGGAAAGCATCGAGCGGGTTCGGCGGGCGATTCTTAACAGCGGGTTTCCGTGGAATGTCAATACACTGCTGATCAACCTTGCCCCAGCCGACGTGAAAAAAGAGGCGACGGCAGTCGACTTGCCGATGGCGGTGGGCGTGCTTCGGGCAACTGGCGGCATCGACACCGATCGCCATAAACATTTCCTCATCGCGGGGGAACTGGCCTTGGACGGCCGGGTGCGGAAGATCAAGGGCGGGTTGTCGATGGCGCTGCTGGCCAAGGAGAAGAAGTTTCAGGGCGTTATTTTGCCGTTGGAGAATGCACGGGAAGCCGCCGTTGTGGAGGGGATCGAAGTCATCGCGGTGGCGTCGTTGGCGCAGGCGGTGGCGTTTCTGAACGAGCATCTTGAACTTGAGCCGTACGAGCTGGACGGCGAGCCATACGAGCAGTCGAAGCTGTCGGCGGCGTTGGATTTCGCCGACGTGCGCGGGCAGGAGGCGGTGAAACGGGCCATCACGATCGCCTGTGCGGCGGGGCATAATCTGCTGATGATTGGGCCGCCGGGCACGGGAAAGTCGATGCTGGCAGGCCGGATTCCGGGGATACTTCCGCCGCTGAATCGGACCGAGTCGCTGGAGACCACGCGGATTTACTCGGCGATGGGATTGTTGCCGGATGGCGTGGCGCTGATGGACGAGCGGCCGGTGCGCACGCCGCACCATTCGGCAACCGCGCAGGCGCTGGTGGGCGGCGGGACGATTCCGCGGCCGGGCGAGGTTTCGCTGGCGCATCATGGCGTGCTGTTTCTGGACGAGCTGCCTGAGTTTTCCCGGCATGTGCTGGAAACGCTGCGGCAGCCGATCGAAGCCGGGGAAGTGACCGTCGCCCGCGTGCATGGATCGATCAAGTTTCCGTCGAAATTCATGCTGGTGGCGGCGATGAATCCCTCCGCCAGCGGATACGCCGCCGAGAATAGCGGCACCCGCGGCCGCGACAAGTATCTGGCGAAGCTAAGCGGGCCGTTGCTCGACCGCATCGATATTCACGTCGAGGTGCCGGCCGTTCCGTATCGCGAGCTGACCAGCCGCCATACCGGAACGAGCAGCGCGACCATGCGCGAGCAGGTGTTGCGTGCAAGGGCCGCCCAGGGCAAGCGTTTTGGCGACGGAAACACCAACGCGCGGATGGACGCCCGGCAGCTTAAGCAGCACTGCGAATTGAGCGACAGTTGCCTGCTGCTCATGAAGCAGGCGATGGATGAAATGGGCCTCAGCGCCCGCGCCTACGACAAGGTTCGGCGCGTGGCGCGAACGATTGCCGACTTGGATGGCGCGGCGAACATCCAGGAACTGCACGTGGCCGAGGCGGTGCAATATCGGCTGCTGGATCGGAAGTTTTAGCGGGAATAGCCGCGCAGAAGCATCATCGCAGTTTTTCCGCAACCATGGGATTTTTGACGCGAAGGCGCGAAGGCTCGAAGGGACGCGAAGAGCGTAACACGTCCGGAAGTTTTCGAGATACGCTTATATCAAACGCCGTGCAATCGTATCTAAACTACGTTGCGCGATTCGTGTAGGGTCCGCACCGAGCTTGAGAACTTATTCGTGACACGGGCGGCTCGCCCGTGTTTCTTGGTCCAAAAAACCATGGGCGAGCCGCCCATGCCACGAAATCTTCTCAAGCTCACCGCGGACAATTACGGTAGCGCCGGAAAAGACGGTCGGCAGTGCGGACCTACGAAGATTCGAGGGGCCAGAGCGCGCAAGGCTGTTTAGATGAGCCCGACCGTGTTTTGATTTCTGCTGTCCTCTCCGCGTTCTCCGCGTCTCTGCGGTGCATCGATTCCTCACACCTCCGCCGACGCAAAAGCGTTTTGCTTCACCGGCGATCCATGCACCTTTGGCGGGGCTGGCGGGCTGGTTTGCAGATTCACCATGTCGCGATATCGGCCGCTGGCCTGCATCAATTCTTCATGGCGGCCCTGCTCAATAATACGGCCGTTTTCCAGCACCAAAATTCGGTCGGCATGGGCGATGGTGCTTAAGCGATGCGCGATCACAAAACTTGTGCGGCCGGCCATCAATGTGTGCAGGCTGGTTTGAATCAGCCGCTCGGATTCGGTGTCGAGGTTGCTCGTGGCCTCGTCGAGAATGAGGATGCGCGGGTCGGCGAGAATGGCGCGGGCGATGGTGAGGCGCTGCCGCTGGCCGCCGGAGAGTTTCACGCCGCGCTCGCCGATGATGGAGTCATATCCTTCGGGCAGTTTGGCGATGAATTCGTGGGCGTTGGCCAATCGGGCGGCGTCCTCGATTTGCCGGCGGGAAGCGCCGCGGCGGCCGTAGGCGATGTTGTCGGCGATGGTGCCGTCGAAGAGAAAGGTGTCCTGTTCGACGATGCCGAGCAGGCGTCGATAGCTGTCGACGGAAATATCGCGCAGGTCGACGCCGTCGAGAAGAATCGCGCCGCCGGTGGGGTCGTAGAAACGGGCGATGAGATTGCAGAGCGTGGTTTTTCCCGCGCCGCTGGGGCCGACCAGGGCCACCATTTCGCCGGGTCTTACATCAAGGGAGATGTCTTGAAGCACCGGGGTGGCGGCCCCGTTGTAGGCGAACGAAACATCGCGAACCGTCAGCCGGCCGGCGACCTTCTCGCGATCAAGGACGACCGCGCCGGGCTTGTCGGGCATTTCCATGTCCTCGTCAAGAAGATCGAGCACGCGGTCGAGTCCCGAAAGGCTGTTTTGCAGGGCCGTGGCGCTGCCGGCCAGGGTTGCCAGCGGGCCAAGAAGCCAGCCGAGGTAGGCCAGGAACATGACCAGGTCGCCCACGGTGAGGGCATCGCGTGCGTTGAGCAATCCCGCGTTGATTTTCTCCATGTCGGACAGGACGCGCATCCCACCGAAGAAAAGTAGAACGGCTGATGCGACGGGAATGAGAATCGACCAGGCCAGCTCGATTCCGCGCATCCACCACCAGGCGAAGATTTCCTGGCGCGCCATGAGATGCCCGTTGCGCGTGAAGGTGCCGGCTTCGGATGTTTGCCGCGAAAATGAGCGGACAACCCGCATGCCGCTGAAGGCTTCGGTGGCGTGGGAATCAATTTGCTGGCGGGTGTTGCGGATGTCGCGAAAGATGGGGCGGATGCGGCCGATCCAGGTACGGTGGGTCATCCAGACGGTCGGCAATAACAAGAGCGATCCGAGTAAAAGCCGCCAATCGACAAATGCCAGGATGACCAGACTGCCGAGCAGTTGCAGGATGGCGCGGAAGGGATTGTAGAGCATGGAGAAGATCAGGTCGGCCACGCCCCCCGCGTCTTCGCGCAAAATCGACGTCACGCCGCCGGATTTCAGGTCGTAGACGCGATGCAGCGGCAGGCGCACGGCATGGTCGAACACCTTCTTGCGCACGCCAACCTGCACGCGTTTGGTCATTCGCGTCGCATTCCAGCGGCTCCACAAGCCGAACACCTCGGAAAATATCGCCAGGCCGACCATCACCACCGCGACAAGGGTCAGCAGGACCCGGCGATCGGTTGGAAAATGAATATGACTCGCAAAAGGAAGCCACGGCGGCACATGAACCGGAAGCGGATGATCGCGCAGCACGCTGTCGAAAACGATCTTGGTGCCATACAACGGCACCAGCCCCAAGATGGTGGAAACGCCCAGCGCCAGAAGCACCAGGGCAAGCGATTGGCGATAGCCATCCAGCAGATCCCAGAACTGGCTCAGAAGCTGCAGGAACGAGCGCGAGCGTTTTTTATTCTTTTTGTCGCCGTGCGCGCCGTGCGAAGAACCATGGATGGAAGCATCGCCAAGCGGCTCGGTGCGCGACTTGCGCCGCTCCTGAAGCTTCTTGCGATAATCAACATAACGTCGGCGGCTGGAACGAAAGAGAGAAGGCATCGGTGCATCTTAGGCGCGAATTGTGCCGGATGGGAAACGGCGGGTGTATTACCGGGCGGCAAGCATGGCACGCCGCTACGCAGGTTGCAGTTATGCCCCGATGCTTCTACGTTATCCGCCAGAGATGAATGATCAGGCCGCGCATCGCACATTCCCCCTTTCCTCCGTCAAAAGCGCATCGATATCGTTGCCCTGGCGGTTTTATTCGGTGGAAGCGCTGGCGTCGGCGGGCACCAATCTGATGGTGTCGGGGATTTATTTTTACACCGCCGACGCGTTTCATTGGAACCTGAGACAGAACTTCCTGCTGGCTACCGGGCAGGGCCTGGTTTACGTGGTCGGCGCGCTGCTGGCAAACGCCATTGGGCGGCGGATGGGCAAGAATAGCGCGCTGACCATGGTCTATTCGGCCATGTCGGCCATTGCCCTGCTTGCATGCTTTTGTGCGGACCGGCCGGCAACCGTAACCGCCCTGCTCCTCGGCTATAGCTTTTGCAGCGCCATCGGTTGGCCGTTGATGGAGAGCCTGGTTTCCACCGGCGTTGACAGCCATGCCCTGTCGCGGCGGATCTCCATTTACAACGTCGTATGGGCCGGTGTCGGGGCGCTGATGCTGGCGATAGAAGGCACGCTGATCGTGCATTGGCCGGCGGGAGTGTTTTTGTTGCCGGCGGTGGCGCATGCGGTATCTGCCCTGGCGATATGGACGCCACGCGCTGAGGACGGCCCCGCGCCGGCGGCGCGCCGCGCGGCGACGCCGAGACACGGGGACGCGGACATTGGGGAAGGCGAGCCGCTTCCTGCCGCTACTTCCGTCACCGAGTCTGGCCATTCCCGCATCTGCACATCCTCCTCTGATGGTCCCGAACCCGAATTGCTCCGCGTGCGCACCCTGGCGCTTTGGCTTTCGCGCAGCGTTTTGCCGGCGACGTATGTCGCTATCTTCAGCCTGATGGCGCTGATGCCGTCGCTTCCGGTCATGCAGCAGATCGGCGAGGAATCGCGAACGCTCCTCAGCAGCACGTGGATGGCAACGCGGTTGCTCGCCTTTCTATTGCTGGGTTTCGGCACGTGGTGGCACACGCGGCCGCGGGTATTGCTGGTGGCCGCGTTCATCATGCTCGGGGCGTTTTTCGGCGTCACGGTCCGGCCATCCGATCTTTTCGCGCATGGCTCGGCCCACCTCGATCTTTGCCTGATGATCGGCGCTCAACTGGCGCTGGGGGCGGCGCTGGGCATGATCTATTCCGCCAGCCTTTATTTCGGAATGGTTCTCAGCGACGGCAGCGCCGAGCATGGCGGATATCATGAAGCGCTGATCGGCATAGGATTCATCCTCGGGCCCGGCTCGGGCGCGCTGGCGCAGTGGGCATTCCCAACCCACGGCGTGAACGCCGGCATCTACGCCGTCGGCGGGGTCGTGGCGATGAGCGTAATAATCGTGGCGCTAATGTCCCTGAGGGCGGGGGAAAAGGAAGTGAATGCGCAAAAACAGTGATGGAGAGATGGAGAGATTGTCTGATCGGGAAATTGTCCGAAACGACGCCCGATAAATACGAATGGATCGAGCGGCGGGCGCAGTCGGGGGCGATCCGGTCGATACCAATAGTTTAAAGCCTTGGTCCAATGACAGAAACGGATTCCTCTCGTCTTTCGGTCGCCGCGTCCCCGCGTCCCCGGGTCTCCGCGGCCGCGGCCGAAACTCCCCGCGTGCTGATCATTGCCGAGCATGCCTCGGCCAAATTTGGCGGCGAGGCGATTTTGCCCCTGCATTATTTTCGCGTCCTGCGCAAGCGCGGCATCGAAAGTTGGCTGATCGTTCACGCCCGCACGCGCGATGAACTGGCCGCACTATTTCCCAGCGATATCGATCGCATTCACTTCATTCCCGACACGAAATTCCTCCGCCGGCTCGATAAACTCGGACGATCCCTTCCCGGCCATCTTCGGCATTTTACCGTCGGCTTCATCGCCCGGCTTTCCAGCCAGCGGCAGGCGCGCCAACTGGCGAAAAAGCTGATCGCCCAGCATGGCATCACAATCGTCCATCAGCCGATCCCTGTTTCCCCGCGGGAAAGCTCGCTGCTTTACGAATTGGGCGTGCCGGTAGTGATCGGCCCAATGAACGGCGGCATGAGTTATCCGCCGGGCTTTCCCAATTCGCAGGGGAAATTCGCCGAGTCGTTTATGCGCATCGGCCGGATGTTTTCCGGGGTGATGAACCGCCTGATGCCGGGAAAACTTCGCGCCGCCGCCCTGCTGGTGGCTAATCAGCGCACGGCCAATGCCGTCCCCAAAGGTGGACGCGGAAAAGTCATCACGCTGGTGGAGAACGGCGTCGATCTTTCCCTTTGGGAACCGGCCGTGCGAAAGCCGGATCCCTCCGGTGTCACGCGCTTTGCCTTCACCGGCCGGCTGGTCGACTGGAAGGCTGTCGACATTCTATTGGAAGCATTCAAGCGCGTGGCGGCGGAAGTGCCGGCAACGTTGGACATCCTGGGCAATGGCCCGATGCGGGCGGCGTGGGAGCAGTTATCCAAATCGCTTGGCCTGGAAGACCGCGTGAAATTTCATGGCTGGGTCGCTCAGCCGCAGTGCGCCAAGACGCTGCGCGAAGTCGATGCGCTGGTGTTGCCGAGTCTTTACGAATGCGGCGGCGCGGTGGTGTTGGAGGCGATGGCGGTTGGCCTGCCAGTGATCGCCAGCGACTGGGGCGGGCCGGCCGATTATCTTGACGCCAGCAGCGGCATCCTTGTTCCCCCCCGCTCGCGGCAGCAATTTATTGAGGATCTGGCCGCGGCGATGTTAAAGCTGGCGCGCTCGCCGGAGTTGCGGGATGAAATGGGCATCGCGGGACGACAGCGGGTGGAAGAGGCGTTTGACTGGGAGCGGAAGGTGGATCGGATTCTGCAAATCTATACTGGCGCAAAGTGCTGAAATTGAGCGGTTTTTGAGGCGCAAGGAGAAAACCGGAAACTAAGAAATACCTCCACGCCGGGGCAAGCGGCGCGCGTAACGCTTGTCGTGAAAATAAGCTTTATCGCCGCGCCGCCCCGGATTTAGGAGCGCTGCGTAAATCCGGAGCGGCGCGGCGACAGCGCCGTTTTCGCAAACCACGGTTACGCGCGCCGCTTGCCCCGGCGTGGAGGCGTCTTCCGTAAAAATCGCTCAGTTCGATCAATCAGACCGTGATGAAATGCTTCGCAAACTCCGGTACCTTCCTCCAGGCCGCGTGAAGGTTTGCGTTGCACGATCCGAACTTTAATCCCCGTCCCGCCAGCAGCGTTTGCAGCACCGAGCCGTTGTAGAGCGTCACGTGTCCGTTTCTTGGCGCCAAATACCACCAGCCCGTTTTCACCACGTCGATGTCGTCCGGCTGCAGGAGCGTCGAGAAGAGCATCAAGCCGTCGCGCTTCATCAGGCTGTCCAGATCCGCAAAGGTTGTCATCGGCTTGGTCGTATGTTCGACAACCTCGAAGCAGACCACCAGATCGAAGCGCCGTTCGGGCCGTTTCGAGAATTCCGCCACGAAGGGATCGAACGTCACCACGTCCGTGAAACCGGCGGTGCGCAAGGCGGCGGCCAGCGTTCCATTCCCGCCGCCGTAATCGAGAATGCTGATATTTTTGCTGGCGCCGAAGATCTGCGCCAGCATGCCGGCGTTTCCAGTCGGGCGAATGGTGGCGTAATCGGGATCGACCGCCGCGTAACCCTCGTTGTAAATGTGGGCCAGAAAATCGGCGTTGGAAAAATGATCGAAGGCAATCGTGAAAACCAACCGGCAGCGCGGACAACGGTGGTAATAAACCGGAATCCCGCTGAGCGGCAAAGCCTCCCGCTTATGGTCCTCGCAGCTCTTGTTGAAATCGACAATACCGAACAGCGACGCCTCGAATTTACAGAACTTGCAAGGCGTGGTGGGAGGAGAAGGCGGCAACGTGAAAGAGGGAAGTGTCACGGGGGTATCTTACTGCGTGAATCGGTTACAGGGATATCGGCATGGGCAGCAACCAGACTTGATACGAAGGAGCGGCGCGTGCGTGCAAGAATTTCCCGAAAATTGTCCCACGGGTAAGGGCGGCTATATTCCGCGCCGGCCGATCGATGTCTGTCGCGTCGACACGACTCGTCGGCCCTGGGACAGCCCGAATCGGGCAGGAGATTCTAATATGAGGCACGCGGTTAAGGGATGGCGGCTGGTATGCGCGGCGGCGGCGGTCATGTGGGGAGCGGCAAGTTTCTGCCACGCGGTCGAAGAGCCGTTTGCACTTACAGATGCGACACCGGTCGCATCGGATCAACCCAATTTACTTCGGCCGCTGGCGCTGGCGGCTGCAACGGTGGTCAATCCGGCCCAGGAGCAACATCCGGGCGAATCATCGGTGCCGGACCAGGGGGCAGGCGGCATGGTTCACCCCTGGCTGCTGCAGCCGATTACCGTTGAAGGGCAGAAACCCTCTGAAGTTCGGGAAGACCAACAGGTCGGCAGTTATAACCAGCCGGTTTGGACAGTCGATCGGCGCTTCGTTGAGACGCGCGTTTACGTTCGCCCCGAAGGCTCGCTTGAATTTGAATTCTGGCTCATTCCGCAGGTAGCCCGCCATGGGCCGACCGAGGTAGACACGCAATACGAGTTGGAATTCGGCCTGCCGCATCGGTTTCAGCTTGACTTGTACCTGACTGACCGGGTTCAAAATTCGGGCGGCCCGACCTTCACCGATTACGCCGTCGAAATTCGCTATGCCTTCGCTGATTGGAACGTGATCTGGGGTAATCCAACGTATTACATCGAATATACCCATCAGGATCAGGGCCCGGATCAGTTGGAAACCAAGCTGCTGTTTGGCGGGAACGCCGCTCCCCGCCTCAACTGGGGCTTGGATTTGACGTATCAGCGCAACATGGGATTCGACAACGAAAACACCTTTGAGACGACGGCAGGCGTGAGCTATGCCGTCATCGACAACGTGTTTGACGCCGGCGCTGAATTCAAGCTGCAGGAAAACAATTTCCACAACGATCGCCGGCATCTGCGCGACGACACGTTGATCGGGCCAAGCTTTCAATGGCGTCCGATCACCCGCATGCACGTCGACTTCACGCCGCTGATCGGGATTACGCACGAGAGCACGGCACTGGAGGCGTATCTGGTGGTCGGATGGGAATTCTGATTCGCGTTGCCGAAAAGAATAAGGCGAGAGGGATGATTGGAATGTGACAGGATTCAAAGCCGTCACGTTGCAATCATCCCTCTTTCAATTCGTGCTCAGTCGTTATTTCGTCCCTCATTGCCCTATGACTCCTCTTCGCGCAGCTAATGTCCCGGCAAGTTCTGCGGTTAGCCGCGACGCGCAGCGGAGCGTTTA
>DASRRM010000347.1:0-7948 GCA_035695715.1 Tepidisphaeraceae bacterium
CCCGACCCGATCCGCGTCCTCGCTGACGCTCGTCCACGGCGTAACAGCGCTGCATTCAGAATTGAAGCGTGAATCATGAGCAACGAAGAACTCCTGGCCAAGATCGGCAACCAAACCGAGGAAACCGAATTCTACACCCCCATGCCCAACGGCTATCGCCGGGGGCGTCACAAATACGTCATCGTCGTTGGCACCGTCATGAGCGGCCTTGGCAAAGGCATCTTCTCCTCCTCACTCGCCAAGCTCCTTCAGGACAAAGGCCTCAAAGTCGCCCCCATCAAAATGGAAGGCTACTACAACATCGATTCCGGCACCCTCAACCCCTATCGCCATGGCGAAGTCTTCGTCCTCGATGACGGCGTTGAAACCGACATGGACCTGGGCACCTACGAACGCCTGCTCGACCAGGACCTCTCCCGCGCCAACTTCATGACCAACGGCCAGATCATGTCGGCCGTGCTGAAGAAAGAGCGCGAAGGCGGCTATCTCGGCCGCGATGTGCAGGCTATTCCCCACGTCACCGGCGAAATCAAGCTGCGCCTTCGCGAATTGGCCGCCAAAAGCAACGCCGACGTCGTCTTCGTCGAAGTGGGCGGGACCGTTGGCGACTACGAAAACTCACACTACCTCGAAGCCTGCCGTCAACTCGCATTCGAAGAAGGCGAAAACTCCGTCGTCTTCGTCGCGCTCACTTACGTCCTGGAACCCAATGCCCTCGGCGAGCAAAAATCCAAGGCCGCACAGCTTGGCATCAAGCGGCTGATGGAGGTCGGCATCATGCCGCACATCATCGCCTGCCGGGCCAGCAACCCCGTCAAAGACAAAGTCCGCGAAAAAATCTCCATGTACACCAACGTCCCCATGCGGCGGGTCGTTTCCATGCACGACGTCGAAAGCATCTACCTTATCCCCGGCGCCCTGCGCAACCAAAACATGGACCGCGAAGTCCTCACCCTCCTCGACCTTCACGAACGCGTCAGCCAACGCGCCGAAGACGAGGCCCGCTCCAAATGGCATGGCTTCGTCGAGCGCATCGGCAAGGCCAGCAAGGAAGTCACCATCGCCGTCACCGGCAAATACACCGCACTCCGCGACGCCTACGCCAGCATCATCAAGGCCGCCGAGCATTGCGGCGTGGCCCTCGGCTGCAACGTCAATCTCCGCTGGCTCGACACCACCCAGATCGACGCCGACAGCGTCCGCCGACGCCTGGAAGACTGCCATGGCATCATCGTGCCCGGCGGGTTCGGCGTCCGCGGCACCGAAGGCAAAATCGAATGCATCCGCTACGCCCGCGAAAATAAAATACCCTACCTCGGCCTGTGCCTCGGCTTCCAGATGGCCGTCATCGAATACGCCCGCAACGTCTGCGGCATCCTCGACGCCGACAGCACCGAATTCGAGCCGGCCAGCCCCTCGCCCGTCATCGACATCCTCCCCGAGCAAAAGAAAATCGAAGGCCTCGGCGGCAACATGCGCCTAGGCGGCAAAGACGTCGACCTGAAACGCGGCAGCCTCGCCTCGCGCCTCTTCAATAACGCCTCCCACATCCGCCTGCGCTTCCGCCATCGCTACGAAGTCGACCCCAAATTCATCCCCACCCTCGAGCAGCACGGCCTGGTCTTCAGCGGCAAAGCTCCCAACTTCCCCATCATGCAGGTCCTGGAATTACCGCAGGATGTCCACCCCTATTTCCTGGGCACCCAGGCCCACCCCGAGCTCACCAGCCGCCCCCTGCGCCCCCAGCCGATGTTCCTCGGCTTCATAAAAGCCGCCATGCAGTTAGCCGAGCAGAAAAAATCCCACGAGCAGCAAACCACCAAGGTCTAGCCGCAGGCGCGTCCTCGGCCCTTCCCTCCCGCGCCCCATTGCGGCACACTTTCGCCAAAAAGTGTTGCGCCACACCCCGCCCATGTCTCAAAATGTCCCATTTTTTCGATTTTTCACTGTAAAACGGGACATGTCCCTTCTTTTTCATCCGCCCAAATCCCCGCACGGCCATCCTTTACGTCCATTTCCCGCCTCCGCCGCCGGCTGCCGCCGATGGGACAAGTGAGACGCCGATGGGACAGAAAATGTCCCATTTTCCGCCGAAGGGCAGAAGCACGGGACATTTGCCCTGAACAAAAAAACGCCTCGCCTCCTTCCCGGCTGCCGGCCCCCGATATTTCGTCGCGACGACCGCGACATGCCGTGGCGTGCGAGTGGTTTTGCATTTTCCGCGCACCATTTTTCAACATTTCGCGCCCCAAAATGGTGCGCCCCATCCATTTGCCGCCCGCCAGCGGGGGTTCGCCGAAAAACGCTTCTGTCGCACCCATCGCCGGGGTTGCCGCGAATGCAAGCGATGTTTTGGAATTCCAGAATGTGCTGGCTGCTGTGACCTTCCTTTTCTGTGCGCCAGTGCGATTGCCGGATGGGGCAAGGTTCGACTCGATCGTTCACAGTCAATTCGCGCATGCAGCACACCAATGAGCAACAGCCATACCCAAACATAATACTAACAACGATGGCCGCCGATTATTTCGGCAAATTTATTTTTTGTCGGAATTCAGACAACCAGCGTGGTGGCTTCTACGAAACGGTAGCTGCGAGGTGGCCGGCTCTCTTTCCCCAAACTTATTCCGCCGCATAGGTCCACTCGACGGAAACCACCCGCCCCGACGAACGGACGATACCGCTGTTGTCGAACGTCAATGTAAACGTCCCTCCTGCGTAGCGGATGTCGAAGTTCCCCGAAACCGGATGGTCAAGCCGTTGAAGGACCGCGTTGTTTGAGCCGCGTATCGTGAATTTTACAAGGGTGTCGTCCTTCGCGCCGGCGATCCCAGCGGATTTTCCCTGAGAGGTCCAGTGACCTCGAATTCTCCCCGGTGTTCTTTCAGCCGGGAAAGATAATGGAAGGTCAAATACCCTTCCCGCGGGAACTGTTATGGTCTGTTTGTCCGCGATCGCCGCTGTAGCCGAATCCGCCCGGGTTGCTTTGGCCTCTTGTGCGGTTACGCCATACTTCAGGGCGATCTCCGCCAGAGCGGCTTTCCCATCCAGGTACTGATCCCGATCTTTTATGATAGCGCTCCGCGATTGCGCGACGAGCGCATCGGAAGCCGATCCTTTATTGTGAAGGGTCACCGCGCTAAGGCCGCGGGTCACGACTACGGCAGCCAAGGACGCAAACAATTGATCGCCTTCAAGTTTGGTTGCCTTCCTGAGGTCTTCGGTGTGAGCGACGATCCTGTCGAGCGCATTTGTGCACCGAAGAAACGCAATTTGAAAATCCTGCGGACACCCCGCAGTGTTGATTTGTCCCATTTCTGTTTGGAGATCCTGAAAGGCGCTTAGTGATCGCTTCGGGTCCTGCTGCTCGGCAGCGATGGCGGCGGCCTCCAGTTCGTTCATTCGCCCCAACACAGCCGCAACGCGTTTGCTTAACCGCTCGTCATCCGCCCGGCCGACAACCGACACGGCCGCGCTTCGTTGATGCCGCCAGCACCAGCCACCCGCCGCCGCCAAACCAACAGCGAGTGCGATGACGATCCCGTAAACTGCGCTTCGGATGCCCATGTTAGCCCTCAAAAGATTTGATTCGCCCGCCACTGAATTATCGAACGTACGGCTGCGCGACGATCAGCACACGCACAGCTTGTAATGCTTCGCGTTGAACGTGTCGACCGTACCCGCATTGCCAACTGCGCAGGCCGCAATCTTAGCACGATTGCGGCCGCCCGGGCAAACTATGGCTCGGGCATTGTTCGTCCTTCCCTTTCTTTCAGTCTTTCCCATGAGGGTGTAAAATAAACGTCCCCATTACACTCGCCCCTGGCTCGGTCTGATGGGTCCACTCGCCCTCGCAGTTTCCACGTTTTAAAAACTCAGCCGGGGATATGGCAAGAGACAGGTTGTTGTCCGCCGCCCCTGGGTTAAAGCCGACATAAATCACGCCAGAACTGATTTGAAATGTAACCATTCCAGACCTTGCGGCGTCGGCTGGAAACGACTTCGCCGAGCGATCGATTTTCCATACGCCATAACCAATCTGGCCCTCCGGCGGAATCTCCACGGGCAGGACGATCTGGCCGCCGGCAAGTTGGTTCTGATTGGGATCGCGAAATGCAAGGCCGTAAACCCTGAAATCGGCGGCGTCGAAACCCGCCGGCTCTGCCGGCAGAACCGAGGTGCCGGAACCGTGACATCCCGCCAAAAAAATTAGCGCGACGCAGAAACTTGGAAGCCATCGACTCATTGTGGGACTCCGCCAAAGCGTTGGTCAGGGTAGCGGCATTTTATTGGTTCCAATTAGAACAGCCCCCATTCACGAGTGCGCGATAATCGATGAACGACTCCCGTCCTGTGGCTTGTGCCACGCCATAGACGGCGTTGTCGCTTGTCATCAACCTGATAGTCGTAGGCGTCGTCGTCGCGCCGGGTAAAGAGCAGAGCCTTGTCGCGATAGAAGTCGCGGCCACGATCGCCGGCGGGAGGAACGTTAAGCTTGTCCATTCGGTTGTTTCCAAAGGCAAGCGTGCGGCCGGGATAAGCTATCCCGTCCCAGACCAGCGTCAGGTGGTCAATTTCTGTCTGCGGCTTGAGATCGTCAATCGGCGCTCCGAAGAAAGCACGGGTAAACCGTTTCATGTCCAGTTGGTTGCCCGGGAATCCTGCACCCAGATTGGCGCCTAGCGCTCCGGCATCAATCCACAGGTTTTTGAACGTACGCAATTCATGGATTTGCTCTTCCGTCAGCGAGCGCGCCCGCTCCGCGGCGGGACCGGTTTGCGGCTTGCTATCATCGTCGGTCGGAATGATCGCACGAGCTCGCACCCGATCGCGGCAGGCCGCCTCATATCGCGTGGCAATTCCGGCGTACGAGTCAGCACGCCGCCATTCGGCGCGAAACCATTTCAGCAATTGATCGGTCTGCGCCGCGTGGGATGCGTTTTGTTCACCGCCGGGCGCGGCCGAGGTGCTGACGCTGCCAGCCTCGCATCCGCGCAACAGCCCGTTGGCTGAGAGATTGCCCGATCCACATATAATCGCACTTCGCCCGAGTCCCGTCAGGAGGAAGAGTTTTGGGTGAAATGTTCTGCTCGGCGTGCAGCCTGGACTGACAACCACGGCTTTACCGTCGTAAACTTTCACGCGCGAGTTTGTGAGGGAGGCAAGGCGGTCAAGGGCGGGAGGGTCACTTCTGCACCAGTCAATTCCGACGAGCCATTTCTTGTCGATCCTGTCCCACTCGTCGCCCAGGCCGGCCTTCATCATTCGCTCCAGCACTTTGACGCCGCCTACCGTGGCGTATGCAACGGCGACAGCTATGCTGGTAAATGGTCCCGCTGCCAGGCTCCGTTCGAACAAGATCTCGTAACGGGCGCTCTGCTTATTGGTTACGACATATTCCAGCATTTATGCTCCAAAACAATCAGACGAGATGAGTTGCTGGTCCGATTTGTATGCGTCCGGAATGCCAGGAGCAGAGACTGCTCGCCCGAGCCGTTCTGATTCGGCGACGGCCTTGTTCACTTTCAATAGTTGATCGAGAAGAGGCGTCTGAATCGCGAATCCGTAAGCAACGGAAACCGCTCGGTTTAGCTCGTCATGCGCTGCGCGCAGGGGGTGACGGCCTGGCAGGTCCAGAAGGCGATAGATATCGCGAAGACCGCCGCCAAGTTCCTTGAGAAGGGTTTGTCGCACGAGCCGTACTTGACGCGCGGCATTGGCAACGTCGCGCACCGAGTTCTTGTCGGGAAATTGCGGCCATGGAAACGTTTCGAAAACGTCGCGAACGGAATATCTCAGGTCGCTCTCAACTTTCAATCGCGAGGACTTGCGGAACCATTCAAAGTGAGCGTCGCTCTGCAAAATGCCAAAAGAGTAGTCGTCATCGAAGGCAAAGACCTGAAGCAGGTCGCTCGGGCAAATCCTGGTTGACAGGAATGTCATTACCGGGCGGCGAGTCACGCGCGAGCAGGCAATGTAACGATGATTGTGAAAAAGAACGCCGGAAAGCTCGTCGCGCCGATTCCAGAACTGCCACCATCGTTCAAGGTGTTCGCGGCGCGCGGGCTCCATATCGCTACCATCGATCCTGGCTCGTTCCAACGATGCGCGAACTGCCGGCAGGACGTGCTCGCGGACATGGGCGAACGGAGCAGCAAATGCGGCCGCCTGCGCCATGTTACGAGAGCCGAAGTCAATCGCCCAACGATCGATCCGGAACTCATCGAGAAGTTCTCTCCCGGTCAGATACGGAACAACAACCGCTGACGTTCCCCCGACGCGGGCAAGGTCGTCAGCGTTAATCATAAAACCTTCATACCCGGGAATTTTTCCCTGAAAGCACCGCTTGGGAACCTTGTTGCATCGCAAAACATTTTTTTGGCTTAAATCCGTGTCATCAGAGAGGGAAGAGTTAATCGCACCGACGACGCGCATATCGAGTTCATAGGTTTTTGATGCCGGGCCAGTGGCATGTGCCTGCTTCGGCCCTTTCTCAGAACCTGGCTTTGTCACGCGCCAAAGTTGCGGTTTGCGGGCAAGAACATTCGCATCCTGGGTCTTCGCCCAATCGACAATGGAGACGTGAACATTCGCGTCACCACTCCAAGGTTGGTTTTCGACGGCCTCCACGATTGTGCCGCTTGCGGCGACATGATCCAAACCCCCAACCCTGCTTTGATTATTGCGAATATTCTGCGTGCCGACCAGACCCGCGCGGCCGGCAAAGGGATCAGTCGTGGTGCATAGTGGCAAATGGTCGTGCGTTCGCCGAAACCAATAAACGCAATAGTCCGCCATCCCCGGTACTTCAGGATACAATTTACGCAAGGCGTTAACGTAATTGGACCCTCGTTCGGGCTTGAGTCGCTTTGCCCCGAGAAATGGCGGGTTACCAATTATTATATCGGCCAAAGGCCAGGGCGTTCGTTGCGGAGGCGTTCCGTTGTTCGCTGGGATGAGAAGCGCATCACCAATCCGAAAATTCACATCCAAGTTATCCAGCGGCAGATCCTTCTCGTCAGCGATATGCAACTCGTCGATCGAGAGTTTACGACCGATCATTAAGGTGACCTTGGCAAGTTCAACGGCGAATGAGTTGATATCCATTCCAAAAAACTGCCGCGCATTGACATGAATCAATCGCGGCTGTTCGCCGGGAAATTCCGCTGTCAGCCTCTCGCGGATTTTTGTTTCCAGCCGTTTCATTTCACGATAGGCGAGATAGAGGAAGTTTCCGCTTCCGCATGCCGGGTCGAGAACGCGCAGGGTGGTAAGGCGCTCAAGCAGATCGTTCAGCTTCTTCGCGCTTTTCGCGCCCTCGATCGCTTCCGTCCACGGATCGGAGATCGTTGGCTTCACGATCTTCATGATGTCCACGGGCGACGTGTAATGCGCGCCGTACGCGTGGCGCTCCTCGGCGTCCATCGAATCCTGAAATATCGCGCCGAAGATTTCCGGGGAGACTTTTGACCAGTCGCTCGACGCGGCGCCTTTCATCGAACCGCGCTCGCCGCCGAGCTGGTTGAGTTCATCTTCGTAGAGTTCGAGCTTGGCGGGGTTGGCGAAGATGCCGCCGTTGAAATAGCGGACGCCCCTGTAGCGGCCGCCGGTGGGACTGGTGGGGTTGTTCATTGCCTCGAAGAGGCCGCCGATCTTGTCGTAGCCGTCGGCGGGTTCCTTGCATTCCTCCACCAGCGACGCGAAGAGGTAGCGCGGGAGCAGGCCAATATCCTCGGCGAAGAGGGCGACCAGCGTTTGCAGAATGAAACGCTGCGCCAGATCGCGGTCGACGTCGCGGGAAATTAGCTTTCGGAAGCAAAGCGCGAGTCGGTCGGCGGCCTCGCGGGTGACTTTCTCGCGGTCGTTGCCGAAGACGGGTTTTTCCCTGGTCGGGAAGAGGAACGCCAATGCGCCCCACTTCTCGGATAGCTCGGCCAGCTTGATCTTGTCC
>DASRRM010000348.1:0-24004 GCA_035695715.1 Tepidisphaeraceae bacterium
AAATCGCCCGTCAACGGATCAAGATGGTAGGTCTGCACTACACGCGTTTGGCGGAGCAAACCCGCGCTGGCCGCGCCAGAATGAGGAAAAGCGGCGAAAAATTCGGCGAAAATCGTTCAAAGTGCGAAAGCCGGGTTAGTGCAATGTGCTGCCAGGCGCTTGCCGGGGTTGCCTGTATCCGCGTTGTGTTCCGGGCACGACTTTGATTACCGAAGGAGACGGAGCAAGATGATTACCACCCCCACCCTCACGCAGGCTCGTGAAGCGCTTCTGACCGCCGCGGAACAGAAGCATTCGTTGCAGGTCCAGGTCAACAGCCAGGCCCGCAAGATCAGCGATTTGGAGCGCGAAGTTCAGGGCCTCGCGTCGAACCTGAGCCGCACGCAGCAGGAGTTGATCAGCGCCCGCCAGGAGATCGAAAGCCTGCGTTCGCAGTTGCCGGATGAAGCGACGCAGCGCGCGTTCGATGACCTGACGCAGTATCTGACCTCGCCGGCTGAAAGCCGGGCGCAGTTGCGGATGGCCGCCTAGGCGCGATTTCGCGGCACGGATGCCTGAGAAATTCAATAGCAAAAAGGGACGCGGTCCAAATCGCAGGATTTGGATCGCGTCTTTTTTCATCGCACGACCATGTTCGTCGACGAATTGCACCACGCCTGCTTACCAATCCGCCTCGCCAACCTCCGGTTTCGTCGTCTCGAACCGCTTGTATCCGCTCAGGCGCGACGCTTCGACATCGGCCGGCGACACCAGCAGTTTGTTCACGATGCACGTCACCTTGGTCTTTTTCCGCCCGCGCGAATCAACTGAGCGCTCGATGGCATTTGCCGACAGCGTGTGCAGTGTGCCACACAGCGGGCAGGCGTGGTGAATGATGGAAATGAACATGTCGGCATTCTCATCCGCCACGCCGATTTCGTCGAAATAGGACCACTCGCCATTTTCCATGCGATGTTTGAGCGCATGAGGGACGGCCATTTTCAGCGACCGAAGCCGGGTGCCGGCGGGGCACCAGCGATTGCATTTCTCGCAGAAGGGGACGGCGTTTTGCGACTTGGTCGCGAGGTAGAGGGCCATGCCAAAAATAATGCCCGCTTCGGCCACCCATACAGCGCCCAGCATAACGCCGGTGGTCGACTCGCCGGTGGTCATTCCCCACGTTCCCTCGACATAGACAGCTCCAATGACGCGCAACACGCCCTTTGGATTGGTCAGCATATCGAGCAGGGACACGCTTGCGCTGCGATTGACCAGCACATAAATCCAGATGAACCAGTGCAGAACGTACGACGCCGCGGCAATCATACTGATGAGCGTGAGAACCACCGGCAGACTTCGGACCTTCCCCCACCGCATGATCTTTGCCGGGAAGTGTCCCAATATCGCGCCATATGCGACCGTCCCGATGGCGCAGAGATAAATGAAGCGAACGTAGGAGATCAGATACGCGTAAGCAAAAGCGGCCACGACGGCAATTGCCAGCCCGCCAACGATGCCAAGAATAATTCCCATCGCCCCGGCCCGATTGGAATGGCGATAGTATTGGCTATACGAACGCCCGCCCCCCAGGCCGTAGTTCAGTTGTTGTGACATATAGCTCCCCAAATGTTTTTCGTTCCGGCCCAATGGTTACGCACCGATCGCCGCCCGCGTTCGGGCAGTAAGGGCGTTGTCCGGCGTTGACGTGCCCGGAAAATAGAACATGGCGGCGGCGAGATAGCGGTTGCGAATTTTCGGGGACAGTTGCCGATAGTCTTCCAGCACTGCCGAGCTGAATTTATAATCGTGGGCGTCGTTGCCCTTGAGGAAAACCAGCCGCCGGGCGGCGTGCATTAAATCGTCGGCGCTTTGGCCGCCGTCCAGATACGCCAGCGCTTTTTTCGCCGCGGAAATGCGGTCTTTGCCCGCACTGGCGAAAATATCCGCCAGCGCGTCCTTGGCATCGGCGGCAGGATGGGCCGCCGCCTCGAACTGGTCGACCCGCACGGCGCCGGGCTTGTCGGCAATCCCCGCCGCCTGGCGGAACAGCGGCACGAACGCCGCGTTTTGCAGCAACAGCATGAGCCGGGTTTCATTCTCCGCGCTGACGTTGTGCGCGAAATGCAGGGCGTTGGAACTGGTGACCGAATGCAGCGAGACGATGCCGGTTTTGCGCATCAGCAATTCGCACGAGCCGCTCAGCAGCGCATCCCAGACCGATTGAGGGGAAAGTCCGCCGTTGAGGGCATCGACGACGGTTTCGCAGGCCTGCTGGTCGGAGGCGGTGCGCAGCGTCGAGAGAAGATCGGCGGCTGCGCGTTCGCTGGCCTTTCCATCCTGCCAGGCGGGCTTGATCTTTTTCACGAGCTCGACGTTTCGCCGCCAGGGCCGATCGGGCGCCGCGTCTCCTTGCGCCGGATTCCCGCCCTCATGCTGCAACAGCGCATACGCCAGCGATCGCAGCACCGGCTCGGCGTTGTGCCAGCCGACGCACTCCAGCAGGCGGAAGCTGTTGGAGACGAAGATGGCCTTGTGCCCGATGTCGCGGAAATCGCGAGCGCCGAAGCGCGCGAAAAGTTCGAAGCATTCGTTGCGCCCGCAAAAGCGCGCCAAGCCAGCCGCCGCGGTGTCGGCGGCGGCTTCATCCCAATGTTCCATCGCATCGATAAATGCCTGGCGGGCTTTTTCAGATGTCGGAACCTTGCTTTCGTCGACGGCTCCCATGCGCCAGCCGGACTCTTTTTGTGTCTCCAATTGCGATGCCTTGAACCGGTCGATCGCCCAGAAGATCGGCAGCCAGCGATCCGAATTCCCCGATGCCAGGCTCGCCAGATGGGCCGAATTGACGACCAGCACGGCATGAAACTTAAACCCCACCTGCGGCCGCGGCTGCACATTGCGCACGCCCGCCAGAAGCAGTGCCGTTAGCACTTCCCGATAGCTCAGCGCCTTATTCCTGATGCGCCCCGCCACTTCTTCGAGTACCCGCTCGCGCGGCGTCTCCTCCAGCAGCCGCACCGTCGGCTCGATGCCATCATCGAGCTTCACCAGTGACGGGCTGATCTTCGCCTCATCCGCCGAAACGGATGGGAGCGCCGATAGAAACGCCAATCCGCCGCCGAGGGCAAAACTGCCCTCAAGCGTCCGACTCAAAAAATCCCTCCGGCTCGTCCGCGAATCGATAATGCTCCGCATGGGAACCTCCATGGCAGAAGAAGTGCTACAGGAAATCCACTAGGAACGATTACTGTACCAACATGATGACTGCAAGTCGCACCTGCATCGTGGTTCGGTTTGATTTGATCGTCGGGTGCCACAGGTCTCAGTTTTCGTCCAATTGCCGGAATGGACGCGGCTGCTGGTCGATCCGGCCAAACCGGGCGAAGTTCGAACGCTTGTTGCAGATCGAAGTAATCCCCCGTAGATAACAACGATTTGTTCCCGTGTCGTTTCATCCCGCCGAAATGAGATTGTAATGACAAGAACGCTGTGCATTTCGCTGATTACAGGCATCTTGGGCGCCGTTGCGGTCTTGTGGACGGCACCGGCCCCGGCTGCCGAGCCTGCTGTCACGCAACCGCACACCGCCGCCGACTGGCCGCAGTGGCGCGGACCGACGCGCGATGGCATCGCGCCGGCTGGTCCCAAACTGCTCGATGCGTGGCCGGAGGATGGCCCGCGGCTGATTTGGAAAAGCGGTCCGATTCCTTCAGCCGTGAATGGCGGATCGGGCAGTATCACGGTGGCCCAGGGCAAAGCGTTTGTTCTGGTTAACGCGCGAAAGCAAATCATTACCGACGAGAACCAGATTCAAGCTGTCTTTGACGAAGTCGTGAAGGAATTGAGCACAGGGCGCGATCCCGTTCCCGCCGGGGCTCTGTTAAAACTCAAGGGCAAGTTTCGCACTTACGATGAATTCGCCACACTGATTCAGCCGGACCGTGACGGTGGCTGGGGCCATCGGCTGCAAGTGGGGATCATCAAGAAGGTGTTCCGTTACACCGACGCGATCGTCTGTTTGGATGCCGCCACCGGCAAGGAACTCTGGCGAAGCGAGTTTCCCGGCATCGGCGGCGATGAGGCCGGGGACATGGGCCATTTCGGGGCCTCGGGCACGCCGGCGGTCGTCGGCGATCGCATCTACTCCTCCGGCAGCGCGGGCTTGTACTGCCTGTCAATCAAGGATGGCTCGGTTATCTGGCAGACCAGGACCGATTACACCCATTCCTCTCCGCTGGTAACCGATCATGCCGTGTTCGTGGTGCTGCACGAAGGTCTGGTTGCCTTCAGCGCCCAAACCGGCGCAAAGCTTTGGAGCGTGCCGGTCGGCGGCTACGGCGTTTTCCAATGTTTTGCCCCTTGCTCGTCGGTAGTCGAATGGATGAGCGGCGGCAAAAGCTACCTGGTCGGCGTTGCCAATTGCGGGCTGTATTGCGTTGATCCGGACAAAGGCAAAATGCTTTGGCAGGAGCCCATGGCAAAGCAGGCGGAAGGCAGCTCCACTCCCGCAATGGATGGCGACCTGGCCGTCGTGCATGGCGACAAAGCCGTGCAGGCGTACAAGATCTCGCCGGAAAAGGCTGAACTGATTTGGACCGCAGGGAAGCACGCGTACCGTGCAGCCAGTCCGCTTATCTATCAGGGTAACGTTTATGCCGTCACCACTGACGAGATACAGTGTCTCGATTTGAAGACCGGCGCGCTGAAATGGCAGGAAAAAAGCAACGGAAACTATTGCTCGCCAATCCTGGTCGATGGCAAGATCATCCACAATACCGGGCACGCCTGGTATCCCATCTTTACCATGATGTTCAGGGCTCGGGCGAGAAGTTCGAGAAACTGGGGTTGTTTCCGTACCACGAGAAATTGGACATCTTCCAGCAGGAAGGCCAGGTGGCGACTTGCTCCTCTCCCACCGTGGCCGACGGACGGCTCTACCTGCGCTGTGGCGGCGCAGTAAGCGATCACCCATCGCGACTTGGAGATTGCGTCGCGTGCTATGACCTCACGGTGGCCGGAAATAGCAACATATTGCCACCAGAGCCAGGCGCCCGTGCGATTCCCGGCGCGCCGTCGCGCACGACCACGGTCAGCCCGGCCCGCAATCCACCCGGCAGCACCGGTCCCGAAACGGGCCGTGCAACGCCATCAAGAACGGCTTTTAACGCTACGGCTCAATCGCCTGACTGGTCAAAAAACTGGCCCCAATTCCGCGGCCCGTCAGGTGATGGCAGGGCTGGCGGCGCTGCCGATCCGCCGGCCACGTTCAACCTCGCCACAGATGTGCGCTTCAACACAAACCTGCCGGCCAGCGGGCGCAGCTCGCCGATCGTCTGGGGTGAGCGCATCTATCTGACCGGCGACCAGGCCTCGGTCATGGCGCTGGACCGCGCCGCCGGCAAGTTGCAATGGAACACGGAACTGAAGGTTGCCGACGCGGCCAGCGAACCGGGCAAAGACCAGCACGGCCCAGCGCCCGCTGGCGGAAACGCCGGCGGCGCCGCCCCAACCCCCATCACCGATGGCAAATTCGTCTACGCCTTCTTCGGCAATGGGATCCTCGGCTGCGTTGACGCCGCCGGCAAGCAGGTCTGGGCCCGGCGACTATTCACCGGCGGCGAGGGAAATATGTACGGCCTCGCCGCCAGTCCGATTCTTTACGGCGATCTGCTGATCCAGGTGGTCGATCGTGCGGCCAATGCCCGCGGTAATGGGTCGTTCGTGGTTGCCGTTCGGGCCATAGACGGCACGGAGGTCTGGCGCAAAGATCGCCCGACGGGCTCGTGCTGGACAACGCCAGCAGTGGTTCACGACCCAACCGGCGACGTGCTGGTTACGACCGCTCCATCGCTGGTCATCGCTTACGACCCGCGGACGGGGCAGCAGCGATGGCAGGCCGACGGCTCGTCCGACGAGGAACTCACCGCATCCCCGGTGATTTGCGGGGACGGCGTTGTGGCGCTGGCTGGCAGCGATGGCCTGATCGCGCTGCGGGTCGGCGGGAAGGGCGACGTGACGAAGTCCGCACTGGCGTGGACTTCCGACGTCGAGCCGCCGCGGGTGGCCAGCGCGATTGGCAGCGGCGACGGACGGTGCTACGTGCTCGGGAACGGCGTCCTGACGTGCATCGATTGCTCCACCGGCAACAAGAAGTGGGACGTGAAGCTGGACGCGGATTTCTTTGCCTCGCCGGTTCTGGCGAAAGACCACATCTACGCGATCAGCCGCAAGGGCCGGTTGTTTGTCGTCTCGACCCCCGGCCGGGTGGTCGACGACGTCCAACTTGACGCTGGCGTGGACGCCACGCCGGCGATTGTGGAGGGACGCATCTACATTCGCACCGGCAACGGGCTGCTATGCCTGGGCCGTCGGTAACGTTTAACGTCATGGGATACCTGATTAACTTGCAGGATATATCATGCCAAACGTCGTTGCGTCGTCACGCTTGGGAAGAAAAAAAGGACGTGCATCTTCGATTTTCATCGTACCGAAAACGCCCGCTCAATTCTCGACACATTCCCCTGCCGGTCTTTCACCGAAACTGTAATCGTCCCGGCACTGATTGCCTCAATCGGCTTTTGCGGCCTCCATTCCCAAACGCCGTCGCCGGCATCGCGGAATTTGTCGGCCAGGTTTTGGCCGGCGGGCACGCCGTCGATTGGGAAGTCGGCGCTGACGCTGAATGACTGCTCGTCCAGGCCGGAATAGTAGTCGCACATGCCGACGCGAATCAGGGTGATCGGCGCATTGGTTCTCCGGGTGATGCCGGTGAGTGTGAGCGTCGGGCGCGTGTCATCGCACATCCAGCCGTAGCCTCTGGCGGCGGGATTTTTCGCGTCGTAATCGAGGTCGATCGGACATCCAGTATCGATCCAGCGGACGATCGTGCGGCGGTCTTCATCGCTCAGCGGCTGGACCTTGATCATCGTTCCATCGGGCGCGGCGAAGGTGCCGGCGATGGCATCGGCGGGCGGGCAGGATTGGCCGTTGTAATCAAGGTCGGCGCGGTTGCGGTTGGCGGAGGTGTCGGCGATCGGCTTGCCGTGCCACTGCATCGAAGCGGGATCGCCGGGGATCGTCTCGCTTGGGAAGTCATCGTTGGTCCAGCCGTCGGTGCGGCGGCCGTAGATTTTCCAGACCAGCAGGCTGCGCCGCGACTGGAACTTGCGGACATATCGCGAGGCGTTCTCGTTGCGCCATGAGCCATTATGGATCAGCGGCGGATAGCCCCAGCGCGATTTTTCGTCGTTGTCTTTCGCCAGCCGCATGTAGGTTTCCGGAAGTTTTTCCGCGCCGGCCTTGGGGGGCGGTGTATCGCTGTCCAGCGCCAGGCGGCCCATTTTGTCCTGGAACTTTTGATTATGGCAGGCGACGCAGCTTCGATTCAGGATCGGCCGCACATCGCGGAAATATTCCACCGATTTCACGTGATCGGCGTATCGCAGGCCCGCATCGTCCGACTCATCCCAACGCTTGTTGGATTGGTCGCGGCTCTTGTCCGCCAGCAGCGGCGTGCGGCGGGTGAGGTCGAACGCCTTGTAGTCCGGTCGGGCGGCAAAAGTAGAGGCAAAATTGGTCGGCTCCTGCGAATGCGAATGGCATCCGCCGCAGTTAGTGCGCACTTCCCCGGGCCGAAGCTGGTGCCAGGTCTGGGCCATGTTCAGCACCATGCCGTCCTTGTCGAGCGTCTGGAAGGTGAAGGGCGTGTCAGCGGGAATTCGCGCCAGGAAACTGGTGTCAGGATTATGATCCGGATCGATCGGCTGGCGGCCCTGGGCGTCAAACTTGCGCACGGGAATCTCGCCGAGAATGCGGATGCGCTCCATGCCATGGCTGAAGAAAAGCCGGCCATCGTGCGGCTTGCCGCCGCGATTACGGTCGGTCGTCGGCTCCAGGGCAATGATGCGGATGGCGTGAATGTCGTCGTTGGAATATTTGCCGGCGTCAGCGCCCTGGTTGAACCAGTTGAGCGACGCGCCGTTTTCCGAGGTATTAAACGGGTCGAGGCCGAGATAGCCGCCGGTCGGATCATTGCCCCCGGCGAAGGTTCCGGTAACGGAGCCTTTGGGCACGACGCCGTCGGGATAGCTTTCGCGTTTATAAAGGCTGGACGAGCCGATCAGCCCGTAAGGCGTGCCCGCCGGAAGAAGCGGGGAAACAGAGCCGTTATTGGCGACCGGTGGTAACGAGGCCGGCTCCTTCACGCCGAAGATTCGGCTGTAGGGCACCACCGCGCGGGGCCACTGCTCGTTGTAAGCCGGGTCGTTTTTGATCAGCCGCATTTCGCCGGGCGACTCGACCGGTTGTGTCCCCTTAATGAGATAAATGCCGGCGTCCGGCATGGGAAATTTCTCGCCGTTCTGGTGGTTGACCGGACCGGTGGCGTAAACGGTCAGCAGGTTATTGTCCGGCGCGGGGCTGGGATGCGTGAATTTGCCTACGGCGGGTGAACTTCGATCGTGCAGCACTGACGGGTCGGCGGGGCCTTCGCCATTATTACCAAATGGCGTGAACGATTCGATTCCCCGCGGGCTAAATGGCAGGCGATATTCCTTCGGCCTGGCGTTATCGAACCGGCCAAAACGCATCGGCGGATTACGCGTATCGTGGCGATAGGCCGGGCCAAAATGTGGATAGTCGCTGTCGCCATCCGCCGACGGCGGTGGAAGCCGAAAGTAAGCCCCCATGCCGTTGTTATTCAGGTTGTAATATTCCTCGACGATGATGCTGCCGTCGCTGGTTTGGGCCTGGAAGTGAAAGGCGTTGGGCGCTCCGCCAGGATCGAACGCGCTGACCACCGGATCCCAGGCGGTGCCGTCGGGATGAATGCTCCAGATTCCCCAGAGGATATCATTGTGCAGCCCCATCGATTCCAAAGAACTGAACAGCACCCGCCCATCCTTGAGAATCGTCGGATGCAAAACGCCGGCGTTGTTCATGTAGCCGACCTGCTCGACATTGCGGCCGTCATCGTCCATGACAAATAGCTGAAGGGTGATCGGCGGATAGCCGTTGGGCGGGCGAAATGCGTTGCGGTTGCTGGTGAACATCAATCGCCCGCCAGGCAGCGGGCATGGGCCGCTGTTGAACACGCCATAGCTGAGATAGACCTTCGAACCATCGCCGTCTTTGGGATGGGTAAATCCCGGCGCCCAGTCGGCCGCGCCGGTGTTCGGCGTGAAAGTGTCATCCGTCAGGCGGACGATCTGCCGGGAATGAACGTTGATCTTGAATAAGTCGGCCCCCGAAGCCGGGTGCGGCTGGGTCTGCCCCTTTTCCGGCGCAAGACCGCGCATGCACGAATAGAAGATCCACTGCCCGTCGAATGACACTGCCGGATCCGCGATCGAGCACCCCGCGTCCGGCTTTACCAGCACCTCTTCGCTGCCATCGGGATGCAGCAGCATCAGGTCGGCATCCGCGTCCATGAGCGTCGGATGGGCGATTTCCGCCCAATAACTGCGGGCGCGATCGCCATGGCGCGGGGCACGGACATAGACGATGTCGTAGTCGTAGCGGATCGATGGGTCGCTGGAAATAGACGGAACGTGCAGATCGATGGGATCGGGATACAGCTTCTCCTTTGCCGCCCCGGCGCTGACGGACGAAGCAATTATCGCCATCAAGAACAAACAAACGGTACCCATCAGCCGTCGGAACACAATTGCCTCCTTTGGGGAACGAAAGGCCAGAACCAGCCGCCACTGGAATTGGTTACTCCATATGAGCGAAACCTGTTGTGTGAAACGGGTTGTTCTCCCGCAAAGCTGCACGTACAACGCCATGGTGGTCTTTCACACCGACCTCCTGAAAATGTCCGGAATGGGCAATCGTCATCCATTCTGCAAACCGGGACTTTATGTGGCGGGTATGTTTGGGCGGCTTAGTCTTCACGTATCATGAGCGTCTCGCCCATGTCTGGCGGCTCAGGCGGATTTCATCATGCTCAATCTGCTCTTCGCCCCCGCAGTCCTCACCGCCATCACGGCGGTAGGCGTTGCCTTGGCCTGGCTGGGACTTCGGGGCCGGCGGTCTGACGACCACCCGCTATGCCGACAGTGCGGCTTCGATTTGTTCGGCAAGCCGCCGGCTTCCACGGTGTGCCCGGAGTGCGGCGTCAGCCTTGGCCGCCGCCGCGCGGTGCGCGTCGGCCACCGTCAAAAGAAAGGCCGTCTCCTTTTGGTCGCCGGCACCTGGCTGCTGCTGGCGTTCTCGGCCGATGGGTTGGGCATCTGGCACGCTTGCTGGTCGACGCACTGGATCGAACATGCTCCGCAATGGTGGCTGGTGCAACAGGCGCATAGCAACGACGCCAAGACGCGCGATCAGGCCATCGCCGAAGCAGCCAGGAGGGATGCCATAGGAACGCTGACGCATGCGCGGGAGGCGCTGCTCGTCGACGAGGCGATCGCACACCAACGCGATTGGGATTTTCCCTGGAATCATGCCTGGGGCGATCTCGTTGAAACCGCCCGTGCCGGCGGAAGAGTGAGCGACTTGCAGTGGGAGCAATATTTGCTCGATGCGATAACGGTTCGGCTTACTTGCGATCCGCTGCAAAGACAGTGCGATTCGATTTACATCGGCATTGCCCGGGGCCCGGATCGCCGAGGATCCGGCCCGCAGCCGCCGTGGCCCAATGGGCTTCACCTGAACCTGTATTGCTCGGACATGCGCATGGGCCAGCATGCCGAGCGGATTGAGTTTGGAAAAGACAACCACGGGGGCGAATGGGCCCTTAGTCAGGACGAAGGCGTGACCGGCGTCGGCGTTCTGGACTCGGTGCGGTCCGGAGATTACATCGACTTCTTCGGTTTCTATCCCGGCGGCGAAATCGAAAAGCGCCTGACCCTTGGCCCACATACGTTGAAGGTAAAGTTCGCCCTCCGCGCCGCCCATGGCCAGAAGGTCATTGCCCACCCGGCCAATCGCGACGTCGATTTAGCCGCGTCGTGGACTATGATTTCTCCGCCAAAGGTGAACGTTGATCCGCGCTATCGCGAGGGCGTGGAGAAGTCGATGGGAGAGTGCAAGGCTCAGTTCTACAGAACCGACCTCGGGGTTGCCTGGGTCTATCTCTCTTTCCATAACCCGCCGATCGATCTGGCGTGGGGCGTTCGCGTACGGTGTCGCGATCCCGACACGGGGAAAATCTTCGAGAGTGGCCCCTACGACCTGTTCTTTGGCAAAGGAGCCGACAGGGGCGAGCAGCACGTCAGCGCCATCTTTTTTGACTCCAATCCCATACGAAGCGTGAACCATGTCGATCATCATTTTGCCGAGGTGATTCTGCGCCCCAGCCTCTCTGCCTCGCCAAAAGCCGGCGTTGCGGAAATCTGGGGCGGTGAAATCACCATTAAAAATGTGAAGTTCCTCCCTGACCACAATTGAGAAATGCCGCGTCATCTTGAAGAAAACACCGGCGAGACGCGCGTGATACGGAAACTCGTCCCGCTCGTTCGTCTCGGAAAACTTGTTTTATGAGCTAAATGCTCAAACTGAGCGGTTTTGAGACGCGTGGTCGTGACACGGCCGTCTCGGCCGTGCCTTGGAGTTGCAGACTGCGGGAATTTCTGAAAAGGCGTGGTTCAGTCTCGCATTACGCCGCAGGCACGGGCGGGACGCCCGTGTCACGAAAAAACATCGAAACGCCCGCCAATTCGGGCATTTTTGTCTACAAAGCGTCGGAAAACCGCTCAGTTTGAGTAAATGACCTTGCGCGATGCGTGTAGCGTGTAGGGTCCGCACTGCGGACCATCACGTTTGAGGCGGAAAAGACGGTCTGCGGTGCGGACCCTACGACGAAGCGAAGCGCCGAATCGCGCAAGGTCATTTAGATTCGCCGCGATATGCTTCAAGAATCCAACTCGCTGTGGCGCACCGACAAGTCCTTTGAAATATCCCAACGTGGTCCGATTGAACGTAGTATTTATTTCGCCGCTCGATCGTCCGATCGTTGACCGATCGACCCGGACGGCTGCAGATCGCGCCACTTTATTTCAGGAGCTTCAATGCGTCAGATGCTTTGCGGGTTGGCGTGTCTGCTGTGCGCATGGCACATCGCGGCGGCCGTGACTGTCAGCACCGACGATGGGCTGGCCCTGCAGTTTCAAGAGGCGGATGCGTCGATCAGCGGCGTCACCGTGCAGGGAAAATCGCTGAAGCTCAATGCCTCGCCCGGCGGGTTTTACGTCGCTGACATGATCGGCGACAAATTGCTGGGAAAGATGAACTACAAAAGTGAAGCTTTTCCCGCCACGCGCCTGGCGGCAACCGCGCGATCGTCGCCCACCGGCGTGGTGATCGAGGGAAAGGTCAACGATCTGTGGATTCGCGCCCGGATTGAGCCCCGGGGCGATTATTTGTCCATCACCGGCGATCTGGTGAACCTTCGTCCGGATCAGGATCGTGCCGCCATCTTGTATTTTCGAGTGCCGATCGATGCCACGGGCGCATCATGGGGGAAGAATCTGGGAATCGAAGAGCCCATTGCCGCCGCACCGCACCGGTACATCAATCCGAGTTATTTCCATCAGGGGTATCGCCCGGCGATGTCGCGATTGCCGATCGGCACGCTGTCGGGCGACGGCTGGGGGTTGTCGATGGTGCAGCCGATGGATGTGCCGCGATTCTTTCGGCTGACGTATGAACAGCCGTACGGGTTTCAGATCGAGTATGAGTTCGGCTTGTCGCCGGTGACGTGGAAATTCCGCAATCGCGCGCCGTTTCAGTTTCTGCTGTATCGCCACGACCCCGCCTGGGGATTGCGCAGCGCCTTTGAGCGCTATTACCAGTTTTTCCCCGGCTTATTTCGCAAGGTTGTCCGCGATGGACTCTGGATCGACGATTGGGAAGGCAAGCGCAAGACGCTTGGCGACGCCGCCGATTTTGGGATCGTCTTCAACGAAACCGGCGGGTGGGCCGACGAGCAGCAGCGCAGCCATGATGTGCTCTCGATGAAATATATCGAGCCGTGGTGCGATCACATCGAAGCCACGCCAGATCAAGTCGAGGCGATGGCGCGCGATCTTCCGGAGAACCATAAGGAGGCGAGATTTGGCCGCGGGGCGGACCTACGCACCAATGCGCTGGAATTGCTGAACAGCGGCGTTTACGGGCCGGATGGGAAAATCCTCGACCCGCGCACGGCCGCCGTCGGCGGATTTTATATCGAGGGGAAAAAGGAAAATCCGTACTACCGTTATCTCACCAATCCCGACCCGGAATTGCCAACGCCTTTTGGCGGATTGAATCGCGCCCAGAAAATCAGCCGCTATGATCTCTACACCGCGTGGGGAAAGCAGACCAAAGAACATCAATACCAACCCGACGGCATTTATTACGATTCGATCGGCGGCGCATGGGCCGGGGCGCACTTGCAGAATTTCCGGCGCGACCACATGCCAACCGTGGACGTCCCGCTCACTTTCGATCACAAGACCGGGAAGGTGACAATCACGCACGGTTTTTCATCGATCAAGTACTTGCGCTATTGCACGCTGCAGGCGCGACAGGAAGGCCGGCCCACCATGGGCAACTCCGGCGCGGGCGATTTTCTGCCATTCGTTGCGCCCTGGCTGGATATGGGCGGCGCGGGAGAAAACTATGAATACGAGGCTGACTATGCCGGGCAAAGAGAAATGCGGGCGCAGATGCACGCAAAGCCGCTATCGTATTTGAATAACGCCGAACTGGGCGACGCCGCCAAGGCCGAAGCGGTGATGGACAGGTTGCTGATGTACGCCTGTTATCCCGGCGCGCACAGCACGGCGGCGATGGTTTCGCAGCGTCATCTCTATCGCGCCTACATTCCCATCTATAACGCCCTGGGCGCGGCGGGTTGGGAGCCGGTGCCATACGCTCACGTCACCCCAAACGCCGCCGACGGTAAACTGAATCCGTGGTGCGAGAGATTCGGCCATGGCGTCGGCGGATATTTCTTCACCGTGCGAAATCCCGGAGAAGCAACTGAGCTGACGCTCACCTTCACGGCGGATGAGCTTCACCGCCTCAATTTGGAAAAGCCGCAGTTCACCGCCGTCACCGGCTGCCAGATCAAGTCCGCCGCGACCGATCGGGTTGTGCTGGCGGTCCCGGCCAACTGGACGGCGGTGATCGCGATCAATCGCGACGATGCCAAGGGGTTGGCTGAGGCGAATCGGGAGGAGATGAAAGAGCAGAAATGAGGAGGATGCGGCCATTCATGTCATGGTCCTACAGTAATGTAAGCGAGTTTTATTATTATTTCTTGATAACAGCGAAGTGTGTAAATGCACCCGGGGATCGAATATGAGTAAGCTTGTGCCGAGCGACTATGCCGCCCTTCTGACGGAGGTGAAGGAACGTGTTCGCGCCGCTCAATACGCGGCGCTCAGCGCCGTCAATGCCAAGTTGGTTGGTCTTTACTGGGATATCGGCCGCCTGATCGCGACGCGGCAGCAGAACGGTTCGTGGGGGAAGTCTGTGGTTACGAAATTGGCGGCGGATTTACGCCAGGAGTTCCCGGGGATCCAAGGCTTCTCCGATCAAAACCTCTGGTACATGCGGCAGTTCTTCCTCGCCTATCACGCCGACAAGAAACTCCAACCATTGGTTGGAGAAATCAGCTGGTCGAAAAACATCGTTATCATGGCCAGATGCAAAGACGCGCTCGAGCGGGAGTTCTACATCCGCATGACAAAAAAATTCGGCTGGACCAAAGCCGTCCTCATCCACCAAATCGAGAATCAGAGTTACGAGAAGACGCTGCTCGGCCAGACGAATTTCGATCGCGCTCTGACACCCGGAATTCGCAACCAGGCAAAGCTGGCAGTGAAGGACGAATACACCTTCGACTTTCTCGAACTCTCCGACCAACACAGCGAGCGCGAACTCGAGCGCGCACTTATCGCCCGCATCGAGCAGTTTCTTCGCGCCATGGGCGGCCTGTTCGCGTTCGTCGGCAGCCAGTTTCCGCTGGACGTGGACGGAAAGGATTATTACATCGATTTGTTGCTCTATCACCGGCGTCTGCGTTGCCTGATCGCAATTGACCTGAAGATCGGCGAGTTTGAGCCTGAGTTTGTCGGCAAGATGCAATTCTATCTTGCCACGCTCGATTCGCAGGTCAGGGAGCGCGGCGAAAACGCTTCCATCGGTATGATTCTGTGCAAGGAGAAGAACCGGACGGTCGTCGAGTATTCGTTGCTCGACGCCCGCAAACCGATTGGCGTCGCCACTTATCGCACCGTGAAGCGTCTGCCGAAGGAATTCAAGGGAGAACTCCCAACGCCGGAGCAAATCGTGAAACTGCTGGAAGACGCGCCATGAGAATTAGCCGGCAAGTCGTCAACTCAACGCCCAACACTCACGTCAACCGCATTACTTCATCAACTCCCGCGCCGCCATCCATTCGCCGAACCGATCGATCCAATGATCCACCGGCAATCCGCGCACCGACATCCCAAACCCGTGCCCGCCTTTGGCATAGATATGCAACTCCGCCGATCGGCCGGCGGCGGTCCATTGCAGGAAGAGCCGGGTGCTGGCGTCGGCGGCGGATTTGTCGTCGGCGGCGCAGAGCAGAAAAATCGGCGGAGCATCCTTAGCCACTTCCGCCACCGGCATCGCGCCGTAAATCGGCGCGGCAAAATCGGGCCGGCTTTCCGCATCCGGAGACGTAATCACGCCCATGGTCACCACGCCGCCGGCCGAAAAGCCCATGAAGCCGATCCGATTCGCCGCCAGCTTCCATTCCGCTGCGCGCTGGCGGACGAGCTTCATCGCCTGCCGTCCGTCGGCTGTCGCCAGCGCCGCAATTTCTTCGCGGGCGGCGGCCGTGGCCGGCGGGTTCTTTCCTTTCTCAAAGTCCGCCTGTGATGCGCCGGTGTCGAGCAGGCGATATTTCAGGACAAACGCCGTGATGCCCCGATCGGCAAGCCATTGTGCGACGGCGGTGCCTTCGTTTTCCCACGAATGAAAGCGAAACCCGCCGCCGGGCGCGATGATGATGGCGGTGCCGTTGGCCTTGGCGGGGTCGGGGAAGTACGCCGTCAGCGTCGGGCGGGTGACGTTGCGGATCATCTTTTTATGGTCCCAGCCGTTGCTGTATTCGACTTCGGTCTGAGTCCATTTTTCCGACCCCGGCGCAACGCCGGGCCAGAGGGGGATGACTTCGTGAGCGGGCACGGCGGCCGGCGTATCTGCCGACATGGCAAAGCGGGAGAAGGGGAGAAGGGAAGCAATGGCGATGACGGCGTGAAGGATTTTCCGGTGCATTGGAGTGATTCTACCGATCGCTGGCGGTTGGTGAAATACGCAGCAACTTTGGTAATCGTAAGCTCACTCGACACCGTGTTTGATCCTGGCTGCCTTCAGGACCTGCTCGCCCTCGGGCCAACCTGCCGCGAGTGCGGCGAGGGATTGTCCGAATTGAGCATGTGCGTTTAAATCCGCGCCGTGTTGGATCAGCAGCCGAAGCATTCGCAGATTCCGATTCTGAACGGCCATCACTATTGGCGTCTGTCCTTCTCCGCCCCAGCCCGCCGCAACGCGCGCGTTGGGATCCGCTCCCCGCTGGAGCAGGACCTCGGCTATCGCATCGCGATTACTCGCAACGGCATAGTATAGAAGCGTTGCCCCAGAGTATTCCTGGGAGGCTGCGTTCGGGCGGGAATCCAACAATTTCAGCACGCGGCTATCGTCCTTGTCGTGTTTGATGGCCTCGACGAGAGGGTCCGCATAGATACCTTCGACCTGGCTACCGGCGTGAAACCCGGATCCGAACCGAGCACCCCGGATCGCGAATGCCATCAGTGCTGCCAAGGGCAGCAAAATGGCGCTTACTATTAATATTTTACACGTTCGCGACTTCAGGAATGCTTTACTCATAGCCAATATTTCTTACGGTCGGAATGCCCGTCCGTTCAAGAAACCGGGCGGCGTCATGCGGCTGGTATATGAATATGCAACCCCGGTTTCATCGCGGCTCCTCGGTTGCATCGGTCGCCAGCGCATAGGAAACCGCCGACACCTTGATCCCCCGCAGCGCCAGAAACATCGGGATTTCCTTCCGCGCCGCGTTTTCCGTCGCCGCACGCGGGCCCGGCTCGCTTACCTTGTGGCTGGCCCATTCCTCCAGCGCATCCACCAGCAGCCCGGCGTTTCGCAACGACCTGACGTACTGCTCCAGCGGCTTATGAAACGACCACGTATACGTATCGGGATCCTTCCCCGGATGCGTCACGATCGGCGTTTTACGCGGAAGCAGATAGCGATCGACCCGGCGATATTGCTCTTTGGTCTTTTCATCCCATCCCCAGCTCGATTCTTTCGGCCCGCGAAAACACGGATGCATCATCACCAGCACAAACCGCCCGCCGGGCCGCAAAGCCCGATGCACGCCGGCAAAAACCGGCTGGATCGGATGGATATTCTGGATCGCCAGCACGCAGGCGGCGGCGGAAAAACCCCCGGCGGGAAGGAAGCTCAATTCACGGGCGTCGCCGTTGAAATATCGGAGGGACTCGGGCCCGCGCTCGCGGGCGGCGCGGATAAGCTCGGCGGCGGCGTCCACGCCGGTCATCTCCACGCCGCGCTCGTTCAGCAGCCGGCATAAAACGCCCTGCCCGCAGGCGATGTCGACCGCCTTGTCCCCTTTTTTCAGGGCGAGCATGCGGATGACGCCGGGATGGACGACTTCGCGCTGGTATTCGCTGCCTTTTTCGCCGACAAGCTTGTCGTACCAATCGGCCACCTCGCCCCAATCGGTGCGCGGGGCGTTGAGATTGGCCTGCATGTTCGGCTTGTAAGGCTTACGCGCCATGTGTAAGTAACCTTCATTTTTCGAGAAAAGGTGCCACAGGTCGCGGTACGCCGAGACCTGTGCCTTGGGCTCGCGGGAAAACACAGGTCTCGGAGTACCGCGACCTGTGGCACCCTTAGGCAATGAAAATGCCACTACCCAAATCTGGCGTGGCCGCCCGAAAATCCTATTCAGATTCGCCGGGCATCACACACCAGTCCTTCGCCGGCAGTTTGTTTTCGCGATCGATATACCATCCCAGCGGCGCGGGAAACATATGCCGGGCGAATCCGGCATCGGCCAGCGCCTCTTCCGCCGCGGGCGACTGGGAACGCAGCCAGATGGTATCGAACCGGCCCTGGTATCGTAGCGATAGCTGCGCACAAAGCGCGGTTGCCGAGCCGGCGGTGGTTGGCGGCCAGACATCGAGCACATTCAGCACGCGAATCTGCCCGCGATAGCCGGCCCGCACTTCGTTGACCGCCACGAAGCGCTCTGCTTCCCCCGCAAAACGGAATATAAATGCATCTTTGCCCCGCTCGCGCGAGAAATATCGCCAGGCGAGATAGTCGCGGTCGCGCACAACCGCCGTCACGCCCTCAACGGTCGGCGGTTGCCATGATCCCAATTCGCCGGCGGACGAAAGCGGCTCCAATTCCCCGCCGCACGAATCCTTCAGCAGGCCGGCGATCCGCCCACGCCCCAAAGCCGCCGGCAGCGACAACATCCGCGCCGCGGCGCGCACGGCTATCTTGCGATAAATCCATTCCTCCGCCACCGGCTGCAACCGGCAAATGCCGAGCATCGTATGATCGAGCCGGTCAATCTTCGCCGCCCCAACTTTTTTGAACATTGCTCCCGCCACGGCATTCGTCGACGTGCAAAACAGCGGGTAGCGACTGCCCAGCTTGATGAACCGCATGAGCAGTCCCAGCCCCATGCTGCGATAGGGAAGATCGACGTAAAACTTGGAGAACATCAGCGCGGTGAAGCGAATGCCGCCGGAGGAGATGTGAAAGGGCGTGCAAATCGCCGCCCCGGCGATCGCGCCGCCGTTATCGATAATGCGCCAACCAAACGGAATGTCGGCCGCGCGCGCCGGGTTTTCCAACAGCAGCCACGCGAGCCGCTCGCGTGGCGGCGGCGGCGCGGCGGCTTTCGCCTCGCCGGGTGGAACCTGGCGCGCAAGAAAGTCGGCCACATCGGGAATCTTGCTTTCGGTGATTTCGCCGACGGTTGCAGTGGCCATAATTGCCCGGGAATGCAAGCACACTACGAATGGAAGCCGTCGTCCGTATTGAGCGTTGCGAGTAGCTTGGCAATTCTCTTACCGACTTTCGAGGCATAGGCGTAAGTTGCCGGGAACTTTTCGGCAGTCGCCGCGCCTGCGACATCGACTGGGCGAAACCTGGGATTACCGATTTCCTCGCTTACTGCGCGAATCTCATCCGGCCGCATCAAATGGCGCTGCGAATTCAGCAATGCCGCTTGCCTCTTGATGTCCTCGGCGGTTGGAGGCGGCCAGCTATCTGTGTTCACCAATGGGACCGAGGCTGCGCTGAAAACAGAAAGTACAAATGAAGCGCACGTCAACCCGGTTTTTGCCGGACCCGTCAACATCGAACCGCTCGGAGAGAAGAACTCCGTCGGCAAACTAAACCCAAAGGGAACCTTGCCCCTGCGATTTTGCTTCCAAATGCGCCGGCAATAGGTCGCAATCGCAACCGCGCGGTCGGGCTCAATTTCACGTCTGATCCAACAGATGTATGCGCTGCCCGGCTGCTCCGAGGCCAGGCTTTGATGATATCGCAGGTGAAGAATCCGAACCGAGTCATTCGCCGTTACGCGATAAAGCAGTCCGATATGCAGTCCAGCGCGGTGGACGGCGATCCCGATGGCCGTGACCGTCTGTGGCGACATCTTGCTGGATTCGAGCACGCGGTTCATTGGTTTTCAAGCGAGTCCCGAGAGCAAAGCGGCCACATTTGCCCCTCTGTCCCTTAGCGTGCGGTCCACCCGCGCGAAAAATTTTCCGCGATCGTGCAGCATTGCCCGCGCTGCCGCGGTGGCGGTTAACGCTGTAATGAGTTGGGCGTTGGTGAATTGCTCGGTCGGAACCGACATCAACAGGGCATCACACTCTTTGAACTTTCCAGCCAGAAGGAGATCATCGATATTGTCGAAAATGACATCCAACGACTCTTCCTGCCGTCCTGCCCGCGACAAACTGATTGACTTTTGAGCCCATGTTGGGAGTGAAGCTGCTATCTTCGACGATTTCTTTCGCGTGCGATTCCAATAGGGACTTTTGCATTTCGGGCACACGCGCGGAGATTGGTCCCTTTCCCGAGGAACCCACTCGTGGGTGCATCGTTCACACCGGAATCCCGCCAGGAGAATCTGCGCCATAATCCAATCATTGACCGGCATCTCCATTACGTCAAGTAATATAGCAATGCGTACAGGCGGCGCTTCGTTTCATTCCGCAAGACGTGCGCGATCTTTCGGTAGGCAGTCGTTCTATTTCTTCAACTCGCTCAAATACTCCACCAAATCCCGCAGATCGTGCTTGCTCAGCGTCTTGCCGAAGCCTTCGGGCATCGCGGAGATGCCGTGCTCGCGGGATTTGATCTGCGCGGTTTCAACTTTCATTTCCTGGCCGTCGGCGTTCAGCAAGGTTACCTCGGCGGGGGTTTCCTTTTTCACGATTCCTGTCACGGTTTTTCCGTCCTTTAGCTTGATGACGGCGGTTTCAAAGCCGGGGGCGATCTTGGCGTTGGGCAACACGATCGATTCCAGCAAGTATTCGCGCGTCTGGCGGGTGCCGACGCCGTCGAGTGCCGGACCGACCTGCCCGCCGGTGCCATGCACGACATGGCAGCGGATGCAGGATGCATCGGAGCGCTCGAAGATGGCGTGGCCGCTGGCGGCGTTTCCGCCGGCCAGGGCAACGCGGAATTCAGCCAGGGGATCGTTCTTCGGAAGTGTGTCGTTGAACTTCGCGGCCTTGGCAAGAAGGTTCTTGTTCTTCTGGGCTGCTTCCAGCAGATCGAGTTGTAATTCCGGCTTGAGTTTTCCCGCCAGGAGTTTGTCCAGTGCGTCGGAAAGCACCGGCTCGGCCGATTCGTCTTTTGTTTCCGCCAGGGCGGCGATTGCGGCCTGCTGCTCGCCAACCGTGCCGCTCTCCAGGAATTGCTTGAGCTGCGCGGTTGTATTGGGCAGCTTTGCCAGCGCGCGGATGGCGGCCTCCTTGAACGCCGGCTCGCTGTCGGCCAGGCCAATCTTCACCGCCTCGGCCAGCTTCGGATCGTTCCGATCCGCCAGCGCGCCAAGTGCTTCAGCGCGAAGGTCGGCCGCGTAATTTTTGCCGGATACCAGATCGAATAAGACTGCCGTGTCGTTGATCTTCAGCGTCTTGATGAGCGTCACCGCGGCCTTTCGCACAGCATCGGGCACTTTTGCGCCGTCGGCGGGATGAAGAATCTGCCCGACGGCCAACCCCGCCGCCTGCGTGGCGACGCCTTCGGGGCGTTTGGGCAGCGGCCAATACATATGCATGATGCGGTCGAGCGGATCGGGATTGGACCATGTGCCCAGGTCGTCGAGCGCTTCAACGCGAACCCAATCCGGCGCGCCGTTCTTGGCCGCGAAAATCGCCAGCGCCTGCGCGCTCTTGGGCGTGCCGACGCGGAAAGCCGCATTCACGGCCCGGGCGGAAACGGTTTCGGGCAGGCCGGTGCGGTCGAGCAATGTCGCCAGCGCCGGATAAGCTTCCGGAATCGGCACATCGTTGATGGCATGAGCCGCTTCCGAGAGCAGATGCGGGTCGGTATCGCTGAGGAACTGCGCGATTTCCGGCCGTTTCAGCCGCCGAAGCGCCAGCAGCACGCCCATGCGAACGCTCGGCGAAGGATCGGTTGCCGCGTTCATCAACTCAACGAAATTGTTGCTGCCGACCAGGCCCATGACCCCGGCATGGCGCAGATGAGCATCCTTGTCGGCGTTTTCCTTCAGCATCGCCAGCAGCGGCTTCACCGCCTCTTCGCGGCCAAGATGGCTCAGGGCTATGGCCGCGAAGAATTTCGGGCGCGGCTCGGGATCGCTGAGCAATTTAATCAGGCCATCGTACGCCGCCGCGAAATGGCCATCGCCCAAAACCTTGGCGGCTTGGGCGCGAACCTCGGCGTCTTTGTCGGAGAGCAACGGGAGAACGAATTTATACGCCTCCGGCACCGTTTGGCCGATGTTGCCGAGCCCCCAAATCGAATGAAGCCGGGATAACTGGTCCTTGCTGTTATTGGCGACGTTGGCGAAATCGCCCATCGCATCAGCGCCTTTGTCGGCCAAGGCGAACTGCGCCGCCTCCCGAACGCGCCGGTCGGGATGAAACAGGAACTTGACCAGTTCCTCCTTCGATTTCCCCTCAAAACCGTCGGCCAATATTTTCTGCGTCTGGGCGACAATCGGTTGCTTCTCCACTTCGGAGTCGAAAATGCGATAAATCCGCCCCTTGCCCGGCTTGTTCCAGCCTTCGGTCCAGTCGCAGGCATACATTCCCCCGCGCGTGCTCCAGTCAATATCGGTGGCCAGCATTCCCTTGATGAAAGTGCCGTGGTCGACAAGCTTGTAACTTGCGCCGGCGGGGTCGAGGGCGAAGGAATGAACGGTGCTGCCGGACGAGCCGCCGCGGAAATCGACCATGAAGAAATGCCGGTTATATTTTTCCGGCATCCCGGTGCCGGGGTAAAAGGCAACGCCGCTGGGTCCTGAGCCCAGATGCGCCACCGGCGGCAATATATATGCGGCGTCTTTCAGCTTGTCCTCGGTTTGCCAGAGGCTTTCCCACATCCATGGCCCGCCGCCCTTGGGGAAGCGAGCTTCCTGGTAGCCGATGCGCCACCCGCTGTCGCCGCCTTCTACGACATAGACCCATCGCGCCGGGTCGCCGTAGTCGGGGTTGTTGTCGCCGGTCATGAGGTTGCCGAGATCGTCGAAGCAAAGCTGCTGTGGATTGCGCAAGCCGGTGGCGAATATTTCCAGATGCGACCCATCGCGGTTGCAGCGGAAAACGCCACCGGTGTCGGGAAGAAAAACCGTGCTTCCGTCGACGGCCTTGGCGTTGGTGCCGCGGTCGCCGATGGAGAAATAGATTTTGTGATCTGGTCCCATGGCCAGGCCATGCAGGTCGTGGCCGAGGAAGGAAATGTGAACGCCGTAGCCGGTGGAGAGTTGCGCGCGTTCGTCGGAGACGCCCTGGCCCTTAGTGTCTTTCAGGAGCCAGAGATCGGGAATATCGGCGAGATAAACGCCTTGCTTGGTCGGCAAAAGCCCGGCGGCAATGCCCGATTCGATTTTATTAAACCCGCTGGCAAAAACGGTGGCCTTGTTCGCTACGCCGCTGCCGGTGGTGTCTTCAATCAGGCGGATGCGGTCATCATCCTGGGTCATCTTGCGGATGTTCGGCCCCATCTTGCGGCGAAGCAGGGCAACGCGATCTGCCACCGATCGGCAGGCCAGATCTTCGGTCAGCCAATCCATATGCCCGCGAATATCCAGCACATTTGATGTATGGCGGAAAGTTTCGATGACATAAACGCGATCGCGATTGTCCACCCGCATGCAAACAGGATTCGCCAGCATCGGCTCAGCCGCCCAAAGCTCAATCTTCAACCCATCGGCCACCTTGATATGCCCGATGGCCTGCTCCCCTTCCTGCGAGGCGGGGCGGATTTCCGGCCCCTCGGCCTTATCCTTGGTAACTTCATGCCCCGCGCCAAAAGCGGCGCAGGCGGCGGCGAATAGAGTCGCGGGAATCACGGCATGCCGAATCGCGGCAAGTAGAGTGGATTTTTGCATGATGTTCTAAATCGTGGCAGGGGTGATCCTGCTTGGTGAGGGACGAAGCAACGCTTGTAAAGCAAGTCGAGCCAGCTTCAACGAATCTTACAGACGGCACGATCAATAGTGAAGTTTGGTGATGGACGTTGAAACGTGATAACATTGAGTGCGGCGGAATTGCCGAAAGAATATCGCGCCCGGCGCGGCAAGATGCGAAGTGCGGTGGAGTCCTGCATTCGCGGATGACACAGTATTTGGAAATCAAACGCCGGTTCTGACACACCCGCCGCATGAAGTTGTCCGGTCCTATCATTGGTGCAAAGAAGGAGCGAATCAAACCAAAGGAGTAGGTAACGGAGTGAACAAGATAGTGTTGAACACGGACGAAGTGGAACAATTGGAGCA
>DASRRM010000349.1:0-6160 GCA_035695715.1 Tepidisphaeraceae bacterium
AAGCGGTTTCGGACCCGCTTACTTCGGGAGTACCCTCCGTGCGCGGCTCTTTCCGCCCTGCGCGCGTGATAATTACAAACTCACATTAAACGTCCCAATCGTCCCGCCAATGGCCGCATTTCCCGCGATGTCCATCACCTGGCTGGCATTGAGGCTGACGGCGTAAGCGCCGTCGTCGGCCGCGGACCATCCACCGGCCGGGGCGGAAATGACGTAAGTGGCCGAGCGCTGCGCGCCGGGCGTGGAACTGTCGATCGCGACCAGCGTGGCGTTGGCGATGAAGCCATCGGGGCCGCTCACCACGACGTTGTTGTTTCCGAAGCTGCTGGGATCAACCGCGACGTTGTCGGCGAAGGTCACGGAGAAGGTGTAAGTGTCTCCGCCAGGCGTCGTCACATCGCCAAGCGTCGCGTTCACGGCGGTTGGAGGTGTGGTGTCGATTGTGATCGAAATAGCACCGGAATCGCCGGACTGGATCTCCCCCGGCAATTGCTGCCGGGCGGTGATGGCGTGCGCGCCGTCGGGAACGGCCGTGTTCCCTGTCGTCGTGACGATGACCGACGTTCCGCCGGCCACTGTCGCGCCGATGGGCGTTCCATCGGAATAAACTGTCACCGTCGCGCCGGGAATCGTGTTGCCGACGGCAAATTGGAGGGTCGTGGCCGGCGAGCTGTTGTTCAGGTTTGTGACCCTGTCGCTTTGCGATGAGCCGCTGTCGCTGGTGGAAGTGAGGATCGGCGCGCTGGGCGCGGATGTCGTCGGGATGGCGACATTCACGTTAAACGAGCCAAGCGTTCCGGCGGCGGCGGTGTTGCCGGCGGTGTCGCGGACCTGGCCGCCTTGCAATGCGATGGCATAGGTGCCGTTGTCGGGAGCATTCCACGATCCGCCCGGCGGGGTGATTTGATAAGTCGCGGTGATCGATCCGCTGTTGGAGCTTAGGTTGGCCGAGACGAAGCTCACTGGCAGCGAGATGTTGCCCGGACCGGTGACGAGCACATCGCTTGAGCCAAGGCTGGAAAAATCGACTTGCCGATTATCCGAATAAGTAACGCTGAAGTTGTAGGTTGTCGCGCCCGCGGCAGAAACGTTGCCGGCCGACAATGAACCAGCCGTCGGGGCAATTGTGTCGATGGTGACGGTCAGCGGCGCGGAGTTGGCCGATGGCGTCTCTCCCGCCAATGTCTGAGCCGCGGTGATCGTTCGCGCGCCATTGGCAAGTGTCACATTTCCGTTGGTGGTGACGATCGTATCCGTTCCCCCGGCGACGGCGGTTCCAATGACCGCCGACCCGGAATAAACGGTGACAGTTGCCCCGGCAACCGTGCCGCCGACGTCGAACTGCAATTCACTTGCCGCCGCGGCGTTATTCAGATCGGTCAGGTCGTCGGCGGAGTTAGGGCCGGTGTCACTGATCGCCTCCAAAATCGGCGCGTTGGGCATCGGCGTTATGGGTTGGGCGATGTTGACGGCAAAGGTGCCGATGGAGGTCGGCAGGGTCGTATTTCCCGCAATATCGTGAACCTGGTTGATCTGGAGATTGAGTGTATAGGCGCCGCTGTCGTCTGCGCTCCACGATCCGCCGGGCGGCGTGATTTGATATGTCGCGGTGATCGTCGGGCCGTCGGTGTTCGGGTCGGCCGAGATGAAAGTGGCGGGAAGTGCGATGTTATTTGGCCCGTTGACGATGATATCGCCGTTCCCGAGGCGGGAAACATCCACCGCCGTCGCGTCGGCGTAGGTGACGTTGAAGGTGTAGGGCGAACCACCTGTCGCCGTGACATCGGGCGCGACATATGAAGCGATGGTGGGCGCGGTAGTGTCGATGAAGGTGGCCAGGCCTGCCGAGTCGGAAGACTGTCCGTCACCCGGCACGGCCTGCCGGGCGGTGATGGTCTGCGGGCCGTCGCTTAGCGGAAGCGTGCCGTTAGTAACGACGGTCGTGGTGCTTCCCGTCGCGACGGCAGCGCCGATAGGCTCCCCGTCGGCGTAGATGGTGATCGTAGCGCCGGCGACAGTCGCGCCGACGCTAAACTGAAGTGCGGTGGCCGGCGAGCTGTTGTTGAAATCGGTGATGTCGTCGCTGCTGGAAACGCCGCCGTCGGTGGCGGCGAGAAGATTCGGCTGTCCCGGCACCGGGCTGGCGGGAACGCCGGCGTTCACGACGAAATTGCCGATGGCGCCGGCGGCCGCGGCGTTGCCGGCCGTGTCAAAAACCTGCCCGCCCTGAAGGGAAATGGTGTAGGTGCCGTTGCCGCTGGATTGCCACGAGCCGCCAGGCGGGGTGATTGAGTACATCGCCGTCAGCGGCGAGCCGTTGCTGTGCGAATTGACCGACAGCAGGGTGGCGTTCTCGCTGAATGCATTCGGGCCGGTCACGATCGCATCGCCGTTGCCCAGGTGCGATTCATCGACGGCAATGTTGTCGCGATAGACCACGGAAAACGTATAGACCGTCGCGCCAAAGCCCGAAACCGGCGCGGGCGATGATGTGGCCGTTGGCGCCTGCGTATCGACGACGATTCCCCTCGGCAGCGATGGGTTGGATGCGCCTTCGCCGGTAACGGTCTGCCCCGCCGTCAGCAGATGGGTGCCGCTGGTGAGGGTGAGCGCGCCGTTGGTGGTGATCGTCGTTGTCGTGCCGGCGGCGGTGGCTGAGCCGATCGGCGTTCCATCGGAAAACACTGTCACCTTCGCGCCGACTTGCGTGTCCGGAACGGAAATCTGCAGCGATTTGCCGTGGGAACTGTTGTTCAAATTCGTGAGATCATCGTTGCTGTAGGTGCCGGTGTCGCTGGCGGCGAGCAATACCGGCGTCGCGGTGCTGGGCGAGAGCGGCTGGCCGATGCTGACGGTAAAGCTGCCCATGACCCGGCCCATGGCCACGTTATGCACTTCATCGAACACCGAATTCGCCAGCAGTGTCACCGTGTAAGAGCCATTGTCCGCCTGCGTCCAGGTTCCACCCGGAGCAGCGACAGAATAAGTCGCCGTCCGCATCGGGCCGTCAGCGTTGGTGTCGAGGGAAACCAGGGTCGGCGTGATGTGCTGCGTGGTGGGCGCGGTAACCAGCAAGCCGCCGCCGCCCAAAGATGCGACGGAAACCGCCGTGGCGTCGGTGTAGGCGACGGTGAAGGTGTAGGTTGATGCGCCGCCGGTGGTGAGGGCGGCGGCTGTAAGCGCATCGGTCGGGCCAGCGGTGTCGACGGTGATCGTCGCCGGGGCGGAGGTGGATTCCAGGCCGTTGGTCAACGTCTGAGTGACGGCAAACTGATGCGGCCCATCGGCTAAAGCCGAGCTGCCGTTGGTTGAAATCGTGGTGCTGTCGTCAGCGGCGGTGGCCGTGGCGAGCGGCGTTCCATCGGCTTCGAGAATGAGCTGCGCGCCGGCGATGGTGTTGGAGATGGTGAACGAAAGTTTGCTGGCGGCCGAGGAATTATTCGACGTGGTGACGTTATTCACCCCGCCAACCAGCGCCGGCGCGCCGGGAACGCCGGCCGGAATCTCGGCGGTGAACGTTCCCAAGGCGATTGCGCCGTCAATGTTGCCCAGGGTGTCGCGAATCTGCCCGCCGTTGAGCATGATGGTGTAGGTGCCGTCGGAGTCGTCAGTCCATCCCGCGGCGGGAGCGGAAATCTGATAAGTGGTGGTGCGCGGTGAACCGTTCCCCGCCGCGTCGATTCCCACCAGCCCCGCCGCCTGGTCGTAACCATCGGGCCCGGTAACGATGAGATTTCCATCGCCAAAACTGCTGGCGTCAACTGCGGTGGAATCGCTCCAGGTGACCGAGAATCGATAGGGGGAAAATCCCGCCGTCGTCAGCGCGGTCGCATCCAAAGCCGCCGATGGCGGGGCGGTATCGGGCGGCGGGGTCTTCGTGCCCACGCCGGCCTTGAATCCATAGCGAAGATTCAGCACCGAATGCTTCGTGACGTTGACCGCAGTAATGCCCGTCGACGGAATGGTCGGCACATCGCCGGCCGGCGCAACGGCCACGATATCATAAACCCCCGGCGGCAATTTTTTGAAAGTGAACGCGCCCAGCTTGTTGGTGACCGCCGACGGCTCCCCGGCGTCCTGCACGGAGTTTCCGTTCAAGTCGACATAAACCGCAACGCCGGCCAGAAAGTGTTCCTTCGTCTGGCGCGTGCCGTTGCCATTGAGATCGTTGAAGATATGGCCGCTGATGGTGCGCACGGGATGTGCGGCCAGAAGCAGGCGTGTTTCCAGAATGTCGACGAACCCGCACCCCGGCATCCGAGTGGATAGCCTGCGCGATTTGGAATGCAAAGCCCGCTTAGGCAGGCGCTTGGACATGACTCTTCCCTCTGTGGCGCAAGCCGATCCGTCAGCATGATCGCATCACAATAAACGGCCTCAGGGCGAGCAAGGTCAAGAACCCCAAAACAGAAGGGAATTCCGCGGCGAAGGACCACCATCAGTGTATCACAATTATGCCCGCGGCCATTAGAAATTCACAGAGGAATTGGAGGATGAATAGGGTCCGATAATATGAGGATGCACGGACGCCCCCGATGCACTTTGGGGGCGTCGGTGGTCTTTTTCGGACTGGTTGCTTCAGCAGCCAGTTAATGTTTCTATGGTGATGCGCTTCGCTTTGCTGGGGCGCTTCGGTGTCGGCTGATCCATGGTCACTCAAGTGACCATGTCCGACGGCTCTTCTTCCGACTGTGTTCCGCTCGGGCTATCGCACACGACCATGAGCAGGAACGCAAAGGCGCCTGCCGATTCGGGACCGAGCGGAAGCAGGCATAGCATCATGATCCATGGCAACCGGCTCGTTCTGGCGCCACCCACATTTTTCAGCAGCAACAGGCACGCGGTAAACGCGACCACGGCAACGACGACGGCCCGCCAAAGCATGAATGGCGTCGAACCCATGTCCCAATGCCCGTTGTGAAATAGATCCATCCAACTTTCTCTGGCGCGGTAATCGACGCGCCCCCAAATCAGGGCGACGGTCAGCGCTGACGCGGCGGCGGCCAGCAAGCAGGCCCGTTGGACAAACTGGAAATCAGGCCGCATCGGGGGACGCGGACTCTCCGGCTCCAAAGCCCAGCGCGTCGCACGCCAGATAAGTGCAATGGCCGCGCCAACGAGGATGGGCGCGATGAATGGAATGACTTGGAAGTAGTTACCGAGTGTTCGAGGATTTGGAGAGAAAAGAGCAATGCCGCTCCCCTGGAGAAACCCGCTGGCTGCCGGCACTCCGAAGAACGCCATGCACCCGCAGAAAATCGCCAGCACGATCCCCGCCATGCCGCCCAGTTCCCAATGCCGGCTGACAAGGAGTGTCAGGACGATCACCGCGAAGGAAACGAGCACGCTTTGGGAGATCGGCTTTAGAAAAGCGTCGCGGTCCAATTCAATAGCGTCGCCTTTGGGCGGCGAGACTTCCCATCCCCCGGCGCTGGGCTTGAGCAATCGATTGTCGAAAGAGAGGGGCATCTCCGCGGATTTGACCATGACCGACTCAAGGACGCTTGGGACGGAGTGTGGGAGAATATCGGGCAGTATTTCGGCCGCCAGCGCAAACGTAACGCCGATCGATAACGCGATCGCCAGGAGATGGATGAATGCCGACTTCATTTGTGCGCGGGGCGGATGCGGTTGGACCGCGCGCCATTGTATCCTGCGGCCCGATCGTGACACGCGTGACACGGCCGTCTCGGCCGTGCCTTGTGCTTTCGGAGTAAAAAGTCCAAGCACGGGCCGGACGCGCGTGTCATGAATGGTCCTGCAAAAAATGACGGTCTATCCTGCGGCAAAGTCGTCCGCCGTATTGTCAACCGTCTTATAAACCATTCCCATAAAAAGGCTTGCGCGATTAATCCCCATTTTGTCAATTTCTTGCTGGAACACCTCGCAAAACCATAGCATTTCGTTGCATTCCAGCGCATCAACCCGCGTTTTCAGCGTGAAAACGCGGGTTGGGTGGTTTGGCATTGCATCGCACATTGCACGGGCATTGCATCGCGAAAATGCGGTGGTTCATGGTCACTAACCCGGCTTTCGCACTTTGAACGATTTTCGCCGAATTTTTCGCCGCTTTTCCTCATTCTGGCGCGGCCAGCGCGGGTTTGCTCCGCCAAACGCGTGTAGTGCAGACCTACCATCTTGATCCGTTGACGGGCGATTT
>DASRRM010000350.1:0-7874 GCA_035695715.1 Tepidisphaeraceae bacterium
CAACGTGGGCAGATCATCGTCGTCGATCAGGATTTCATGTGGTCTTCGACCCCGCATGGCTCGGCCTCCGTTCCGAAAGGGCTTCGTTCCTTCTCGGAATCATAGGCGAGCGAATTCGTTGCAGGACTTCTGGCCAGGGCCCCTAGCGTTCCGCGCCCGCCGCCGCGGATCCAATCATACGATGCTTCCGGCGCGACGCCGGAGGCTGATTCGGTCTTATCCATGTCCGTAGCCGTTGCTCTGCGCCGATTCGCCACCCGCCGTCATGTTCGGCCCTGGGCACTCTGCGCGCCGATCATCGTGCTGATTATCAGCATTCCGCTCTTGCGGCCCCTGCACACGCCGGACCCGAGCCTGATCAGCGATGATGAGCAATCACGCCTTGGCACGATCCAGGCGATCGTCGAACACCATACGCTGGCGATCGAAGGGACCGATTTCCGCGACACGCGCGACAAGATCGTCGCCAAGTCTGATGCCGGGGAAAAGTTTCCCGCCCATTTCTACAGCAAGCAGCCGCCCATGCTGGCGGCTTTAATGAGCGGGCCATATTGGGTGATGCACCGCATGGGCCTTACCCTGGGCCGCGATCCCAGTTCCACCGTCTTTTGGCTGACGTTGCTCTGCATTACGCTGCCGGTGGCGCTGTCGGCGGGGCTGGTTTATCGCATGAGCCGAATCTTCGAGATGAAGCGGCCATTGCGCGCCACGTTGGCGTTGGTGGCGGTGGTCGGCAGTGGATTGATCAGCTATTCCACGGTCATTAACGCGCATGCTCCGGCGGCTGCACTGCTTCTGGCCGCGGCAACGCTGTTTATCCGCGTCATCACCCACGAAAAACTGAATCGGGCCGTTGGCTGGCTTTTGCTGGCGGGAATTTTCACGGCGCTGGCGGCAACCATCGATCCGCCCGCGGTCGTGTTCCTCATTCTGTTCGTATTGGTCATCGGCGCTTTCCGCTGGCCCATATTGACGCGCGGCGTGGGAATTGCCCTCTATGTCCTGGGGGCGGCTTTGCCACTCACGATTCACGCCCGCCTCAACCGCCCAATCACCGGCGACATTCGCCCCGGCATGTTCCACCCCGAACTGGCACTGTCGCGAATCCGGCGAAAAGCCGATGTCGGCGATATGGTCCCCGGCAAATCCGCCGAGGAAGAGGCAACCAGCCCCTCGACTGCTTCTGCGCCGGCCAATTCCCTCTTCGCCTCTTCCACCGCCAGCGACGACGACGATGAAGCGCAAACGCCATGGCAGAGTTTCCTGCGCGGCTCGTATCGCGTTTACAGCGCCATGCTCGGCTGGCATGGCATCTTCAGCCATTTCCCGGTGGTTTTAATGGGAATCATCGGCGTGTCGCTCGTCATGCACCGCCATTGGCCCGCCGCCACCAAAATGCTCGCCGGCACGACGCTGGGCGGGGCGCTGATCATCATTTTGATCTACGCCATCAGCCGAACCACCACGCGGGATGCGATGTTTGCCACGCGCTGGTTTGTCGTTTTCCTGCCATTGACGATTTTCTGGGCCGGCGCCTGGCTGCGGCGAAGCCATCGCACCACCTCCTGGATTCTGGCTGGGATCCTGCTTGCCTTCAGCGTAACCGCCTCCCTGATCGGCGCCACCGGCCCCATCCCCCGCGGCGGCTTCGACCGCTACACCGTCAGCGGCGCATGGCACAACTTCATGCATCCTCCGTCGCCCCCGGCTATCCCTTCAGCCCTGGCGGATCGCGGAAATCAAGATGCCATACCGGAATAGGTTGGAGTGATCTGTTTAGTACAATGGGCGGTTCCACGGTCTCTCAAACAGGATATCGATCGAGTTCCGCGAAAAGCTCGGCCAGATTGAGCGTGAATCCCGGAAGCACTGGGCCTCCGTCGAGAATTTGGCTGCTCGACATTGTTACCGCCGGGGAACCTGGCGTGTAGACGTCAACGGTCCGGCTCACGGGGTTGACGATCCACACCAGCAGGACGCCGGCCTTGAAATACTCGTCGCGTTTGCGCTCCATCTCCGCCGCGGTGTTTCCTTCACTGATGACTTCCACGGCAAGGTCCGGCGCAAGTTGCGGAACGGCTTTCCCCCACGCGTCGGCATCCTCAAGGCGCTTTCTGGAAATGTAAGCAACGTCCGGCATGCGAATCAGATTCAGGTTCGGAAACAGGCGCAGCATCCCCGCCTCGCCGCTCACTTTTCCCAGCTTTCGCGGGGCCACGAAGGCATGTAATGCAGCGAGTATCGCCCCGGCAAGAAATGATTCCCACAACCCCATCGCCTTCTCCACCAGAACGCCATCCACCAGCTCAAAAAGCCGATGCCCCTTTGCCTGATACTCCACCACATCTTTCTCCGTGGCGGGGCTCATGCCGGGGCGATAAACGATTCGCGCAGGAGAAATGCCGCCGAGATCCTCGAGCAGGTCAGCCAGCGTCGGAAGCGCTTTCGCGGCCGCCCCTGAGGTCCGATTTCTTGGCGCAAATGCGATGGTCATGACTGAATTATACATTACCGGCAGACATGAAACACGAGAAAAGCAGCGGGGGGGCTACTTCAAGTCTTTCCCGGCACCCCGTAGGGTGGGCGTACTCGCCCACCATCCTTCGCGGGCGACGAACGGTGGGCGAGTACGCCCAGCCTACATTTAGCAACCGATCGCCAAAAAAGCAGGCCGCGCCCCTCCATTAACTGATCCCCAAATCCGCCAGCGTCACCAGCGGCCGATAGGCGATTCCCCGCGCCGCCAGCGTTTCGGCCGCGCCGGCGCCGCGGTCCAAAACCGAAATCGCCAGCAATATCGCGCAGCCGGCTTCCTGCGTGGCGTCGATCGCCTTGATGATCGAATCGCCGCTGGTCACCACATCGTCAATGATAACGACCTTGCCCCCGGCGGCGGGAAGATTGCCCTCGATCTTCTTCTGCGTGCCGTGGCTTTTCACTTCCTTGCGGACGACGAACGTCGGCATCGGCCGGCCGATATAATGGCTCCGGCAGGCAACCGCCCCGACAATAGGCGTCGCCCCCATGTCCATCCCGCCCACCGCGTCCACCGCCATCCCCTCGATCTCCTTCAGCACCGCCTCGGCGATCAGCGCCGCCCCTGCCGGGTCAAAACTGGTCAGCCGGCCGTCGATGTAATAGGTGCTCGTTCGCCCGCTGGCTAAGACGAAGTTTCCAAACTTCAGCGACTTTTTCTTCAGCAACTCGGCAAGCTCGGGGTATCGGGTAGGCACGGGAATCCTTTTCTTGGCGAGGGTTAGATTTCAGTTAGACGCGAACATCAGTAAAAGCGAGGATAGGAAATCCGCCGACAGATGCCAGCGCGACGCCGAGATGAAATTCACTCCGTCACCGCGTTGCGTTTCCCGCTCGTTTACTTCCGCCGAAGCCTGCCGCCTTCTGGGCACCGTCCCGGAGAATGGGAAAGGTTATACCCGCACGCGGGGCAGCTATGAACATGTTCGTCTCGCCTTTCCAACCAACGGCGCCTCAACCTTCGGCCCGCCGTAACACTCCAAAAAAGGATGATAAAAAACGTAAACCAGAGCACCGTGCTTTGGTCAGTCCCTACATTCCAATATGGCGTGCTGGCGGAAATGGAAAGAGGCAACCCCTGAATTGAATCCAGGGGGACGTTGCCGTCTGGCAGCCCATACACGTCCGCATCACATTGCGTTATGCCGAAGATGACGAAAGATGTGTGACGCAGCTGGTTGGGCACGACCAGAGGTCCATAAAAGCCATGACGGTCGCGCGGGTGCGAGACGTACACGAGCGATTGATCGCAGGGCCACCGCCTGAAGACCTCCAGGGAAATTGTCGATCCGTTGGAGAGCGAGAACATCCAGAACCGGCCGCCGCGGACACCGCAGGCGATGCCCATTGTGTTTTGACGTACGCACGCATAAGCGACGACGACAAAGATGCAGAGCGCAACGCCGGCGACGGCGGACGCGATGAAAAAGCCGGATCGTTTGTCTTGATTGCCGCTCACAATCCCTCAACTACCTATTTGCGTTCGACATTGCCCTCCGGCGTCGCGGTCGATTGGTCGACCTTGAAATTGTCCTTTTGCAGGATCCTCACGATGCCCTTGTCCCCAACCATGTGCGCGCAGCCGGCGATCACAAATACGGTCTTGTTCCCCTTCAGGTACGCCTCGACCTTCTCGGCCATCGGGCCGTTGCGGTCGTAGATCAATTTCTGTGCCGCCGCGGCGGCCTCGGGATGATCCTTCTGACGTTTGGTCAATTGCTTTTCCATGGCGGTAGGATCGCCGGCGATCCAGGCCTGCTCGATGTCCGCCACATCCTCCTTCAGGTTCTTACTCTCGTCCAACGCGCGCACAAGTTGGTGTTCCTGCGCCTTGGCGTCGAGGCCGGCCAGCAGATTCATTTGAAATTCAGCCGACTCCAGTTCATCGACCTTGGTCCCTTTCTTCGCGGCGAGATCGAGAAAGTGCTTGTCGATTCCCAGTGAGGAATCGAGACCCAGCTTTTGAACCTGCAGGACCTGCATCGTCATGCTCAAGAGCCAGGGCTTCATCTTCTGGATTCCAGCCTCGAAAAGGCCGAGCTTCTCGCACTGGTCCTTTAGCTTTTCCCAGGTTTCGGGCTTGAGATTGTCCGACAATTTTTCATTGCCGCCGTACATCCCTTTTTCCTGAACGAACGCCATCATTTTCGCCTGGTCGATCTTTTCAATATTGACTTCAACGACCAGTGTGTCGGCCGAGGCGAACGCTGCTTCCATTTCCTTCGGCAGCGGATACATCGCCGGCGTTGCCAGATGCATGGAGCCAACAAGGTAGACTGTGGCGGTGGGGGATGAGACCTTCCACATCATGCACTTGCCGGTGGCTTGTTGCGCCTTGGCCGGTTCATCGGCGCTGAGCCGGGCCGGAACAAATGCGGTGGCAGACAAGAACGCCAGCAGGATGGCCCAGAGCGTTTGCTTGAAAAATGAATGCTTCATTGGATGGATGCTCCCAAAAAGTGTGCCTCGACCCACGACCGCGCACGCCGAAAGAGGCCACGCCACAGCAGCAGATTTTCCCGTATTACAACGGGTCACTGGTCTCTTTCCCATCTATTTAAGAAAAAATTGGCGGCCAAGGTTACAGGGCTGGATTGATCCCCCACGGCCAGATGGTGACCCGCCCCAAAATTTATCGCTGGCTTTGCGTATTTTTGCCTTTCCGAGCAGCAATCGTTTGTTATAGTCATCTTCCCGGTCCAAGGGTTCAGTTGGCCGCTGGGCGACAATAACCGTTAAACACAGGGCAGTTTTGATCCATTTCCCTAAAAATCAGGGCCGGTTTCGCGGCATCTTCGAGTCGCTCGAAGAGCGACGGCTTTTGTCGAGCTGGTTTGTTTCGCCAGCCGGGTCGGATCAGAATCCCGGCACCATCGCCGCCCCGTTTAAGTCCATCCAGCATGCCGCCACCATCGCCAAGGCCGGCGATCACGTTGAAATCCGAGCCGGCGTTTATCATGAAGAGGTCACCCCCGCCAACTCCGGCACGCCGGGAAACCCCATCGTGTTTGAAGCCTACAACGGCGAAAAAGTAACCATCACCGGCGCCGACCCCATCACCGGCTGGACAAAATACTCCGGCAATATTTATCGCGCCCCGATGTCGTGGGACCTGAATGCCGGCAACAACGAAGTTTTCTTCGACGGCCTGGCCGGCGTGGAAGCACGCTGGCCCAACACATCGCTTTCAACCCCCTCAACGCCGGCCAAGGCCACGATGCAATCGGTTAAAATTGCCAGCCCCGGTGTGGCGACAATCTATGACACCGCCCTCAATCAGCCGGCCGGCTTTTGGCAGGGGGCGGTGCTGCAGATGGCTCCCGGGCAGGCGTGGTACAATGAGTCGGCCACCGTCACGTCCTCTTCGCCGGGAAGCGTCACCATCAGCTATGTTGCCGGCGATCAATATGCAACGCCGACCGCCGGGAATAAATTCTTCCTCTGGGGCAAGCTCAAGGCGCTCGACGCCGCCGGGGAATGGTATCGCGATCCGACCACCGGCCTGCTGTATGTCTGGATGCCCAAGAGCGACAGTCCGCTTCTGCATGATGTTGAAGTCAAGAAGCGCGTTTACGCGTTCGACGTCAGTAACGTTCACGATATCACCATCCAGGGGATGTCGCTTTTCTCATCGACCATCCGCACGACCTCCATTTCCAACGATATCGTGGTGAACCGGATCTATTCCAAATATTCCAGCGAAAGCCGGCTCGTGCCTATCGGATACTGGTCCAACCCGACTGAAGGCATCTTCATGCGCGGGGCCAACTGCGTCGTCGAAAACAGCACCATCGCCTATTCCTCCGGCGATGGAATCGTCTTCTCCGGCATCGGCGGAATCATCAACAACAATGTCGTGCATGACGTGGATTACGTCGGCACCAACTGTGCCGGCATTCGCGCGCTCGATCCGTCAGTCCTCATCGAGCACAACACCGTCTACAACTGTGGCCGGCATGGAATCGTCGCCGGGGCGGCGGGCGATACGGTCTTTTACAACACCATCCACGACATCGGCCTGCAAACCACCGAAGCCGGCGGCGTCTACACCGTCGGAGTGGCCCCTGTCGGCGGAACCATCTGCTACAACCAGATCTACAACATTCACAGCGCCGGTTATGGCGGAACCGCCATCTTCCTCGACAACGGCTCCTCCGGCTGGGCCGCCTACCACAACAGCACCTGGAACGTCGATTACGCCCTGAAGATGAATTTCACCAGCAACAACGACCTGATCTACAACAATACCCTGAGCGCCACCTCACTGGCGATCAACACCAACAAACTCGGCAACTGGGACGGCGTGCAGATCTACAACAACATCTTCCTCAAACCCATCGTCACCACCCTCGGCGCACTGATCACAAACAACCTCTACGCCACCACCACCAACCCCGCCTACGGCGCGGGAACCTTTACATCTGGCGCGGTCGGCGTGCCGACGTGATACTCTGCTCCCAGAGAATGCTTCATTCACGCGTCTCCCGGTGTCGCAGCCATCCCATTGATCCCGAGATTAATGTTGCTCTGGAATGGACGATGTGATACAAGATTTTTACCACATATCGAGAGGATCACATCATGGCCTCTTCCTCTATGAAGCGTGTTGTTTGTTCTACGCGTCCTGTCGCACGAGCTGGCTTTACACTTGTCGAACTCTTGGTTGTCATTGGCATTGTGGGGGTGCTGGTCGGCCTTCTTTTCCCGATGTTCGCGCGGGCGCGGGAGGCTGCCAATTGCGCCAGATGCATGGCACAACAGCGGCAAATCCTGGCGGCGATGGCGGCGCACGCCGACTCGCATGATGGATACATGCCGTTCGTCGGGCTTCCTCATCCCAATGGACTTGACCCCACATCGCTCGAAGACTCGCAGATGCAGCGGTACGACTATTACGGGACGTCGGCGAATCCCCATGTGATGTCGGTCCTCGGCGCGCTGGCGCCGATTCTGGGCCAGCACATCGATGCGACATCCGAGGCAGCCGTCTCAGCCAGCGTCCAAACCGGGCTGGTTCGACAACTGTTTCACTGCCCATCAAACCGCGATCAGGAGACGCTGGCCGAAACGGTGTATGACGGCGCACCGGAGTATGGGAGCTACGCATTCAACGAAGCGGCATTGGGCTGGGCAACGAGTTTGGTTTGGGATGGAAGCGGTTTGGTAAGCTCGCCGCGTCCCCATAGCCGCCTTCGCGCCAAGGTGAGCAGATTCGTGCATCCGTCGCAGTTGTTTCTGTTTACTGACGCCTCGCCAAGATCGGACGGCTGGCTGATTTACTGCGATGCCAGCTCGGATTTGTCATTGCGGGATTTTTTTGTGACCACCAGCGGCCCCCC